>NZ_JBITSX010000028.1:0-67554 GCF_044541255.1 Pseudomonas sp. NPDC085632 | reverse complement strand
GCTTCATGCTCGAACCGGATGAACGGTTTGACCTCGGCAGCCTTTGGATCAACGCGCGAATGACGCTGTAAAACCGCATGCACGGTGCTGACAGAGGGCATCACTTTGCCGTCGTCTTCCAACACACGCTTGAGCTTGCGAGCGCCCCAAGCGGCGTACTCCTGACTCACGGTCAAAATCTGCTGCTCAACCTCTTCAGCGCAGCGTTTGGGTGACGTCTTTGGTCGTCGAGACTGATCGATCAACCCTTGCGCACCGAGGTTTTCAAACCTGTTTAGCCATTTGTAGGCAGTGCTTGGGCTGATATTGAATCGACGGCAAAGCTGCCGAACATTGGCCCCTTCTTGCCGAGCCAACAGCACGAATTCTGAACGAAGCTGCACGGTGGACACCTCTTCCCAAGACACAGGCCATCTCCTTCGCGATGAGCAATGTGTCTATTAAAATGTGTCCACCATGTCTCCGAACACCTGTCCACCATGTCTCCGGTACATACAGGGAGAGGGCTAGGGTGAGGGCAAGCAGTCTCAAGATTCAGGAAAGTTCTGTGCCGAGCACAACGCTGAGTGCACTACGCGCATCATCCAGCTGCACCAACGTCGCATGCCGAGCACCAAGGGCATCACGGTTCTCAATGGCGGTTAGAATCGCCTTATGCCGTGGCAACGCCAGCTCATGCAGATTCGGCCTTTGATTCGAATGCTTCAACGCCTCGGCAATCGCCACCGACAACATGTTGCACAGGTTCGCCAGCAAATCATTGTGCGTCGCGTCGGCAATCCGGCTGTGAAAATCCAGATCCGGCTGTAACAACGCTTCCGGCGTCGGCGCCGCTTCCATGCGCTGGTACGCCTCACCAATCCCCGCAATTTCAGCTTCTGTCGCATGTTGAGCGGCGAGGGCGGCGGCAGCCGGCTCAATGATGCTGCGCACACTGGTCAGCACATTGAAAAACTCATTCTGCGGGCTGCTCTGCATCAGCCAGTGCAGCACGTCGGGGTCGAGCATGTGCCATTCGCGGCGAGCCTTGACCACCGTACCGACGCGTGGCTTCGAATACACCAACCCCTTGGCCACCAACACCCGCGTGGCTTCGCGCAACACCGGCCGGCTGACCGCATACTCCTCGCAGAGCAGGGCTTCGGCGGGCAGTTTGTCGTCGGGCTTGAAGCGTCCGGAGACGATCTGCATGCCCAGTTCCTGGACGATGCGCGAGTGCATGCTTTTACGGTCGGAAGGTTTGCGGTAATCCATGGGGAGCGGGGCAATCCTGAGCGATGGAGATGCCGCGCATCATAGCAGGCACCAGACAATCTTGAGGCAGACACACAAACCAAATGTGGGAGCGAGCCTGCTCGCGAAGGCGGCATATCAGTCAAATAGATGTCGACTGACACTCCCTCTTCGCGAGCAGGCTCGCTCCCACAGGGGGACGGCTGCGTCAGTGGGAGTGGCGCGGGACTTCGGCGCCTCGGCAACCAACGAGGAAGTCAAAGTCGCAACCCTGATCCGCCTGCAGCACATGGTCGATGTACAGCTGGCGATAGCCGCCCACCAGCAACTGCTGCGGTGGCTGCAGATCCGCCATGCGCGCTGCCAATTCGGCATCCGGAATATCCAGGTGCAAACGTCCGGTGGCGCAATCCAGCTCGATCCAGTCGCCTTCCTTCACGGTCGCCAAAGGCCCGCCAGCCGCCGCTTCCGGCGCCACGTGCAGAACCACGGTGCCATACGCCGTGCCGCTCATTCGCGCATCGGAAATGCGCACCATGTCGGTCACACCCTGCGCCAACAGCTTGGCCGGCAGCCCCATGTTGCCGACTTCGGCCATGCCCGGATAACCTTTTGGCCCGCAGTTCTTCATCACCAGAATCGAATCCTTGTCGACGTCCAGTTCCGGATCGTTGATCCGCGCCTTGTACATGTCGAAGTTCTCGAACACCACCGCGCGGCCGCGATGCTGCATCAATTCCGGGGTCGCAGCAGACGGTTTGAGCACCGCACCGAGTGGCGCCAGATTGCCGCGCAACACACAAATCCCGCCATCGGCGCGAATCGGGTTGTCGAGCGTGCGGATCACCTCGTCTTCGCCATAGATCGGCGCGTCCTTGGTGTTCTCGCCGATCGACTTGCCGTTGACGGTCAGTGCATTCGGATTCGGAATCAGATTGGCTTCACCGAGACGGCGCAGCACCGCTGGCAACCCACCGGCGTAATAAAATTCTTCCATCAGGAAACGCCCCGACGGCTGTAGGTCGACAATGGTCGGCATGCCGCGCCCGATGCGCGTCCAGTCATCCAGATCCAGCTCAACGCCGATGCGCCCGGCGATGGCTTTCAAGTGAATCACCGCGTTGGTCGAACCGCCGATCGCGGCGTTCACGCGGATAGCGTTCTCGAAAGCTTCTTTAGTCAGAATCTTCGACAGTTTCAAATCTTCGCGAACCATCTCCACCGCACGCATGCCGGACATGTGCGCCAACACATAACGTCGCGCATCCACCGCCGGGATCGCCGCGTTGTGCGGCAGCGAAGTGCCCAGTGCTTCCGCCATGCAAGCCATGGTCGATGCGGTGCCCATGGTGTTGCAGGTGCCCGCCGAACGCGACATGCCGCCCTCGGCTGCGAGGAAATCATCGATGGTGATGGTGCCGGCCTTGACCTGTTCGCTGAGCTGCCAGACCACGGTGCCGGAACCGATGTCCTTGCCTTTGTGCTTGCCGTTCAACATCGGCCCGCCGGTGACAACAATCGCCGGCACATCGCAACTGGCCGCGCCCATCAGCAGCGCCGGGGTGGTTTTGTCGCAACCGGTCAGCAGCACTACGCCGTCAATCGGGTTGCCACGAATCGCCTCTTCAACGTCCATGCTCGCCAGGTTGCGGGTGAGCATCGCGGTCGGGCGCAGGTTTGATTCGCCGTTGGAGAACACCGGGAATTCCACTGGAAAACCACCGGCCTCGATCACCCCGCGTTTGACGTGCTCCGCGATCTGGCGGAAGTGGGCGTTGCACGGGGTCAGCTCCGACCACGTGTTGCAGATGCCGATGATCGGCTTGCCGTGGAACTGGTGGTCGGCGATGCCCTGATTCTTCATCCAGCTGCGGTACATGAAGCCGTTCTTGTCGGCCGTGCCAAACCATTGGGCGGAGCGCAGGGTGGGTTTCTTATCAGACATGATCGATTCTCTTATTGTATGACTATAGTGTTCCAGCTACGGCTTAATCTAAGCTCAAAAACCTATGTTTGGAAGTGTTGTTGGTGAATTAGTATTACTATATAGTCGTTTTCGACGGAGGGATGGCCCTGACGGTTTTCCGTGAGAGGCGTCCCCCGAGGTTCTATAAAAACAACAATCGGAGACCGATCTCATGAGCCAGGAACTGCGGCTGATACGGCGCATTACGCTGAAACTGATTCCTTTCCTGATCCTGCTGTACCTGATCGCCTATGTGGATCGCTCCGCTGTCGGCTTCGCCAAGCTGCACATGGGCGCCGACATCGGCATTGGCGATGCGGCTTACGGCCTCGGCGCCGGGCTGTTCTTCATTGGTTACTTCCTCCTCGAAATCCCCAGCAACCTGATGCTCGAACGCTTCGGCGCACGACGCTGGTTCGCGCGAATCATGATCACCTGGGGCGCGATCACTATCGGCATGGCCTTCGTCCAGGGCCCGCACAGTTTCTACGTGATGCGCTTTCTGCTCGGCGCGGCCGAGGCGGGGTTCTTCCCCGGCGTTCTCTACTACATCACCCAATGGTTCCCGGTGCGCCATCGCGGCAAGATCCTCGGGCTGTTCATCCTCTCGCAACCCATCGCGATGATGATCACCGGCCCGGTGTCCGGTGGTTTGCTCGGCATGGATGGCGTTCTCGGTCTGCACGGCTGGCAGTGGCTGTTTATCGTGATCGGCACCCCGGCGATCCTGCTGACCTGGCCGGTGCTGCGTTGGTTGCCGGATGGGCCGCAACAAGTGAAATGGATGGATCAGGCGGAAAAGGACTGGCTGACCGGCGAGCTGAAAAAAGATCTGCAGGAGTACGGCCAGACCCGCCACGGCAATCCGCTGCATGCGCTGAAAGACAAACGCGTGTTGCTGCTGGCGCTGTTCTATCTGCCGGTGACGTTGAGCATTTATGGCCTCGGTCTATGGTTACCGACGCTGATCAAACAGTTTGGCGGCAGCGATCTGGTGACCGGTTTTGTCTCGTCGGTGCCGTACATCTTCGGGATCATCGGTCTGTTGATCGTGCCACGCAGCTCCGATCGCTTGAATGATCGCTACGGGCATCTGGCGGTGCTGTATGTGCTGGGTGCGATTGGCCTGTTTCTCAGTGCCTGGCTGTCGTTGCCGGTCGCGCAACTGGCGGCGCTGTGTCTGGTGGCGTTCGCGCTGTTTTCCTGCACGGCGGTGTTCTGGACCTTGCCGGGGCGATTCTTTGCTGGCGCGAGCGCGGCGGCGGGGATTGCGTTGATCAATTCGGTGGGGAATCTGGGTGGGTACATCGGGCCGTTCGTGATTGGCGCGTTGAAGGAGTACACCGGCAACCTGGCTTCGGGGTTGTATTTCCTCTCCGGCGTGATGGTGTTCGGCTTGATCCTGACGGGCGTGGTGTACCGCGTGCTGGAACGCAAACACGTGCTGCCGGTTGACCAGTTCGCCTCCAGCGCCCGCGGCGCTACCCGCACCTGACCCTCAACCATCAATCACCATGGAGCCTGTGGGAGCTGGCTTGCCAGCGATAGCAATCTGTCAGACACATTAATGCTGGATGTCCCATTGCCATCGCTGGCAAGCCAGCTCCCACAGGGTTTTGCAGTGTTTCGAAGTTTTGTAGAAAGGAGAGGACATATGCATCTGGTTCAATTCGAATTAAGCAACCGCGAACGCCGCGTGGGCGTGGTCGACAACGGTCTGGTGCGTGAAGTCCAGGATGCGCGCAGCGTGCGCGATCTGGCCCTGGCCGCGATCGAGGCCGGCAGCACCCTGGAACAGCAAGTGCAAACCCTCGGCCTCGGCATCAGCCACGATTACGCCGAACTGCTCGCGCAACTGCGCATCCTGCCACCTCTCGACCACCCGGATCCGGCGCACATGTTGGTCAGCGGCACCGGCCTGACCCATCTTGGCAGTGCCTCGGCGCGGGATAAAATGCACCAGCAGGCCGGCGACGAAGCGACCATGACTGACACCATGCGCATCTTCAAATGGGGCGTGGAGGGCGGTAAACCGGCGGCGGGGCAGGCCGGTGTGCAACCGGAATGGTTCTACAAGGGCGATGGCAGCATCGTCGTGCGCCCGGGTCAGCCATTCCCGGTGCCGCCATTTGCCGAAGACGCCGGTGAGGAACCGGAAATGGCCGGGCTGTACCTCATCGGCAACGACGGCAAGCCGTATCGCCTGGGCTTTGCGGTAGGCAACGAGTTCTCCGATCACATCATGGAACGCAAGAATTACCTGTACCTCGCGCACTCGAAATTGCGCAGTTGCAGCTATGGCCCGGAACTTCGCACCGGTGAATTGCCTCAACATCTGGCCGGCACCAGTCGCATCCTGCGTGACGGCGAAGTGCTCTGGCAGAACGAGTTTCTCAGTGGCGAGGCGAACATGTGCCACAGCCTCGCCAACCTCGAATACCACCACTTCAAATACAGTCAGTTCCTGCGTCCCGGTGACGTGCACATTCACTTCTTCGGCACCGCGACCCTGTCGTTCGCCGATGGCATTCGCACCCAGCCGGGCGACGTCTTTGAAATCAGCCAGGGCGAATTCGGCGCGCCACTGGTCAACGGCATCGTCCCGGTCCCAGCGGTTTATGAACCGGACAGCATCGGCACCCTTTAAGGAGATCCCATGACTCAGATTCTCGGTCACAACTACATCGGTGGTCAGCGCAGCGCCGCTGGCACCGTCAAACTGCAATCGGTCGACGCAACGACGGGCGAGCAACTGCCGCACGATTTCATCCAGGCCACGGTTGAAGAAGTCGACGCCGCCGCCAAAGCCGCCGCTGCCGCGTACCCGGCGTATCGCAGCCTCAGCGCCGAGCGCCGCGCGCAGTTTCTCGACGCGATCGCTGATGAACTGGACGCCCTCGGTGATGATTTCGTCGCCGTGGTCTGCCGCGAAACGGCATTGCCGGCCGGACGCATTCAAGGTGAACGCGGGCGCACCAGCGGGCAGATGCGCCTGTTCGCCAAAGTCCTGCGCCGTGGTGATTTCTACGGGGCGCGCATTGATCTGCCACTGCCGGATCGCCAGCCATTGCCACGTCCGGATCTGCGCCAATACCGCATTGGTCTCGGTCCTGTGGCCGTGTTCGGTGCGAGCAACTTTCCACTGGCCTTTTCCACCGCTGGCGGCGACACCGCTTCGGCGCTGGCCGCTGGTTGCCCGGTGGTGTTCAAGGCTCACAGCGGTCACATGGCCACGGCTGAACTGGTCGCCGATGCGCTGATTCGCGCCGCCGAAAAAACCGCGATGCCGGCCGGCGTGTTCAACATGATCTACGGCGGTGGCGTCGGTGAGTGGCTGGTCAAGCATCCGGCGATTCAGGCAGTCGGTTTCACCGGATCGCTCAAGGGCGGCCGTGCGCTGTGCGACATGGCCGCTGCGCGCCCGCAACCGATTCCGGTGTTTGCCGAGATGTCGAGCATCAACCCGGTGATCGTTCTGCCGCAGGCCCTTGCCGAGCGTTCCGAAACGGTTGCTCGTGACCTGACCGCTTCGGTCGTGCAAGGCTGCGGACAGTTCTGCACCAATCCGGGTTTGGTGATCGGCATTCGTTCGCCGCAGTTCAGCGCTTTCGTGCAGCAGGTTGCCGGGCTGATCGGTGATCAACCGGCGCAGACCATGCTCAACGCCGGCACTCTCGGCAGCTACGGCAAAGGCTTGCAGAAACTGATGGCGCATCCCGGCATCGAGCACCTGGCGGGTAATCCACAGCAGGGTAATCAGGCACAGCCGCAATTGTTCAAGGCCGATGCCAGCCTGTTGATTGATGGCGATGAAGTGCTGCAGGAAGAAGTGTTCGGCCCGACCACGGTGATTGTCGAAGTGGCGGACAAGGCGCAACTCCGCGCCGCGTTGAACGGTCTGCACGGGCAACTCACCGCGACGATCATTGGCGAGCCGGCGGACTTCGAGCGTTTCCCTGAGCTGACGCCGTTGCTGGAACAGAAGGTCGGGCGGATCTTGCTCAACGGTTATCCGACCGGTGTCGAAGTCTGTGATTCGATGGTGCACGGCGGGCCGTATCCGGCGACATCCGATGCCCGTGGCACCTCGGTTGGCACCTTGGCGATCGACCGCTTCCTGCGCCCGGTGTGCTTCCAGAATTACCCGGACAGCTTGTTGCCGGAGCCGCTGAAAAACGCCAACCCGCTGCGCATCCAGCGCCTCGTTGATGGCAAGCCCTCACGCGACGCCCTCTAATCTACACCGCAAATCACTGTGGGAGCTGGCTTGCCAGCGATGACGGCGGCACATCCAATATAGATGTGACTGACAGATTGCTATCGCTGGCAAGCCAGCTCCCACAGGGGTTCTGCATCGTCAATGAGCTATCATTGGCCCTTTCCCCCTAGAAAGACTGTTTGCCATGACTGCCCAAACCCTTCTCAACGCCCTCGAACACTGCGGTATGGTCGAAATCGACGGCTTGCATGCCTTCGAATTCGCCCTCGACGAAGACGACAACCTGCACATCGAATGCATCGATGGTCGAGCGGCCAAGCATTGGGAATTCACGCCGGCTCAGGTTGCCGCAGCAACCTTCGACGACTCTTTGCAGAGCTGGTTGATCGTCGGCTACTTCAATGAAACCAAAGCGATCGGCGAACATCGCCTGGTGTGTCATGGCGATGTAGTCAGCAGCAGCGACGACGAGGATGACACTGATGAAAATGCGTAAATTCTGGCCGCTGCTGATGGCCGGCAGCGTCGGCGCGATGGGGCTGTCCACGGCCTCTGCCGAGAACTTCCAGTTGCTGGTCGGCTCCTATACCGCCGGCACCAGCCAAGGCATTTATCGAATGAATTTCGACAGCGCCACCGGCCAGATCGCCGCCAAGCCGCTGCAAGTGGTCAAGAGCGAAAACCCGTCGTGGCTGACCCTGTCCAAGGATCAGCATCGCCTGTTCGTGGTCAATGAAAACGGCCCCGGCCAGAAAGACCCGGTCGGCCGTGTCAGCAGCTATTCGATCGATCCGAAAACCCACACGCTGACCCTGATCAATCAGGTGCAGAGCCTGGGCAACGAGCCGACCCATTCGAGCCTCAGCGCTGACGCCAGCCACTTGTTCGTCAGCAACTATTCGGTGGTGGAAGATCCGGGTGGAACGCTGGCGGTATTGCCGGTCGGTGCTGACGGCAAGCTCAAACCCGTCGTGCAGATGAGCGCGCACCCGGCCAGCCGGGTCAATCCTGAGCGCCAGGCCTCGAACCACGTACACTCGACGGTCTCTTCGCCGGACGGTCGCTATGTGTTCTCCAACGACCTCGGTGCGGACAAAGTTTTCATCTACCAATTCGACCCGAAAGCCAATCCGGATTTACCGCTGACCCCGGCGAAAACCGCTTCCGTGGCGTTGCCAGCCGGCAGCGGCCCGCGTCATCTATTGTTCAGCGCCGATGGCAAACACGCCTGGCTGACCATGGAAATGAGCGCGCAGGTTGCGGTGTTCGACTACAACGACGGCGTGCTGACCCAGACGCAACTGGTCGATCTGGCCGCCGGCCAGCCAACGTCGGACAAGGCCGGCGCCGCGCTGCACGCCTCGGCGAATGGCAAGTTTCTCTATGTCAGCAACCGTGGCACCGCCAATCAACTGGTGGTGTTTGCGATTGATCCGGCGAGCGGCCAGCTCAAAGAGCTGCAAAAGCGTTCGGTGGAAGGTGATCACCCGCGCGAGTTCAGCCTTGATCCGAGCGGTAAGTTCCTGCTGATTGCCAACCAGAAGAGCAACGAAATTGTCGTCGTCGAGCGCGATGGCAAGACCGGTCTGCTCGGCAAAACCGTGCAGAAACTGCCGATGGACGCGCCGAGCGACCTCAAGTTTCTAGTGCGACGATAAGCCACAGGCCCCGGTTTGCGGGGCCTGTCTCTTTGTATTAATCGCGCTGATATCCGGTAATGCTACAAAGCATTTCAAGCGATCGACCCTCGAGCGTTAAGTTTGCTTCACGGCCCAACCGGGCAAACAAGCCAACCGAACACGAGGGTTACCGCCATGAACTTCAATCTCTTCTCCGTGATTGCCGCTTCCGCCATCTCCGCCACCGTTGTGCTGCCAGCCAGTGCCAACGTTGAAATCACCAGCAAAAAATCCCACACCCAGAGCTACACCCAGAAATACCTGCAACAGAGCGCCAACTTCTACGCCGCCCTGGATCACAAAGCCCAACACTGAAATGCTCGTTCCGCACAACTCCCTGCAGGAGCTGCCGAAGGCTGCAGTCTTGATCTTGCCCTTGGGATGATCGTTCCCACGCTCCGCGTGGGAACGCAGCCCGTGACGCTCCGCGTCACTGGACGCAGAGCGTCCCAAGAGGCATTCCCACGCTGAGCATGGGAACGATCAGATCGCAGCCTTCGGCAGCTCCTGCACGTGTGTTTTTCACCGCACGATAGCTTTCTTCAAACCCGCAAATAGACTGGCTAAATAATCAACGAAGCTGATGTTTACTATGGAAAACCCTGAGTAGTTGCCACGCCTTTTTTGATCGATTCTTTGGACATCGAAACATGCCCACGGGAGAACACCATGGCCAGCGCAATCATTCATTCAGCCAAACGCGGCGCCTACCTGGCCATCGGTCTTTACCTGGCCGTGGTGCTGGTCGTCAGCATCGCCTCGCAGATGGAACACAGCTTCGAAGCCCCGATTCAAGTCGCCCACCCCGGCATCCAGCTCGAAGTCCGCTCGCAAAGCGTGATGGTCGACCGGGCCGAACTCGCGGGAGTCGGCGGAGCATGAAAGGCTACAGACTCTGGGTGATCGCTGGTTTGGCGTTCTTCACCAACGGCGCATCGTTACTGGGTATCGGCCAAGGCTCGGTCGGCGCATTGGCCCGGGCCATAGAGGCCAATCACAGCATCGCGCACAACATCGAACGAGCGAATACCCTGGGGCTGATGGCCGGCAATCCACCGGTAAAAGTCTCGGCCGATTTTCTCGGGCCATTCGAGATAGATTGCATGGCCCTCGGCATGTGCAACGCGCTGGCCTGACTGATCGTTCCCACGCTCCGCGTGGGAATGCAGCCCGGACGCTCCGCGTCCGATTGGAACGCAGAGCGTCCCTTGAGACATTCCCACGCAGAGCGTGGGAACGATCAAAGCAGGAAGGTAAGGGTTATTTTTTCATGATCGAGGTGAAGAGCTCGGACTCGAGGAAACGCTGCAACCAGGCTTGTAAGCGAACATAGGGCGTCTGCGCAAACCACTCGCGATCCACATGGGCAAACTGCCGAACGAACGGCAGTAATGCCACATCCGCCAGACTCAAGTGCTCGGCCAGCAAATAATCGCGATCCGTCAGCAACTCATCCAGCTTCTGCAAAAACAACGCGCCCTCAGCCCGATAAACCTCCATCCGCTGTTCGGGATAGCGCTCGGCGTACTTGTAGCGATTCAGGTGCACCTTGAACACTTGATCGTTGCCCTGAATCAGCTTGTCCATCCATAACGCCCCGAACGAGTCCCCGTCGAGTAGCCAGTTGTCCGGATCATTCTGCGCCAACGCCCAGCGCATGATCTCCAGACTCTCATCAATCACCCGCCCGCCAGCATCCAGCACCGGCACCGTACCCTTGGGCGAGATCGCCAGCATCTCGGCCGGTTTCGCCTTGAGGCTGACCTCAACGATGTTCACCGGTACACCCGAGTAACGCAACGCCATCCGCGCGCGCATCGCATACGGGCAGCGGCGAAAGGAATACAGCGTGTTCATTTCACCTCCAGTGTGCTCAAGCCGTTGCCTTGGCGCTGCACCTGAATCTGCACCGGAATCCGCTCGTGCATTTCCTGCACATGGGAAATCACCGCAACTTTGCGGCCCTGCGCCTGCAAACCATCGAGTGCATCCATCGCCAGTTGCAGCGACTCCGGATCAAGGCTGCCAAAACCTTCATCGATAAACAGCGATTCAATCTTCAGCGTGCTCGACGCCATCGACGCCAGACCCAGCGCCAACGCCAATGACACCAGGAACGTCTCGCCACCGGACAGCGAGTGCACCGAGCGCAGTTCGTCGCCCATTTCGGTATCCATCACCAGCAGGCCGAGCATGCTGCCGCCGCGTTTCAGGCGATAGCGTTTGACCAGTTGGCGCAGTTGCACGTTGGCGTGATGCACCAGCAGGTCGAGGTTGTAGGCCTGAGCAATCTTGCGGAAAGTGTCACCGGTGGCCGAGCCGATCAAGGCACTCAGGCGCGCCCAGCGTTGATATTCGGCATACGCCGAAGCGATCTGCTGCGCGAGCGCCTGATTGGCGTTTTGCCGGCGCTGGTCTTCGACCTGTTCGGCACGCAGTTCGGCGCATTGCTGTTCGCTGACGGTGAACTGGTTCTGCAGGTCGGTGAGGGCGCTGGCCAGTTGTTCGGCATCGAGGTTGCCGTTGTGCTGCGCCTGATGATCGAGCAATAAGCGATCACGCTCCTGCAACAACACCTTGGCCTGTTCGATGGCTTTTTCGTTGTGCTGCAAGCGCTGGCGCAGTTCGGCGACTTGCCCGTCATCGACTCGCAACAGGTCTTCGAGGCCGCCGTCATCCAGCTCCGGATGGCGGGCGCGCCAGTCAGCAATCTTGCCGGCCAGGTCCTGCTCTTCGTTTTCCAGTGCCTGCAAACGCTCTTGCTGCGCCTTGAGTTCGGCGGAGATCTGCACGAGTTGCGTGCGCACATTCTGCAGTTCCTGCGCGGTAACGGTTTCGGCGTTGCGCGCCTGTTCCACCGCTTGCTCAAGCTGCTGCTGCCAGTGCTCGGCGCTGCTGTGCTGGCCAAGCAATTGCGCGAGTTTCTGCTGGCAGGCTTGCTGTTGCTCCGTCAGCGCAGTGAATTGCTGTTCGGCGCTGAGCAACTGCTGTGCGCGGGTCTGCTGGCGATCCTGTTCTTTTTCCAGGGTCTGCTGCCGCTGTTGCTGCTCGGCCTGTTCTTCCTTCTGCTGATCGACTTGCGCCAGGCGCTCGGCAATCTGCCGGTCGAGCTGCATGAACGTCGCGGCCGGTTCCTGGCGCAAGGCTTCCAGGGTGTCGGCCGGCAACAAACTGCCGAACGCGCTGAGTTCTTCGTCGAGACGCTGACGGTCGCTGCTCAGCTCACGCTGCTGATTGCTCAAATGCTGCGCGGCCTGCTGGTGCGCAGTTTCGGCATGACGCAATTGCTGGGTCAGCCGCGCGGCATCCTGTTGCAGGGTGAGCAGGGCGTTCTGGCGTTGTTCGTCCTGAGTGATGCTCTGGTTCAGTTGCTCGTTTTGCCGGGCGAGCCAGGCATCGCGCTTGTCGGCGTCCTGATTGAACAACTGCGTGGACAGCGGATGCGCGTCGAGGCTCGGCGCCAACGCTTGCTGCTGGGTGGCCAGTTGTTCCTGCTGTTGCAGCAGTTCTTTCTGCTGAGCAATGACGCCAACGACTTCGGCGCGCAGTTCAGTGAGTTTTTCCTTGAGCTGATCGACCACTTGCTGGGCGTTGGCCTGCTCGCTTTCATCATGGCGACCGAGGCTTTGCAGCAACGCTTCCGGTTGATGATACGGGTGCTCGCTGCTGCCACAGACCGGGCACGGCTGATCGTCCTGCAACTGCGCGCGCAACTCTTCAACGCTGGCACTGCGCGCCAGACGCTGGCGTTCAAGCAGTTCGCGAGTGACGTTGAGAGTTTGCTCGGCGACGGTCAGTTCGGCTTTGCTTTTCACGCCGTCCTGAGTCAGGCGCTCGCGTTCCTGCTGGGCGCTGAGCTGGCGCTGTTGCAACTCGGCGCTGCGTTTGTCCAGATCCTGTTGCGTGGCCCACAGGCGCGACAGGTCTTCGAAAGCGCGCAACTGTTTGCGGTTGTCCTGCAACAGCGTGCCAAGGATGCCGATCTGTTCGGCGACGGCATCGGGTTCGGCGCCGGCCTCTTTGAACAGCACCTCCAGTTGCTGCTTCTGCGTGGTCAGCTCGGCGGCGCTGCGCGTAGCGTTCTGTTCGAGGCCCGCCAGTTCCGCTTGCCCCTTGTTCAGACGATTGCCGATCAACATCAACTGTTGCAGGCGATCGCGGTAGGCATTCCACGCATCGCTCAACGGCGCCAGATGAGCGCTTTGTTCCAGTTCGGCGGCGATGCGTTGCAGGCGTTCGCCGACCTGGGTCTGTTTTTCCTGCAAGGCTTGAATGGCATTCTGGCCCTCGCTGCAAGCCCGCTGCGCAGTGAGCCTGGCTTCGGCGCTTTGCGCGACATCCTTGGCCAGACGGGCGAGGGTGCTTTGCTCTTCAAAGGCCTGACGCAACAGTGGCGCGTTTTCACTTTGCCGTTGCTGCGCTTCGCTCAGGGCTACTTTCGCCGCTTCCAGAGTTTGCTCCAGTTGCGTTTGGCGCTCAGTCAGCTCGGCGTGTTGCTGGGTGTGCGCGGTGATTTGTGCGGCCAGTGGCGCGAGCAAGGCATCGAGTTCGGTTTTGCGCGCGAACTGATGTCGCTGCGGGCCGAGCTGTTCCAGTCGTGTCAGTTTCACCCGCTCGCCGGCCAGACTTTCCGATTGCTGCTGTGCACTGTGCAGTTGCTCGGCGGCCGCTTGCTGCGCGTCCTGCAATACACGTAAATCCTTGAGCCAGCTGTGCTGTTGCTCAAGCTGTTTGAGCTGCGCCTGCTGCAACTTCATTTGCTGTTGTGCAGCATTGAAGCGCTCGTCCAGCTCGGCCCGGGCTTCGGGTGCCAACGGGGTCACGCCGGTGGCCTGATCCTGCAACAGCTTGTGCGCTTCGCGGGCCTCTTTGGTCTTGTCGAAGGCGCGCCGGCCGAGGCGGGTGTACAGCGCGGTGTCGGTGAGTTTTTCCAGCAGTTCGCTGCGGTCGTTGTCGTCAGCCTTGAGGAACGCGCTGAATTCGCTCTGGGCCAGCAACACGGCGCGGGTGAACTGTTCGAAGTTCAGGCCGAGTGCCGCCTCCAGTTGAGTTTTGTACTCACCTTTCGAGCTGGCGAGCAGTTGGTCCTGATCGATATCGCGCA
Source organism: Pseudomonas sp. NPDC085632 (assembly GCF_044541255.1). Lineage (NCBI taxonomy): Bacteria > Pseudomonadati > Pseudomonadota > Gammaproteobacteria > Pseudomonadales > Pseudomonadaceae > Pseudomonas > Pseudomonas sp. NPDC085632. The sequence continues at coordinate 53,353 of NZ_JBITSX010000028.1, read as the reverse complement.
GGCTCTGACGACTGGCTTGCAGCTTGCCGCCGGCCTTCTCGCGGGCGCGGTTGGCTTCCCAGCGCGCCCGGTAGCGGCGGCCATCGACACCGACGAAATCCACTTCGGCATAACCTTCGCCGGTGCCGCGACGCAGCAGGGTGCGCGGGTCGCCAGTGGCGATTTCACCGTCGGCATCCGGGACTTTGGCGTCACGGCCAGTGTTGTTCAGACGCGGCACCGCGCCAAACAACGCCAGACACAAGGCGTCGAGCAGGGTGCTTTTACCGGCGCCGGTCGGACCGGTAATCGCGAACAACCCGGCACTGGCCAACGGCTCAGCGGTGAAATCAATCTCGAACGGCCCGGCCAGCGAGGCGAGGTTTTTCAGGCGAATGGCGAGAATCTTCATGGCTGCTCGCCCTCCAGTTGCACGTCCTGCAACAGTTCGGCGAAGTCCTTCAGCGTTTGCTCGTCGACTTCACTGCCGTAGTTATCGAGCCAGGCACGGCTGAACAATTCCTGTGGGGTGAGTTGGTCGAGTTCGATCAGCGCGGTGCCATCTTCGACGCCGTCAGCACCCCGATTGCCGGCGTATTCAGCGGCAATGCGCACCAACCGCACGGCTTTGCCTTGCAGGGCGCTTTCCACTTGATGGCGCAGATCCGGCTGCGGTTCGTCGAGGGTTACGCGCACCTCCAGCCAGGGCTGACGCTGGGTTTCGGCGAGCAGGTCGATGTTCGGCAGGTCTGCCAGTTGCAGCAGAATCTCGGCCAACGGTGCCGGGCCGATGCGTTGCAGGTTGACCGAGCGCGGGATCAGTTTCGGCTCGACACTGACCAGGGTTTCGCCATCGAGCGTAACGTCGAGGATCTGGTGCTGATAGCCGATCTCCGAAAACGACAACGGAATCGGTGAGCCGCTATAACGAATGCGCTCTTCACCGTTGACCTTCTGCGGCTTGTGCAAGTGGCCGAGGGCGACGTAGCTGATGCTCGGCCCGAACAGGCTGGCGGGCAGGGCTTCGGCGTTACCGATGATCAGGCTGCGCTCAGAGTCTTCCGATACCGAGCCACCAGCCATGTGCGCGTGGCTGATGGCGATCAGCGCCTGACCGGGTTTGCGCTTGGCGTTGGCCGCTTCGATCAGCCATTCGTGCACCTGACCGATGCCACGCAAATAGTTGTCGCCCAGATGCGCGCCAGTCACCTCTGCCGGACGCAAAAACGGCAGCGCCAGACACCACGCGGCGATCTCGCCTTGGGCATTGGGCAACGGCAGCAGCAGACGTTCGGCATCCAGTTGGCCGTCATCCAGCCACAACACCCGACCCAGCGCATGGGTGCGCAAACGGCGCATCAACGGCGCGGGCAGTTCAATCCGCGAGCCGGAATCGTGGTTGCCGGCGATCATCACAATGGTCAGCAACGGTTGTTGTTCATGGGCGCTGACGATGAAGTCGTAGAGGCGTTCCTGAGCTTTGACCGGCGGATTGACCGTGTCGAAGATGTCCCCGGCAATCAGCAGCACATCCGGCTGCGCCAGTTGCAGTTGGCGCATCAGCCATTCGAGGAAGCACGCATGCTCGAAATCGCGCTCCTGGCCGTGCAGGTTTTGCCCAAGGTGCCAGTCGGAGGTGTGGAACAGACGCAAGGTGGACTCCGCAACATTTAAAGAGGTGATGGCCGCGAGGTAATGAAGGACGGCGAAAGAGGGGAGAGTTTACAGATTATTACGGCGGGAGGGCTTGTCGTGCAGGCCAACGACTATTCGCACAGGCACGGTTTGCCTGATTGCGCTGATCGAATCCACGGTTCGGCGCATCTAATAATTGACGCCAAAATAGTGGCCATCTAATATCGCGCCACTATTTTGATACTAGTGCGCAACTGTAAAGGTGCGATCGGACCTTCCACAGTCTGGTCCGTGATCGACTGTCATTACGTCATTTCCCTTTCTTCTCATCATTGCACTGACCGCCACCCGAGTGCGTGCCTGTCAGCAAGTAGTGCGCCTGCCGTCAATCCAACTATTACTGCCCGTTGCAAAGAGATCTTCAACATGGACGTTCGCCAGTACGCCTTCCTCGCGCATCAGCCTTCTGCTGCCGTAAAAAAACGCGAGTCTTTCCTCGGCATGCCCAAGCGCGGGCTGGCGTTTCTCTTGGCGAACGTCATGTTCTGGCAACCGATGTGGGCGCAGGCCGACGGCATCGTCGTGGCCAACCCGAATACCTCGCTGGATCGCGCCGGTAATGGCGTGCCGATCATCAACATCGCCACGCCCAATGCCAGCGGCCTGTCGCACAACCAGTTCCACGATTACAACGTCGGTGCGCAGGGGCTGATCCTCAACAACGGCTCGACGCAGAATAATCTGACGCAGTTGGGCGGGCACATCATTGATAACCCGAACCTGAAAAACAGCGGTTCGGCGCAGGCGATTCTCAACGAAGTCATCAGCGGCAATCCGAGCCAGTTGCGCGGTTACACCGAAGTGGCGGGGCAGTCGGCGCGGGTCATTGTTGCTAACCCTTACGGCATTACTTGCAACGGTTGCGGTTTCATCAACTCGCCGCGCGTCACGCTGACTACCGGCAAACCAGTACTCGATAACGGCCGACTGGATCGCTTTCAAGTTGATCAGGGCAGCGTCGCTATTGAAGGCGCGGGCCTCAATGCCACCAACGTTGACCGTTTCGAAATCATCACCCGCAGCGCGAAGATCAACGCGCAACTTCAGGCGCAGAACCTGACGATTGTTGCCGGTCGCAACGACGTAAACGCACAAACCCTGAATGCTACGGCCCGCGCCGATGACGGCAGCGGCAAACCGCAACTGGCCATCGATTCTTCGGCGCTGGGTGGCATGTACGCCGGCGCGATCAAACTGGTCGGCACCGAGGCCGGGGTCGGGGTGAAACTCGACGGCAAACTGATTGCCAGCGGCGGCGATATTCAGCTCGATGCCAATGGCCAACTGAGTCTGGCCGACGCCTCGGCCACTGGCGCGGTCAACGTCAAAGCCGCCAGCCTCGATGCACGCGGCCCGGTTTACGCCGGCACCAGCGTCAATGTGCAAACCCAAGGCAACCTGACCAACCGCCAGACCCTCGCGGCCCGCGACAGCATCACTCTCAGCGCTGGCGGCCAACTGACCAACGCTGGCGCCATCGAAGCCGGCGTCAACGCCGACGGCAGCCGCAATGCCAGCGGCGATCTGAGCCTCACTGCGCAGAGCCTCGACAACACCGGCAAAAGCCTCACCGCCAGCCGCAATCTGACCGTCAACACCGCGCAAACCCTGAGCAACCAGGGCGGCACGCTCAGCGGCCAAACCGCTGCGATCAGTGCCGGCACGCTGGACAACCGCAATGCCGGCAAAGTGCAGAGCGACGGCACCCTGAACCTCAATGCCGCGCGGGTGCTCAACAGCCAAGGCGTGATCACCAGCAACGCCAGCCTCACCGCCAACATCGGTCAACTGATCAACAGCAACGGCGAACTCAGCAGCCAGACCGACGCGGTTCTCAACGTCACCTCGCTGGACAACGTTGCCGGCCTGATGAGCGCCGGCCGTCTACTCGACATCAGCGCGGTCGGTGCGATCAACAACCGCACCGGCAAGATCGGCGCCAAACAGAATCTCACGCTAAAAGCCCAACAGCTCGACAACAGCCAGCAGGGCCAGTTGACCAGCGAAGGCACGCTGACCACGCGGATCAGCGAGCAACTGAACAACCAGAACAAGGGCCTGATCCAGGCCAACGGCGCCATGGACGTGCAGGCCACGCGCCTGGATAACCGTGCTGGCAAGATTTCCAGCCTCGACACGCTGACCGTCAGCAGCGCCAACACCGACAACCGTGGCGGCACCCTGCGTGCCGATCAGGCGGCAAAACTGCTGATCGACAACCTGGACAACCGAGACAAGGGCCGCCTCGAAAGCAAGACGGCGCTGACCGTCGATGGCAACACACTCGACAACAGCAATGGCGGCCTGCTCACCTCAAGCGGTGCGTTGAGCCTCAAAGCCAAAGCAGTGACCAACGATGGCGGACGGGTTTCCGCCAAAGGCGATATCGACGCCAACATCGACACCCTCAATCAAGAGCACGGTGAACTGGTCGCCGAAGGCAATCTGCTGCTGACCGGCAAAACCCTCAACAGCCATCAGGACAGTCTGGTCGGCTCGCTCAAGACCCTGACCGTCAACGTCGAGCAGATCGACAACCGCGCCAGCACACTGTCCAGCCAACTGGATTTGCACATCAATGGTTCGCGCCTGGACAACAGCGACGGCGGCAAGGTGCTGTCCGACACCACACTGGCGCTGAAAGTCGCGCAGATCATCAACGCCACTAACGGCCTGATTTTCAGCAAAGGCGCGAGCACCCTCAGCGGCACCGGTTTGAGCAACGTCGGCGGGCGCATCGTCAGCCAGAACACTGTCGGGCTGACTTTCGACGGGGCCATGGACAACCAGCAAGGCCTGATCAGTAGCGAAGGGCAGATGACCCTTAACGCCGGCAGCCTCGACAACCGTCTGGGCAAACTGTCGAGCCTTGACGCGATGGCACTGACCGCCAGCGGTGCCGTGCTGAGTCAGGGCGGCCTGATCGTTTCGCAGAAAGGCCTGACCTTTAAAAGCGGCAGTCTCGATAACAGCGCCAACGGCATCATCAGTGCCAAGGCTGATTCGACCCTGACTACCGGTGAGTTGAAGAACCGCCAGGGCGGCAGCATCGCCACCGATGGCTCCCTATTATTGACCGCCGCGCACCTGGACAACTCCGGCGGCAGCCTCGGCAGTCAGCAGAAACTCGAAGTTTCGCTGACCTCACTGGCGCAGGACGGCGGCGAGCTGTTCAGCAATGGCGACCTGACCCTGGACATGCACAACGGTCTGCTCGACAACCAGCGCGGCAACATCCATACGCCGGGCCAGTTGCTGCTGAAAAACCTCAAGGACGTCAACAACAGCGCCGGCGAAATCTCCGCCGCCAAGGCCTGGAGCGTCAACGCGCAAAGCCTGAATAACGACGGCGGCAAACTGCTCAGCAACGAAAAACTCACCCTGGTCATCGAACGTGCGCTGAGCAACGTCAAAGGTCTGATTGCTTCCGCCAGCCTCGACAGTCGCAGCGATACGTTGAACAACTCCAGCGGTGATATCCGTGTGCGCGGCGATGTCGATTTCAGCGTGACTGGCATGTTCGATAACCACAACGGTGTGGTCATCGCCGACAACGGCCTGACGATCACCGCCGCCAGTCTGGATAACCGTCAGGAAGGCCTGATCGGCTCAACAAAAGCGCTGAACCTCAACGTGGCTCGCGTCGACAACCGTAGCGGCGAGCTGTCGAGCAAAAGCGATGTCAGCCTGATCGGTGCGTGGCTGGATAACAGTGACAGCGGTTACATGCTCGCCGGCGGCAATCTGGCTTTGACCGTCAACGACGTCATCAACCGCAACAAAGGCCTGCTGTCCGGTGACACCGGGCTGACGCTGAGCGGCAAGACGCTGGAAAACAGCGGACGTCTGACCAGCCAGAAAGACCTTGCGATCAATCTCTCCGGGGATCTGAACAACGCGCAGGGTAGCCTCGTCAACGAAGGCGCTTTGGCGATCACCGCGCAAAGTCTCAACAACAACGCCGGCACCGTCTCCAGTGCCAAAGCGCTCACCGTCGACACGCGCGGCGCCATCAGCAACCGGGGCGGCAGCCTGCTGACCGATGGCGATCTCACCCTCAACAGCAGCACGCTGGATAACCAGCAAAAAGGTGTAATCAGCAGCAAGTCCAGCCTGAACATCAGCACTGGCGAACTCAACAACAGCCAAGCGAATATTTACGCGGCCGACCACGTTGAGATCAATGCCGGTCAGGTGACCAACACCGCAGGCAGCCTCGGCGCCGGCAAGATGCTGACCGCCAATGTCCAAGGCCTCGACCAGCAGGGCGGCAAACTGTTCAGCGGCGGCACCGTCAGTGTCGATCTGAACGGCGGCACGCTGAACAATCAGGGCGGCGTGATCAACGCGCCGGACCAGTTACTCCTGAAAAACCTCTCCGACGTGAACAACCGTGGCGGCGAGATTTCCAGCGACAAGGCTTTTGAACTGATCGCCAAGTCGCTGGACAACAGCGGCGGCCAACTGCTGAGCAACCAGAAACTCACCCTGACCCTCGACAATGCACTGACCTCGATCAAAGGCACGATTGCCGCTGCGGCGTTGCAGGTTCGCGCGGCGAGTCTGGATAACAGCGACGGCGGCGTGTTGCTCAGTGACAGCGACATCGAGGTGACTGTCGATGGCCTGCTGAAAAACACCAACAAAGGCAGCATTCGCGCCGCACAACAACTGACCCTCAACAGCACCGGCCTGAACAATCAGGGCGGCACGCTGGTGGGTGTTTCCGGCGCGTCGATCGATCTGGGCGCCAGCGCGCAGGACCTGAACAACCAGAACGGAGTGATCAGCAGCAAGGGCGGGTTGAGCATTGCCCATCTGCGCGACCTGAATAACCAGAACGGCGTGATCAACAGCAAAGGCGTGCTGAGCATCGCCACCCTGCGTGACCTGAATAACCAGCAGGGCGAAATCTCCAGCGTCAACAGCTTCAGCCTCACTGGCAACCGCCTCGATAACCGTGGCGGCAACCTGATCAGCAACGGTCAACTGACCGTGGAAGCGGCCGATCTGAACAATCAGGGCGGTCTGCTCTCCGGCTGGAAAGGTGTGGGCGTCAGCGGCGGCACCGTCGACAACAGCCTGGAGGGCGCCATCTCCAGCCAACTCGGTAACGTCAATATCGACCTGAGCGGCGCCTTGCTCAACCACAGCATGGGCGGCATCGGCGGCCTCGGCGAAGTGAGCATCACCGCCGCGAGTCTGGATAACAGCGGCGGCACGGTCAGCAGTGAAGGTAAGCAAACCCTGACCCTGAGCGGCGGCGTGATCAATAACGCTGCCGGGGGCTTGATCAAAAGTGGCGACACCCTCGATATCCGTGCGGCCAGCCTGAATAACAGTTCCGGCAACGTCATGGCCAAAAAGGCCCTGAGCTTTACCGGTGGCGAGCTGAATAACACGAAAGGCAGGCTGGTCGGTGACGACAGCGTCACCCTCGATTTGCTCGGTGCCCTGACCAACGTCGATGGCGCATTGGGCAGCACGGGAGCGCTGCTGATCAAACGCTCCGCCAGCGTCGACAACCAGGGTGGCCAGTTGATCAGCCAGACCCTGCTAAGCCTGCTCACCAGCGGCGATATGAACAACAGCCAACTCGGCACCGTGTCGGCCAACGGTCAACTGGATCTTACCGTGGGTGGCACGCTGCGCAACGACGCGGACGGCTTACTGTCCAGCCGCTATGCTGGCGTGACCCTCAACGCCGCCGCACTGAACAATGCCCAAGGCGCGGTGCAAAGCATGACCGCGCTGAGCGTGAACACCGGCAGCGGCGCGATCGACAACCAGGGCGGCAAAATCATCGCCCAGAACGGCGACCTGACCCTCACCGCCGCCAGCCTCGACAGCCGTGGCGGGGCGCTTTCAAGCCTCAAAGGTCTGCTGCAAACCCGATTGAGCGGCGTATTGCGCAACGGCCAGGGCGGCAAAATTGAAGGCAGTCGCCTCGACCTGCAAGCGCTCGGTGGCATCTACAGCGACGGCGGACGAATCGCCGCCAACACCGGCAACATCCTGCTCAACGCGGGCGGCAACACCCTCGACAACAGCGGCGGCGGGATCTATGCCCGTGGCGTGGTGAAAACCATCGCTGGCTTGATGAGCAACAACAACGGCCAGATCAGCGGCAGCAGCATCGAGCTGGGTGCCGACGGCAATCTGAGCAACCGCAGCGGCCTGATCGAAAGCGCCGGCACACTGGCGATTCGCGCGGCCAACCTCGACAACCAGGGCGGCAAACTGCGCGCGCTCGGCACCAGCGGCAAAACCGATTTCCAGATCGGCAGCCTGTTCGACAACCGCAACGGTCTGGTGGAAACCGCCAACACCGATTTCACCCTCGCGGCACCGAGCTTTCTCAATGCCGGCGGTTCGGTGACGCATGTCGGTCTGGGCGAGTTCGGCATCTCCACCGCCAACGTGATGAACGCCGGCGGCTCGCTGGTGACCCGTGGCGGCTTGACCCTGAATGCGGACAGCTGGACCAACAGTAGCGTGATTCAGGCCGGGCGGTTGACGGTCAACGTCGGCAACTTTGTGCAGACCGCGAGCGGGCAGTTGCTCGCTTCCAATCAACTGGTGGGACGTGGCGGTAACTGGACGAATGAAGGCTTGATTGCCAGTGATGGCAGCGTCGATATTCAGCTGAGCGTCAATTACGGCGGCAACGGTCGCACGAGCAGTCTGGGCGATCTGCAACTCGACGCCTCCACCCTCAACCTTACCAGCGCTACGAGTATCGCGGCCGGAGGCAATACGACCGTAGGCGCACGCGGTGGCCTGGCGATCGTCAACAACTATGGCCGCCTGACCGCTGCCAATAATCTTGTCCTCAATGCCGGCACCGTTAACAACTACGGCACGCTCGCAGGCGCGTCGGGTATGAAGCTGACGGCCTCATCACTGCTCAACGATCAGGGTGGGTTCCTGTTCAGCGGTGGCGACATGAAGCTTCGCGTGGGCAGCTTCAGCAATAAGAAATCCGACGTTTACAGCCTCGGCGCAATCGATATTGCGCGGGACGATGCCGGTAATCGCGCGGCGACGGTGGAGAACCTTTCCGGGACGATGGAGAGCACCGGCGACTTCTCGATCAAGGCCGACTCGATTGTTAACCGTAGAGATCAGTACAAGACGATTTCCGAGCTGTACTCGTCGGATATTGGGGTGCGTTGCTATTCGTGTGATCAGATCCCGCTTAACTGGACAGATCTGCAAGGAGGCAAATTACCGTCTCACCTGGTCTGGGAGCAAAAGTTCAAGGTAAGCATTTCGGAGGGGGAAAGCTCCAAAGCCGCGTCCATTACTGCCGGAAAAAACTTTGATGCTGTGGGTGGATCGTTCCTGAATTCGAACTCGTCGATCGCCGCTTCTGGAAACATCAACATCAACGTGGCCAACTTCGAGAACTCGGGTACTGCCACTGGCGATTACGTTTCCCGCAAATACGTCAATGGAGGGCTCTCCGTTGCCCAGTGGAACGAAGTCGTTGAGTACAACATGTACAACGATGCGGACTACAACAAGGATCTGCATTTCTGGAACGCCAATGAAGACGACTCACGGGTAGTTTCCAAGGTCGTCAGATATGGTGCCAAGGGTGAGGCTGACAACTGGTTCCAGACGTTCGGCTCGACCATCATTTCTTTGAATAAACAGAGTCAGGCCGTCAAGTTCGGAGATTCTCTCTATTCCTCGGGAGTCAGAACGGAAGCTCCAGACTTCATAAAGAATGCCGTGTTCAATGAAAAGATCGTCACCTCCGATCCTTCAGGATTCGCCTCGGCGATCATTCAGGCCGCCGGCAATGTCACCATCAACGCCAGCAACAAAATCAGCAACGGTGTTGAAAAGGCCTACAGTTCAGGCGCCGCCAGCACCTCACGCAACGCCAATACCGGCGCTGGCGGCACCGGTAAAACCACCGTCATCAGCCTCAACAGCCAACTGCCACCGGACTTGGCACAACAACAGGTCAACCCGCTGACATTACCCGGCTTCAGCCTGCCGGTCGGTGACAACGGCATGTTCCGCCTGAGCGGCAAAGGTGGTAGCGAACAATCCTTGGTGCCTGCACCGTCCTGGACCATCGATACGCTGTCCGGCGAGTCGACACATCATACGGTCGGCATGCCCGCTCGGCCGTCGACCCAGTTCCAGTTCGACAACACCGACCCGGTGTCGATAAAAAAACGCGATCTGGCGCTGAGCGATGCCGCCTCGCTGAATCTCAACGACAGAACCGCTCAATTCAACGTGGGTGCAACCGCCGCTGACGGCCCCGTCGGTGTGCTACTGCCTAATCGTGGCAATGCATTGATCTACGCACCTCCGGTAAAAGGCCTGCCCGATACCAGCGTGCGCTCCAATCCGCACAAATACCTGATCGAAACCAACCCGGTACTCACCGACCTGAAGAAATTCGAAAGTTCGGATTACTTGCTGCAAAAACTCGGCTACGACCCGGACAACAGCGCCAAGCGCCTGGGCGACGGTTTCTTCGAACAGCGGATGATCCAGCAAGCGGTCGTCGAGCGTACGGGACAGCGTTTCATCGACGGCCAGACCTCCGACGAAGCGATGTTCAAGTACCTGATGAACAACGCCATCGCCAGCAAGGATCAGCTCAACCTGTCGGTGGGCGTCACGCTGACCGCGCAACAAGTGGCGGCACTGACCCACGACATCGTCTGGCTCGAAGAGCACGAAGTGAATGGTGAGAAAGTGCTGGTGCCGGTGCTGTATCTGGCTCAGGCGAATAACCGGTTGGCGCCAAACGGGGCGTTGATTCAGGGCAACGATGTGACGTTGATTGCCGGTGGCGATCTGGACAACGCCGGTACGCTTCGGGCCTCCAACAATCTGTCGGCCGAAGCGGGTAACAACCTCACTAACACCGGTTTGATCGAAGCGGGTGAACGTCTGACGCTCAAGGCTGGCAACGACATCATCAACAAGTCCGGCGGCATCATCTCCGGCAAGGACGTCAGCCTGACCGCCACCAACGGCAGTGTGATCAACCAGCGTGACGTGACCGGCTTCGACCTGACCGGCCGCGGCAACGTGTTGCACCGTGACTACCTGGATAACGCCGCCCGGATCGAGGCAGCCAACGACCTGACGATCAAGTCCGGCAAAGACATCAACAACATCGGCGGCGTGCTGCAAAGCGGTCGGGACATGACGCTCGACGCTGATCGCGATGTGAACATCACCTCGGTTCAGGATCGCTACACGGACGCGCGGGGTAGCAATTTCCTCAATCAGACGATTACTCAGCACGGCGCTGAAGTGACGTCCGGGCGGGATCTGTCGATCAGTGCTGATCGTGACGTGGCGATTGTGGCCAGTCGGCTGGATGCCAAGCGCGATCTCAGCGTCGATTCAGGCCATGACATTGTCATTACTTCGGCCGCCGACGAGAGTGATTACGTCTCGCGCAGCAAGAAGCGCGCGAACGAAACCCACAGCATCACGCAACAGTCGTCGGTATTGAACGCCGGTCGCGATATCGCGCTGAACGCGGGTAATGATCTGGGCATCATCGCCAGTCGGATCAAGGCTACGGAAGATGTCAGCCTCGATGCGGCTCAGGACATCACCGTTGCCTCGGCCAAAGACGAAAGTTCTTCTTATTACTACAAGAAGAAAAAGGGCTCGTTCGGGCGCAGCAAAACCACCACGACAGAAAGTTATGAGAGCGAGAACGTAGCTTCCGTGATCGAGGCTGGACGTGACTTGACCGTCAACTCGTCCAAGGACGAAGACGGCGCCGTGAGTCTGGATGGCGGGCGCAATGTCACCATCATCGGTAGTCAATTGAACGCCGGCAAAGACCTCGTCGTCGGTGCGACCAACGATGTGGCTGTTCTTTCCGCTACAGAAGAATCCGGCTCTTACACCAAGAAAACCAAGACCGGTACTTTCGGCCTGTCGAAAAGTGGCAGCAGCCACTTACAGACTGCTGTTACTCAAGTCGGTAGCCAGTTGAACGCCGGGCATGATGCCGTGGTCCTGGCAGGACGCGATGTTCGTCTGAACGCCAGTGAAGTCAACGCTGACAATGATGCTGAACTGCATGCGGGTCTCGTGGACAAGGAGGGTGATATCACCCTGTCGTCTGCGGATGACCAAGCGTACAGCCGAGCCGAGGAATACAAGAAAAAACTGGGTATGTCGCTCAAGGACACCATTGGTGTCTTTGCCGGTACTCCGGGGCTGGGAGCCGATATTACCGTCGGTGCCTCGCACAATGGCGGACGTGAAGTCGTCAGTTCCAACAGCATTGGCAGCCAGGTCAATGCCGGGCACGATGCGATTCTCAATGCATCTCGCGACATCAACGTCATTGGCAGTGGAATCAGTGCCGATAACAGCGTTTCGCTCGATGCCGGCCGCGATGTCAACGTGGTTGCCTCGATCGATCAGCAGCGCAGCAATACTTGGGAGACGGACAAAAGCGTCGGGATCAAACAGACCATCGACAGCAATGCCTTCACCACGTTCGTTGGCAGCGAAACCCTTCAACATGGCGTCAACAGCAAGGGCTACACCGCTGCGGGCAGTTCCATCGACGCCGGGATGAACATCAATGTAAACGCCGGTCGCGACATCAACCAGCAAGGTTCCGATCTGACCGCCGAGAACAACATCCGGCTCAAGGCTGATCGCGACATCAACATCGATGCCAAGGAAGAGGCCAGCGAAGTTACTATCCGTGACAGCATCAAACGCAACGGTCTCACCGTGACCACGGCCTACAACATCGGCAACACCATGGATGGCCTCAAAGGCACTGGCAAAGGTGAAGATGGGGTCAGCAAAGGCTCAAGCGTACTGAAGTCGGTTGATACGCTGGATCAGTTCTTCAGTGGACCGAAATTTGACGGACATATCGGTGGATCGAGCGTCAGTTCCAGCCAGACTCAGACGTCGGTCACTCAACGTCCATCGACACTTTCTGCAGGCAATGACATCTCGCTGGACGCTGGCAACAACGTCAACGTCAGCGGTAGCCAGTTCAATGCCGGCCGTGACATCAACGTCAAAGGCAAGGACATCACCTTTGATGTCGCGCACGGCTCGGAAAGCAGCGACGGGCATTCGACCCAGAGCAAAGGCGGCGTCAAAGGGGGCACCACCGGCGGCTTCAAACTGGGCGTAGGTGTCAGCAATGCCGGCACCGTAGACAAATCGACTCAGGGCACCTCGACGGCCACTCAGTTGAACGCCGGTGGCAGCATCAACCTTGACGCGGAAAACGATCTGACGCTGATCGGCACTCGGGCCACCGCCGAGCGGGATATCTCCCTCAAGGCCGGTAACGATCTGAATATTCTCTCGGCGCAAAACGCTTACGAGAGTTCGCACGATCGGCGTAGCTGGGGCGCGGAGGGCGGCATCATCGCCGGCCAGGACGGCTTCGGTGTTTATGGTTCGGCGAATGTGGGTATCGGCGATCTCAACCGTGAGGGCGTCAAACAGCAAGAAGCTTATCTGTATGCCGGCAACAAACTGGGTTTCGAAAGCGGTCGCGATACCAATATCGCTGGCGCGACCCTGCGCGGTGATGAAGTTATCGGTGATGTCGGTCGCAACCTGACCGTGACCTCTGTGCCGAACACCGGCAAGGTCGAAGGCAAGGAGTTCGACGCCAGCCTGACGGTCGCGGTGAGCTTCGGTGCAACGGTCAGCGGCTCGCTGGGTTATGGCGAGACCAACGGCAAGACCAACTGGGTCGACAATCAGACGGTTATCAGTGGCAAAAGCAAAGTCGACATCCGTACCGAAAAACATACGCAACTCGATGGCTCGGTGATCAGCGCTGACAACGGCAACCTGAAACTCGACACTGACACCCTCGGCTACCGCAACATCACCGGCAAGGATAACGAGCACGGTTATTACCTCAATGTCAGCGGCAGTTATGGCGGGGGCGGTGGCGCCCAAGCCGACAAGCCGAACAAGGGCATGGAAGGCGAGAGCAAAAACAGCTGGGCCGTGGAGGGCTACAAGTACGACAAGGATCGTCAGCAGACGCTGAATGCCACCGTGGGTGAAGGTCAGATTGTCGTGCGTAACGACAAGGCTACCGGCCAGGATTCCACGGCGGGTCTTAATCGTGATGTGAACAAGGCCTATGAGATCACCAAGGATGAGGAGCATCGCACGACGTTGTATGCGAGCAGTTCCTCCATTGATGCCGTTAGCCATCCGTTAGAGACGCTGGAGCGTTGGGGCGAAAGCGTTACTGATTTCAAGAAGAACATGCTCAACCAGGCTTTGGCCGGTGCCAGCTTTCTGCAAAATCTGAAACTGGCAATCAATGCTCAGCTAGTTGATATCAGTGAGGTGTCTCCTTCGCTTCGCAATGAGCTTGGTGATGAGCAGGCACTGGCCGTCACGAAGAACTTTGTTCGGCAGGGGAAGAATCCTTCGGATATGGATTCCCTTGACCCCGAAGTGCTTGCTGGACTCAAGCGATTTGCCGATCTGGCAGCCGATTACGATAAGGAAATGGCGAAGGAGGTTGATCAGGGCAACATCATCATTGAATCCAAGAACGACGGTAGCGGGGGAACCAACGTCGTCTATCTCGATAGGATCACCGTGAGCGAGAAGGTCATTCCCATGGGGCAGGCGGCCCTTTCAGAACTGGGTGACCTGCTCGTGCTGGCCAATTCATTGCCGGAGGAAAAACGTGATCAGCTCAAAACCGTTGCCATTGCAGCTCAAGCTGTAATGGGACCCATGAAATTCATGGTGAGCTTTACTGCAAACGCTCTGATTAATGCCGCAGCAGGAAAGGAAGTTGAAGAGTTAAAAGATGGCGCAGCGATTAAATTGGCAGCCTTCTTTACCGGTCAATCAGAGGAAAGCCTGAGGAAGAGCAACGAGCTTGCAAAGGGTGAGCATGAGAATGGCAACACCGTCAAGTATCCTCTGGAAGGTGATAACTATGTCGTTGCCTCGCGTTTTCTGATTGATGCGGCGTTAGGTGAGTTTAAGGCCTTGGGAGTCAAGGCGACCGGTCGGGTGCTTGAGGTCAGTAGAAAAACGGGTGGCAAAAACTCTGGTTCTGATCCAGCATCCCCTCCGACTCGACCCCAAGTAACGAAAATTGAAAAAATGGAGGACTTTTTCAATCAGCCAGGTTTTGGCGGCCAATTAGCCGACGCTACTAGAAAAACCTCAAAGAGATTTCAAGGTCAGACCGTTTATCAAGCGACCGAGAAAATTGCCCCAAATATTAAGAAAGGCGACCAGATTTATTTGGATAATCTTCATAAAGACCATTTGGAAGTGTTCGATAAATTTGGTGATGTGAAGTACGTCTTGAATTTGGATGGCTCAAAAAACAATGAGAAAACGGCTAAGGCCCTTGCCGATGGGAGAAAATTGAGATGAACGATTTCGAGTCGGTGAAAAACCTGATCATCCAATTGGTGAAAGAAAAGACGGGTAGCTTTGATGGCAATAGTTTGGAGGCCGATTACAAGCTGGACTGGGAGGCTGAGCTTTCGGAAAGGTTGGGAAACGCTTTCTACAATATGTCCAGAGCGGCATCCGCCAAGGAAAATGCAGACGATGTCATGTTGAAAGTTGCGCTGATGAATTCACGTGTGGACTTCATGGATCTGGCTAATTTTTTTCGCGATATTTATGACGATCTCGATGCGTTGGTAAAAAAACCTTTTTGGCCGGAAATCCCCAAAGGTTTTGATTACGAAAAAGTCTCGGATTAAGAGGCCGCTGGCTGGATCTCGGGCGGGGTAAATCCCTCCCCGTTTTACACCATCAAATTCCGGAGGTTATTTAGTGATCACTGAAGATATAAAAATTTTCGAAGAGATTTTCCAATTGGTCGAGGCAGGCATCGTCCATGGCTATGACGCGTTCCGATACGGTGTTGAGCTGGGTGAGGGCTATATAGAAACGGAATTAGCCGTCGAGAAAGACGGAATTGAGGACTGGAACGCCGAAACCGATATAAACGGGGCGATAATTCTTCGTCTGGTCGATCAATTGCAGGCAAACGCAGTCAAACGCGGTGAACCCTGGAAGGCGTTTGTTCTCTCTTATCGCGAAGGCGAACAAGTGAAAACGAAATTCAAGTATTGATCGGGGACGCCGCATTGCCGCGTTCCGGGAAACGAACGGGTGGCTCTGGCCACCTGTCGTTTGTCTGACCGGCGCAGCACGACAGGCCCAGAGTGATGCCTGTTTATCCAGCCCGAGGGGGGAGTTTCTTCCTGCCCTTCGGCAGGCGAACGTCAAGATCGTTGCAAGTCCGACCTGCCAATACATCCCTCAAGTGTTCGTTGTGGGATCGTGCGTTCACTTCGGATAAAGCGGCGGCAACCCACTGTCACCCACCGGATCCTGCACCCGTTCCGCCGCCGGAATAGCCCGAATCGCCCGCCACAAATCCTCACCCTGCCAATGCTGCCCCGTCTCGCTGTACAGCGCGCCGTTGAGACCGTCGAGGGCGTCGGATAGCGGCACAAACCGCGCTGCCATGTCCGCCAGTGTCTCCGGCTGCTGACGCGCCCACGCATCCAGTGCCTGCCGCGTCGCTTGCGGATCATTGGCCTGGCTCGCACGCTTGATGTCATCCATCAACGTGCGCGGGCTCGGGCCGGTTTGTGCGGCGCGATGCACCGCCGGTTGCCAACGCGCACGCCACCACAGGCCGAAGCCGAGCAGGGTGGTGCAGGCGAGGACTAGCGTGCTGAGTTTCCACCACCACAACACATCGTTATCGACGATGCTCGGTTGCAAATTGCCGGCCGGGGTGTCGACTTGCAGGCTCGGATTGTTGGCTACTTGCAGCGTGCGTGCGGGCAGGCTGCTGTGTTCCAGATGGTCTTCGAAGGTGTTCCACCAGACCACGTCCACCGTCGGCAAGTCGATGGCGCCGCTGCGACTTGGCACCAGTGCTTCGCGTTCTTCGCGGCTGCCGACGATGCCCCGGTCAGTGCTCTGGTTGCTCAGCACTGGTTGGTCGGGGTAGCGGCGCAGGCCGTTGACGTCGGTAGCGGGCAGCGCTGGCAGTTGTGAACTGGCGAGGCCTTCGACTTTCAGGGTCAGGCTGCGCGTCATCGAATCGCCAACCTGAGTGTGTTCCGGTTCCGGGTTCCAGCTTTCGCTCAGGCTCAGGCTGCGCGCGGGCAACCATGGCGCGTCGACCGGGTAGGTCAGTGGCTTGGGTTTGACGGTCAGGGGGATTTCGGCGGAACTGACGCGCATCAGTTTGCCCGGCTTCGGCCCCTGCGCATTGGCATCCTGAGACGGCTGCGTATCGACCAGTGTGGCGCTGAAGGTCTGCGGCGCAATGGTCAGCAAACCGCTGTGCTGCGGGTAGATCGCGTAGCGCATTTCGATCACGCCGTGGCGCACGCCGTTGAGGTCTTTTTCGTAGGTGCGCGTGTCGCCGAGCTGTTCGATACGCGCATCGGCGATTTGCAGCGGGGTCAGGCTGCTGTCGTCGTACAGCGACACCGAATGGTAGATGCGCAACGTCAGGATCGCCTGCGCCTGCACGTAGACGCTGGACTGGTCGAGGCTGGCTTCGATGAACACCGGATCAAGGCTGTTCTGGTTCTCGCGGGTGTCGCTTTCGACCACTTGCACGGTGATCGGCTGGCTCTGCGCGTCGCCCAGTTGCAGTGGCGGGATCACCACGCTGCCGTTCTCTTTGGGCAGCAGGGTGATGATCCAGCGCGTGGTCGCGCGGTTGTCGCCATTGAGCGTGTTGAGCTGGTTGACCTGCCGCGTGCCCCGCACTTCGAACAACGCTTCCAGCGCGGTCAGATCAGGTTTGCCGAACTGGGTGACGTCGCTGGTTTCGAGGGTGAGTTCGACCGTCTCGCCGGAGTTCAGGCGACTGCGATCCACACTGGCGGTCAGCTCGGCCGCCTGGGCGGTGGCCGTGCAGAGCAGCAGGGGCAGCAAGAGAGCGGTGAAGCGGGTCATCGAGTGTTTTCCTGATCCTGATGTTGTTGCTGTTCGTACCAGAATTTGCGTCGCAGCAATTCGCCCGGGTCATCCGGGATCTTGCCCAGCCATTGTTCCAGTGCCTGACGCTGCTCGCCTTCGAGGTTGTCTTCACTCGGGCGCAGCGTCGGCACGGTGTCCGTTTGTTCTTCCTCGTCGCTGCCCGGCACTTCGTTGGGGCCTGGCTGCGGCGGCGTGGTCGGTGGCGGTTCGCTGGCCGGTTCGACAGGCTGCGACGGGCTCTGCGTTTCACTGTTCACGGCGGGCGGCGGCGTGGTCGCGGGCGCGGGTTCGTCGCCCGGCAGACTTTGCTGCTCGCTCGGCCTGGTGTCCGGCTCGGCGGGTGGCGGTGTGTTTTTCTGCTTGAGCAGATTTTCCACCAGCGCCTTGTTGGTCTGCGCCGGACGCAAATCCGGTTGCAGTTCCAGAGCTTGTTCATAAGCGTCGATCGCCGCTTCCAGCTCACCACTTTTCGCCAGCGCATTGCCACGATTGTAGTGGGCGCGGGCATCGCTGCCTTCGGCGAAACGCTGAGCGGCGCCACTGTAGTCGCCGGCCTCGTACAACGCCACCCCTTGCCACTGGTGATCTTCGAAATGTTGCGCCGCCTCGGCCGGGCGCTTCTGTTTGAGCAGGTGCAGACCCTGTTGATCGGGGCGCAGCCACAAATCCTCAAAGTCAAAAGCGTAGCTGGGCTGCGGCAGGCACAACAGCAAAGGCAGGCAGAACAACCAGCCGCGCCGCCCGGCGCAGGCCGCGAGCAGCAACAGCGGCAACAGCAGCCAGTAACCCTGATCGGCCCAGGTGTCGAGGCGCACGGTCTGGCCGTCGTCGCGCAGGCTGCGCGGACCGTTGAGCAGGCCGAGCGCGCCGAGATCCGCTTCGTCGAGACGGGCAGGGTGGTATTCACCGCCGACGCTGTTGAGGAATGCGCTCAGGCCCGGACTGTCGAGTTGCGGCACACGAATCGCGCCCTGTTCGTCCTTGAGGAAACTGCCGTCCTCCTGAGCAATCGGCGCACCTTCGGCGGTGCCGACGCCGAGCATCAACAGTTGCGTCGATTGCCCACTCAGCGCGCGGCGGATGCCTTGGCGTTCCTGTTCATCAAGCGACGAGCCGATCAACAGAATCCGCCCCTGACCGAGCGCGCCTTGTTTCAGCAGGGCCAGCGCTTTGCTCACGGCGAGATCGGCACGATGGCCGCTTTCCGGCATCAACGACGGTTTGAGCGCATCGAGCAAATTGCGACTGGTCGCCAGGTCATCCGACAGCGGCACCAGCGTGTGTGCGCTGCCGGCGTAGACGACGATGGCGGTCTGCGCATCGCTGCGTGCCTGCAACAGGTCGAACAGCTTGCGTCGCGCCTGTTCCAGACGCGTCGGCGGCGAGTCCGTGGCGAGCATTTCCGGGGTCAGTTCCAGCACCACCACCAGCGGATCGGCGGCTTTCTGGCTGGTCTGTTCAACGCGCTCCCAACTCGGCCCGAGCAGCGCGAGAATGGTCAGCAACCACGCCAGGCCAAGGGCGATCCACGGCAGTTTGCTGTCACGCCCATTGCCGCCGCTGAGCAGGGTGGCATGAAATGCTGGCGGCAAAATCATCTGCCAGCGCCCGGCGCGTTTCTGCCGGTGCCAGAGTTGCCAGATCAGCCAGCCCAGCAGCGGCAGCAACAGCAACCACCACGGACGGAACCAGTGCGGCCAGAGCGCAATCATCGGCGCCTCCGCAGACGCAGGCGCTTGAGGCGCTCACGCCAGTCAGGCAGCGGACTTTGCAGATACAGCTCCTTGGTGAACAGGCGTTGCAGCGGGTTGTCCGGCCACAATTCACGGGCGACCAGCAACAGGCTCAACCATAGGGCCAGCGCCAATGGCCAGTGATACAAGGCTTGCGCCGGGCGTGCCTGGGTCGGTTGCTGGGTGACGGGTTCAAGCTGGTCGAGGGTGTCTTTGATCGCTTGCAACTCTTTGCCGTCGTGGGCGCGGAAATACTGGCCGCCGGTGACATCGGCGATGGCTTTGAGCGCCGGCTCGTCGAGGTCCAGGCTCGGATTGACGCCGAGCAGGCCGGTCGAGCCGCTGTCTTCGGGATTGGCGCCGATACCGATCGGATAGATTTTCACGCCTTCGCTGGCGGCCAGTTTTGCCGCCGTCAGCGGATCGATTTCGCCGCCATTGTTGGCGCCGTCAGTGACCAGAATCAGCACGCGGCTTTGCGCCGGACGCAGGCGCAGGCGTTTCAGCGCCAGACCGATGGCATCGCCGATGGCGGTGTTCTTGCCGGCAATGCCGATACGCGCTTCGTCGAGCCAGACGCGCACAGTGTGGCGGTCAAAGGTTAGCGGCGCTTGCAGGTAGGCCTGACTGCCGAACAGGATCAGGCCGACCCGGTCGCCATCGCGGCTTTCGAGGAAGTCGCCGAGCAGATGCTGCACCAGCGACAGACGGCTGACCTCTTCGTCCTGCCACTGCATATCGGGGAAATCCATCGAGCCGGACACGTCCACCGCCACCAATAGATCTCGCCCACTGGCAGCAATCGGCAGAGGTTCGCCGAGCCATTGCGGGCGCGCGGCGGCAGTCAGCAGCAACAGCCACAACAGCATGAATGGCGCTTGTTGACGCCAGGCGGGCAGATTGGCACGAGCGCGACGGCGGGCGAGGCCTTCGAGGTCAGACAGGAAACTGACTTTCAAGGCCGGCTCGCCGCTGTCGGCCACCGGCAGCACCAGGCGCATCAGCCACGGCAGCGGCAACAGCACAAAGATCCACGGCCAGGCGAACTCAAACATGTTTGCGAATCCACGTGTCGACCGCCTGGGTCAGGCCGGCGATGGCTTTGTCATCGAGTTTGCATTCCGGTTTGTACGCGCCCTCGACCAGCACCATCCAACGGGTCAGACCGGCCGCCGGGCAACGGTTATCGAGAAAGGCCAGCCATTTCCGCCCGTTGAGGGTGTGGCTCTGGCTGTAGGGATAGTGGTTGCGGCACAGGCGTTTGAGCAGGCCGTTGAGTTGTTGCAACCACGCGCCGGCCGGGGCACCGTCGTAGGGTTTGGGCATCTGCGCGAGTTCAGCAAGGGCGGCGATGCGCACCGGGTCGAGTGGCTGCTCGGCACGCACGATCGGGCGCTTCTTCATTGGGATGAAACGGCGCAGCTTCCACGCGGCGAAACCGAGCAGCGGCAATAACAACAGCAGCAGCCACCAGCCCGGCGCTGGCGGCCAGAAGGCGATCGGTGGCGGCGAGATCAGCGGTTGCAGTTGTTCGAGGCCGTTCATCGACCTTTCCCCGGACGCTGCGGATTGAGGAACTCGCGCATCTGCTCGACCATTTCACTTTGCGTACTCAGCGGCATCAGCAAAACCCGCAGCTTTTGCGCGAGCAGTTCCCAGCGGGCGATGCGTGCTTCGGCCTGGGCGCGATAGGTTTGGCGCAGATCGAAATTCAGCGTGTCGAGTTCGAGTTGTGCGCCGCGTTCGGCGAATCGGAGCAGGCCGGCAGCGGGGAGGGCGTGGTCCAGCGGATCGGAAATAGGCAACATCAACAGGTCGCAATGACGCGATAAAAGGCTGAGCTGTTGTTCGGCGCTGTCGGAGAGTGCACGTTCGTCGCAGATCACGATGGCCAGGCTGCCCGGGCGCAGCACTTCACGAGCACGGCGCAAGGCCACGCCAAACGCATCGCGATCCGGCTCACGCTCGCTGTGCAGCGATTGATTGACCTTGACCAGACGGTTGAGCAATTGCAGCAGGCTCTGCTTGCTGCGCCGCGGCTTGATTTCGTAGTGCTCGTTGTCACCGAACACCAGCCCGCCAACGCGGTCATTGTGGCCGAGCGCAGCCCAGCCGATCAGCGCTGCCACTTGCGCCGCGAGTACCGATTTGAACATCAGCCCGGAACCGAAAAACAGCCGTGTGCTTTGCTCGACCATGATGAAAATCGGCCGCTCGCGTTCTTCGTGGAACAGCTTGGTGTGCGGTTCCTGGGTGCGCGCCGTCACGCGCCAGTCGATGGTGCGCACGTCGTCGCCAGCCTGATAGACCCGCACTTGGTCGAAATCGACCCCACGGCCACGGAATTTCGAATGATGCAAACCGATCAGCGGGCTGCGCTGGCTCGGCGTGGAAAACAGCTGCACTTCACGCACGCGGTGGCGCATCTCGATCAGCTCGGCGAGGCTGACGCGGATGCCCGGTTCGGACGGCAAGGGGGCATTCATGGGGGTCAAGCGACGGCTACGACGTCGAGAATTCGCTGCACGACCCGATCCTGATCGATGCCGGCGGCTTCGGCTTCAAACGACAAAATGATGCGGTGGCGCAACACGTCGAACAGCACCGCTTGAATGTCTTCCGGGCTGACGAAGTCGCGACCGGCCAGCCAGGCGTGGGCGCGGGCACAGCGGTCGAGGGCAATCGAGCCACGCGGGCTGGCGCCATAGGCGATCCACTCGGCCATTTCCGGGTCGAACTTGGCCGGGTTGCGCGTGGCCATGACCAGTTGCACGAGGTATTCCTCCACGGCGTCGGCCATGTACAGACCGAGGATTTCCTTGCGCGCCGCAAAGATCGCCTGCTGGCTGACGCGGCGCTCGGGCTTGGTCTCGCCATTCAGCGCTTCGCCACGGGCCTGCTGCAGAATACGGCGTTCGACGGCAGCGTCCGGGAAACCGATTTTCACGTGCATCAGGAAACGGTCGAGCTGCGCCTCCGGCAGCGGGTAGGTGCCTTCCTGCTCGATCGGGTTCTGCGTGGCCATCACCAGAAACAGCGGCGACAGCTCATACGTGCTGCGACCGACACTGACCTGACGTTCGGCCATGGCTTCGAGCAGCGCCGATTGCACCTTGGCCGGGGCGCGGTTGATTTCGTCCGCCAGCACCAGGTTGTGGAAGATCGGCCCTTGCTGGAACACGAAACTGCCGGTTTCCGGGCGATAGATCTCGGTGCCGGTGATGTCGGCCGGCAGCAGGTCGGGGGTGAACTGGATGCGATGGAACTGGGCTTCGATGCCCTCGGCGAGTTCTTTGATCGCTTTGGTCTTGGCCAGACCCGGTGCGCCCTCGACCAGCATGTGGCCGTCGGCGAGCAAAGCGATGAGCAAACGCTCGATGAGTTTTTCCTGGCCGAGAATCTGCGTTGAAAGAAAGGTTCGCAGCGCGAGCAGCGCTTCACGATGTTCCATCGGTGACTGTTCCTGGAAAGGGGTGGCCACGCGCGTTCGGATAACGCCGGGGCTGGGGGCGTTACTTTAATCCATCGCGGGGGGTGGCGACTAACGGCATTTTGCGCAAAGTGCGGGAAATGACTGGGGGAATTGTTGGATTTTTGTAGCCAGGGAGTATTGAGGTGGCAGTTCTGGCCTCATCGCTGGCAAGCCAGCTCCCACAGTGATTGATGTGTTGCACAAATCGCATGCACACCGCCGATACCTGTGGGAGCTGGCTTGCCAGCGATGGGGCCAGAACGGACGCCATCAAATCTCGTTGATGAAGGTTCCAGTCCCGTCGAGGATATTCGTCAAGGTCTCGACAACCTCATCCATATCCACCATGTCCGGATTGAAGCTGATCTCCAGCACATCATCCCCATTCAACGCATCGGCATCCGCCGCCGCGATTTCGATCTTCAGCAGCGTCTTGCTCAGGGTGATTTTCACGCCATCGAGGGTCGACGGCTCGCCATCCAGCGTGATCTCCAGCTCATCCTCGTCCGGATAGCGGCTCATCAGAAACATGTCGCCCTTGTCGCTGTGGCAGCAGAGCATGGCCATGTTGTCTTCTTCGTCGTCGCACGGGTTGACGATCAGTAGGGCGGTGGTCATTTGCATGGTCAATTCCTGCCTCGAGGGGCGTGTTGGTCGCTAATGGGCGCGATTCTGCCAGTCCTCGGGAATTTCTGCATGTGAGAGTGTCAGAGGATGTGTCGTGAACGCGACGTGGGTCAATGGTCATTTCTGGCACGGATGTACCGTAAAAACGGGCATTCAGACCAGCGTTTTGCGCCACGAGTGCTAGTGTTTACCGGTGCCAAAGCCTCGGTTTACGTGCCAATGACCGAATATGTCGCAGCACCGCAAGCAGACACATTGTCGCACCCATTAAGCTGCGCAACGGATGAGCACCCGTAAAGGCATTGTCGCAAGTCTGGCAGTCGTTTTTGCAGATGCTCATTCTATGGAAGGTGAATGTGACCTGAGTGTCCCGTCCAGCTTCACCCACCTGTCCCCCTGTTTCCTCTGCCCGAGAATCAGGAACAGGGCGACACAGGCCCCGAAAGGGGTGTTGCACGCGACGCTTTCCATCAATAACAAGCTTAAGCGGAGTACCACAGATGGCGTTCTTCACCGCAGCCAGCAAAGCCGACTTCCAGCACCAACTGCAAGCGGCACTGGCGCAGCACATCAGTGAACAGGCACTGCCACAAGTGGCGCTGTTCGCTGAACAATTCTTCGGCATCATTTCCCTGGACGAGCTGACTCAGCGTCGCCTCTCCGACCTCGCTGGCTGTACTCTTTCTGCGTGGCGCCTGCTTGAGCGCTTCGATCACGCGCAACCGCAAGTGCGCGTCTACAACCCCGATTACGAGCGTCATGGCTGGCAGTCGACCCACACCGCGGTCGAAGTCCTGCACCACGACCTGCCATTTCTGGTCGACTCGGTCCGCACCGAGCTGAACCGCCGCGGCTACAGCATCCATACCCTGCAAACCACCGTGCTCAGCGTGCGTCGTGGCAGCAAGGGCGAGTTGCTGGAAATTCTGCCAAAAGGCAGCACCGGTGAAGGCGTGCTGCACGAATCGCTGATGTACCTGGAAATCGACCGCTGCGCCAACGCGGCCGAACTGAATGTGCTGAGCAAAGAGCTGGAACAGGTTCTCGGTGAAGTCCGCGTCGCGGTCGCCGATTTCGAGCCGATGAAAGCCAAGGTGCAGGAAATCCTCACCAAACTCGACAACAGCGCGTTCGCCGTCGATACCGACGAAAAGAACGAGATCAAGAGCTTCCTGGAATGGCTGGTGGGCAACCACTTCACCTTCCTCGGCTACGAAGAATTCGTGGTCACCGATCAGGCCGATGGCGGCCACATCGAGTACGACCAGAACTCCTTCCTCGGCCTGACCAAACTGCTGCGCACCGGCCTGACCTACGATGACCTGCGCATCGAAGACTACGCGGTGAACTACCTGCGCGAACCGACCCTGCTGTCGTTCGCCAAGGCGGCGCACCCAAGCCGTGTACACCGTCCGGCGTACCCGGACTACGTGTCGATCCGAGAAATCGACGCTGACGGCAAAGTCATCAAGGAACACCGTTTCATGGGCCTGTACACCTCGTCGGTGTACGGCGAGAGCGTGCGGGTCATCCCGTTCATCCGTCGCAAGGTCGAAGAAATCGAAACGCGCTCCGGCTTCCAGTCCAAGGCTCACCTGGGCAAGGAACTGGCGCAGGTGCTGGAAGTGCTGCCGCGTGATGACCTGTTCCAGACCCCGGTCGACGAACTGTTCACCACCGTGATGTCGATCGTGCAGATCCAGGAACGCAACAAGATCCGCGTGTTCCTGCGCAAAGACCCGTACGGTCGTTTCTGCTACTGCCTGGCCTACGTGCCGCGCGACATCTACTCCACCGAAGTTCGCCAGAAGATCCAGCAAGTGCTGATGGAGCGCCTGAAGGCTTCCGATTGCGAATTCTGGACGTTCTTCTCCGAGTCGGTACTGGCGCGCGTGCAGTTGATCCTGCGTGTCGACCCGAAAAACCGTCTCGACATCGACCCGGTGCTGCTGGAAAAAGAAGTCGTGCAAGCCTGCCGCAGCTGGCAGGACGATTACGCCGCACTGACCGTCGAGAGCTTCGGCGAAGCCCACGGCACCAACGTGCTGGCCGACTTCCCGAAAGGCTTCCCGGCCGGCTACCGCGAGCGTTTCGCTGCGCATTCGGCCGTGGTCGACATGCAGCACCTGCTGAGCCTCAACGAAAAAAATCCGCTGGTGATGAGCTTCTATCAGCCGCTCGGTCAGGTTTCCGGTCAACGCGAGCTGCATTGCAAGCTGTACCACGCCGACACCCCACTGGCGCTGTCCGACGTCTTGCCGATTCTGGAAAACCTCGGCCTGCGCGTACTGGGTGAATTCCCGTACCGTCTGCGTCACACCAATGGCCGCGAGTTCTGGATTCACGACTTCGCGTTCACTGCCGCAGAAGGCCTGGACCTCGACATCCAGCAACTCAACGACACCCTGCAGGACGCGTTTGTCCACATCGTCCGTGGCGAAGCCGAAAACGATGCGTTCAACCGTCTGGTACTGACCGCCGGCTTGCCTTGGCGCGACGTGGCGCTGCTGCGTGCCTACGCGCGTTACCTGAAGCAGATTCGTCTGGGCTTCGATCTGGGTTACATCGCCAGCACCCTGAACAACCACACCGACATCGCTCGCGAGCTGACCCGGTTGTTCAAGACCCGCTTCTATCTGGCGCGCAAGCTCAGCGACGACGACCTGGAAGACAAGCAACAGCGTCTGGAACAAGCGATTCTGACCGCACTGGACGACGTTCAGGTGCTCAACGAAGACCGCATCCTGCGTCGTTACCTCGACCTGATCAAAGCGACCCTGCGTACCAACTTCTATCAGACTGACGCCAACGGCCAGAACAAGTCGTACTTCAGCTTCAAGTTCAACCCGCACGCGATCCCTGAACTGCCGAAGCCAGTACCGAAGTTCGAAATCTTCGTTTACTCGCCACGCGTCGAAGGCGTGCACCTGCGCTTCGGTAACGTTGCCCGTGGTGGTCTGCGCTGGTCCGATCGTGAAGAAGACTTCCGTACCGAAGTCCTCGGCCTGGTAAAAGCCCAGCAAGTGAAGAACTCGGTCATCGTGCCAGTCGGTGCGAAGGGCGGCTTCCTGCCGCGTCGCCTGCCACTGGGCGGCAGCCGTGACGAGATCGCGGCCGAGGGCATCGCCTGCTACCGCATCTTCATTTCCGGTCTGTTGGACATCACCGACAACCTGAAAGACGGCGCACTGGTACCGCCATTGAACGTGGTTCGCCACGACGATGACGACCCGTACCTGGTGGTGGCAGCGGACAAGGGCACTGCGACCTTCTCCGACATCGCCAACGGCATTGCCATCGACTACGGTTTCTGGCTGGGTGACGCGTTTGCGTCCGGTGGTTCGGCCGGTTACGACCACAAGAAAATGGGCATTACCGCCAAGGGCGCGTGGGTCGGCGTACAACGTCACTTCCGCGAGCGCGGCATCAATGTTCAAGAAGACAGCATCACGGTTGTCGGCGTCGGCGACATGGCCGGTGACGTGTTCGGTAACGGCCTGTTGATGTCCGACAAGCTGCAACTGGTTGCCGCGTTCAACCACATGCACATCTTCATCGACCCGAACCCGAACCCGGCGACCAGCTTCGTCGAGCGTCAGCGCATGTTCGACCTGCCGCGTTCGGCCTGGACCGACTACGACACCAGCATCATGTCCGAAGGTGGCGGTATCTTCTCGCGCAGCGCGAAGAGCATCGCGATCTCCCCGCAGATGCAGGAACGCTTCGACATCAAGGCTGACAAACTGACCCCGACCGAACTGCTGAACGCTTTGCTCAAGGCGCCGGTGGATCTGCTGTGGAATGGCGGTATCGGTACTTACGTCAAGGCCAGCACTGAAAGCCACGCCGATGTCGGCGACAAGGCCAACGACGCACTGCGCGTGAACGGCAACGAGCTGCGCTGCAAAGTGGTGGGCGAGGGCGGTAACCTCGGCATGACCCAACTGGGTCGCGTGGAATTCGGTCTGAATGGCGGCGGTTCCAACACCGACTTCATCGACAATGCCGGGGGCGTCGACTGCTCCGACCACGAAGTGAACATCAAGATCCTGCTGAACGAAGTGGTTCAGGCCGGTGACATGACCGACAAGCAACGCAACCAGTTGCTGGCGAGCATGACCGACGAAGTCGGCAATCTGGTGCTGGGCAACAACTACAAGCAGACTCAGGCCCTGTCCCTGGCGGCGCGTCGTGCTTATGCGCGCATTGCTGAGTACAAGCGTCTGATGGGCGATCTGGAAGGTCGTGGCAAGCTGGACCGTGCCATCGAATTCCTGCCGACCGAAGAGCAGATCAACGAGCGCATTGCTGAAGGCCACGGTCTGACCCGTCCTGAGCTGTCGGTGCTGATTTCCTACAGCAAGATCGACCTCAAAGAGCAGCTGTTGGGCTCCTTGGTGCCGGACGACGAATACCTGACCCGCGACATGGAAACGGCGTTCCCGCCGACCCTGGTCAGCAAGTTCTCCGAAGCCATGCGTCGTCACCGTCTGAAGCGCGAGATCGTCAGCACCCAGATCGCCAACGACCTGGTCAACCACATGGGCATCACCTTCGTTCAACGACTCAAAGAGTCGACCGGCATGAGCCCGGCGAACGTGGCCGGTGCTTACGTGATCGTGCGCGACATCTTCCACCTCCCGCACTGGTTCCGTCAGATCGAAGCGCTGGACTACCAAGTCAGCGCTGACGTACAGCTGGAGCTGATGGACGAGCTGATGCGTCTGGGCCGCCGTGCCACGCGCTGGTTCCTGCGTGCCCGTCGCAACGAGCAGAACGCTGCCCGTGATACCGCGCACTTCGGTCCACACCTGAAAGAGCTGGGCCTGAAACTCGACGAACTGCTGAGCGGCGAAATCCGTGAAAACTGGCAGGCGCGTTATCAGGCGTACGTCGAAGCCGGTGTACCGGAATTGCTGGCGCGTATGGTTGCGGGCACCTCGCACCTGTACACGCTGCTGCCGATCATCGAAGCCTCCGACGTGACTGGCCAGAACCCTGCCGAAGTGGCCAAGGCTTACTTCGCCGTGGGCAGTGCGCTGGACATCACCTGGTACCTGCAACAGATCAGCGCGCTGCCGGTTGAAAACAACTGGCAGGCCCTGGCCCGTGAAGCGTTCCGTGACGATGTCGACTGGCAGCAACGTGCAATCACCATCTCTGTCCTGCAACAGGGCGACGGCACACTGGACGTGGAAGCACGTTTGGCGCTGTGGATGGAACAGCACGAAAGCATGATCTCGCGCTGGCGCGCCATGCTGGTGGAAATCCGTGCGGCGAGCGGCACGGACTACGCCATGTATGCAGTGGCCAACCGTGAACTGCTGGATCTGGCGTTGAGTGGGCAAGCGGTAGTGCCTGCGGTTGCTGCGAATGCCGAGCTTGAACTGGCGTAAGTAGTGGTGGAATGAGAAAGCCCCGGTGTCGTGAGATGCCGGGGCTTTTTTATGTCTGAAGGTTTTGTGGTGGCTGTTCTGGCCCCATCGCTGGCAAGCCAGCTCCCACAGGTTTTGTGTTGTACCCGGTCCTTGTGGGAGCTGGCTTGCCAGCGATGAGGCCCTTACATTCAATACAACTTATGTGATTGGTTGTTATCAAGCATCGACACTTTATCCGCAGGCCTGGCCACTAAATTGCTGAGCGACTGGTCAAACTTCTGCAATGCCCGAACTTGCACATCCTGCTGCTGATTAATATCCGCCACTATCTCTTCCGAGCGCTTGAAGTCCGCCCACACCGGCGTCAATTCCCGTGCATCCGAACCTTTCGCCGTACCGATATAGTTCAACCGCGCATCATAAAAATCGGCACTGACGTCGGCTTTGATATCGGAACTGCGCGAGGTGATCAACTGGCTGTGGGTGTCGACGATCGCTACCACATCCGGCTTGGCCGCGCGCAGGCTTTGCATGTCTGGATACACCGTCACTGAGCCAAACTGACGTTGCAGGGAGGCGTTGACCCAGTCCACCGCCATGTCTGGTTTCGAGCTGGCGACGTAGGCGTCATGGATCGGCTGCACCAGCAGGCTCTGGCCGAAACCGGTGCCGGCGTTGGTCTGATAGTCGCGCAAGTATTCGCGGTTGGTCTGCGTACTTGGGCTGTAAACCACGCCGAGTGATACGCCGGGACCGCTTTTTACCTGGGTGGCGCTGCTGCGGCCGGTGGGATGGGGGAGCATTGTGTCGAGTGAGGAAACGGCTTGGGGCGCGGTGGGGACTGAACAGGCTGACAGAGCTAAAACCGATATCGCCAAGACACTGGTGAGCGCAAGTTTCATGGTGTTTCTCCCGTGAAACAACATCAGTCGGAAAGTTTTTAAAGTCGTTGATGACGACCGTTAATTCAGACTAAACCCGCCAAGCTGACAATTTGCTGTAATAAAAGCAGAGCAATAGTTTGATTCGCTTTAACCCGCAACCACTAATTGCCCCGGGAAATAAAAAGGCGCCAATCGTCGATTTGCGCCCGTTTATTTATGGCTGGTTAAACAGCCATCAGTTTTTCAGCGGGATCAGCACTTGCTCATCCGGGGCCAGCACCATGAACACCAGCAACTTCGCAGGTTTGCTTTGGCTGGCATTTTTCGACACCAGATGCTCGGAGCCGGCCGGTTCGTACCAGAATTGACCCTTCTTGTAGGTGATCGGTTGTTCACCTTTGACTTGGGAAATCACTTCGCCTTCCAGCACGTAAGCCATCGCCGTGCCGTCGTGTTTGTGCGCGATGGAGGATTGGCCGGGTTTGTAGTCGACCTCGATCATCATGGCTTTTTTGCCGGGGGCGTTTTTCAGCATCTGGTCTTGCAGGACGGTGACTTTTTCCGACGGGTCGTGGGCAAAAGCGGCCGAGGTGCAAAGGCTCAGGGCGAGGGCGGCGGCGAAGACGTGCAGGGCTTTCATGGCGGGTTACCTGTGAGGGTTGGGGGTGCAATCACAGTAGTCCGCAGGGTGGCGCATTCAAACGGCCAATATTCGGGAAGATCAGGTGACCAATTGGAAGTTATTCAGCGTGTTTGAGTACGCCATCGCTGGCAAGCCAGGCTCCCACAGGGTTCAGCGTCGTTCGATAATTTAATGAACGACACAAAACCCTGTAGGAGCTGCCGCAGGCTGCGATCTTTTGATCTTGCTCTCAGACGATAGGGAAACTATTGAAGTCGACGCTATTGGCCAATCGACTATCGATCAGGTCAATAAACCCTTGCGCCTCGGGCCGGTTGAAATGCGCCTGCATCGCCGCTTCCGACTGCCAGCGGGCACTGACCGTCCAGCGGTGGCTGTCCTCGGGGCAGCGGTCGACCAGGTAAGAATCGCAGCCCGGCGTTTCGCGCAGGGTTTCGACGATCTTCTGCAGTTGCCTGCCCAGTTCATCCGAGCGGCCGGCCGCAGCCTGCACCTGGACCGTATTGATCACTTCGTTGGACATTGCTCACACTCCTGAATCAGGCCGGACGAATCCTGCTCATTGAGGGATAACGCCTGTGCAGGATAGGCCTGCACCCTGGGAACACCAATAACCAATCGGCGGTTAAATCTTCAGGCCAATCGCTCAGGCGACCTGCTGGAGGATGTCGCGCAGACGATCCAGCGCGATATCAATGTCCAGGGTTTCGATGGCGCCGAAGCCGAAGTACAGGCCGTTTTTCGCCGGTTGCTGATAATAGAAGCCGTTGATCGAGTACAAACCGACTTCGACTTTTTTTGCCAGTTCGATCACCAGCGGCAAATCGATGGGCACCTTGCAGAACACCGCCATATGAAACCCGGCGCTGGCCGGCACCGCGTCCAGCCATGGCGCCAGATCAGTCGCCATGCGCGCCAGAATCCGCTCGCGGCGCTGCGCATAAATCGCATGGCAACGGCGGATATGCTTGAGCAGGCAACCTTCGGCGATGAATTTTGCCAGCGCCCATTGCGGCAGGGTCGAGGCGTGCAAATCGGTCAATTGCTTGGCACGGATCACCGCTTCAAGAATGGCCGGCGGCAGAATCGCATAACCCAGGCGCAACTCCGGCAGCAGGGTTTTCGAGAACGTCCCGACGTAGGCGACGATGCCGCGCTGGTCGAGATTGAACAGCGAATCGGTCGGCCGGCCTTCGTAGCGGAATTCACTGTCGTAGTCGTCCTCGATGATGATCGCGCCCAGCTCATGGGCGCGAGCCAGCAAGGCTTCACGCCGCGCCTGACTCATCGGCATGCCCAGCGGAAACTGATGCGACGGCGTGACATAGATGAGGCGCGTGCCATCGGGAATGTGTTCGACCTGAATACCCTCGGCATCCACCGGAATCCCGACCACCTCGGCGCCGTGGGTGCCGAACAGCAGACGCGCCGGCGGATAACCGGGGTCTTCCATCGCCACCAGACTGCCCGGGCGAATCAGCACACGTGTGATCAGGTCCAGCGCCTGTTGCGCGCCGTTGCTTACCACAATGTCTTCGTCCTGGCAGTTGATGCCCCGGGAAAACGCGATGTGCCGGGCAATCGCATTGCGCAGCGCCGGCAGGCCTTCGGCGACACTGTAAAAACCCTTGGACTGGCCCATCTGGCGCATCGCATGGGCGACGCAGCGGCGCCAGTCATCCTGCGGAAACTGGCCCTTGCTCGTCGCGCCGCCGATGAAGTCGTAGCGCAGCGAGCCTTCCAGTGTCGGATGGCGCAGAAACACCGGCAGATTGCGCCAGCTCTCGATCACTTCGGCACTGGCCAGTTCGCTGTGGCTTTGCTTGCGCTGGATCTGCGCCGGTCGCGCGTTGACGTAAGTGCCTTTGCCGATCACCCCGGTGAGGAAGTTTTCGTAGGTCAGTTGCGCGTAGGTGTCGGAAATGGTCTTGCGCGAAATCCCCAGTTGCTCGGCGAGCAGACGGCTTGGCGGCAATTGCGTGCCAGCGGCCAGGCGCCCGGATTCAATGGCGCCGCGCAGTTGCTGGTACAACTGACCGGCGAGATCCTTGCGGCCGTTGATCACGACGTGAAGTTCCATACCGACGAGGCTCCCCGGGCAGTTGAGTGTGCCGGCCAGATTACTCCCGTTTGTTTGCGGGGCAGTAGTTGCGTGGAGTAAAAAACTCGAATTGGTCACGTACCTTGTGGGAGCTGGCTTGCCAGCGATGAGGCCTTCGGACCCAGCATTAGTGTCAGCAGATATACCGCCATCGCTGGCAAGCCAGCTCCCACAGGGTCAGTGTGTGTCCGGAGGCAGTGGTGTAGCGGTTTTCCGTGCAATTGGGGCTGTAACGCACCGCTGTCGGCGTTTACGGTGAAGTCATTATTCCGTCTACCGAGAACCGCCATGTCCCCGCGCCTGGATTACTACAACGCTTCGCCGAAGGCGATGAAAGCGATGATTGCCATGGAGGCGCTGACCGCCAACCTCAGTATCGAGCAGCCGCTGCTGCAACTGATCCGCATCCGTGCTTCACAGCTCAACGGCTGCGCATTCTGCACCGACATGCATTCGGTCGACGCGCGGCGGGCCGGGGAGAGTGATCGGCGTTTGTATGCGATCGCGGTGTGGCGCGACAGCAACTTCTTCAACCCGCGCGAGCGTGCGGCGCTGGCCTGGGCTGAGGCGGTGACGCTTTTGGCGGAAAGCCGTGTGCCGGATGAGGTGTATCAGCAGGCGCGCGAGCAATTCAACGAAGGCGAAATGGTCGACCTGACGATGGCCGTGACCACCATCAACAGCTGGAACCGCCTCGCAGTAAGCTTCCGCCAAACGCCTAGCGATTGAGCCCGCCCTGATCGTTCCCACGCTCTGCGTGGGAATGCCTCAACGGACGCTCCGCGTTCGGCTCCGGATGGGACGCGGAGCGTCCCATGCTGCATTCCCACGCGGAGCGTGGGAACGATCGGTGGGGTGTCATTGCGGTGGGCGTTGCGGTTTCACCGAGGTGCCAAAGGTATTGCCCATCCGCGTACTGGTCGCCGCCGGTGTCGCCAGTCCAACCTGATTCGGCGGCCGCTTATTCACCGGCACATTCAGCGCCTCCTGATTCTTCTCCGCCGCCGCCGCGCCTTCCGGGTTGTTGCCCATCTGCTGGCTCAAACAGTCGTAATTCGGTGCCTTGTAGCCGCCGACCGTCACCTCGACACAGCCCAACGGCTGTTCGGCATAAGCGCTCGACAGCGCCACCAACAACAGCCCGCCAAGGCTCAATCGCCACAGTGTGTTCATGCTCGCCTCCTGGCCGGCCCGGAGGGGCCGCGCTATGGCTTGAGTCTAGTGCAAGCCGTGCGCAATTCCCGTGATGGTTTTTTTGCACCGCCCGTCACACCAGATTCATAAACAGCCCTCAGGATGACGATTTCCAAGGATTCGTCAGCCGTGCAGCGAGGCAATTCCACGGACGGTTTTCAGCGTTCAACGAGGCTTGTGCGCCGGATGTGCCTGGGGTGGCTGCTTGGCTGTGCGGCGGGCCACGCCATGGCCGATGCGGTGCCGGCGGACTTGCGCATGACGCTGCACATTCCGGCACAGGATCTGGCGCACGCGCTGGATCAGTACAGCCATGCCACCGGCGTTGCGGTGCTGGTCGACAGCCAGTTGAGTCGCGGCCGACGTTCGCTGGCGGTGGATGGTGAATACACCGCCGCCGATGCCCTGCGTCGCTTGCTCGGCGGCAGTGGGTTGATGGCGCGTTATGCCCGGGACGATGCGTTTACGTTGCAAGTGGCGCAGGTCGAAGACGTGCCGACGCCGCCGCAAAAACAGACGCCGGAAAGCGTCGCGGTCAATCGCAGTTACGCGACGGCGGTGCAGGCGGCCATCGAACGCAATCTGTGCCGCTCGCCGCTGACCCGACCGGGCAGTTATCGCGCGGTGTTGCAGGTGTGGGTCGGCCGCGATGGCTTGGTGCAGCACAACCGGTTGGTCACTTCGACCGGTGATGTACGGCGCGACAACGCGCTGGTGGAAAGTTTTCGCAACCTCAAAATCGACCGGCCGACGCCCAGCGCCTTGCGTCAGCCGGTCACGTTGCTGTTGTTACCGGAGTCGTCAGGGAAACGCATGGAATGCACCAAATGGGAAGGAGTTTCCGGGGGATGAAAGACACCGGACAAGGTTCGATGGTCCAACTGTTCCTGACGTCCTACGAGGACTTTCGGGTGCGCCTGCGCAGGCGTCTCGGTTCGGAAGATCTGGCCAACGACGTGCTGCACGAAACCTACCTGCGCGTCGACCGCATGGAGACGCCGCCGAACGTCCTGCGGCCGAATGCCTACCTCTATCGCATGGCCCTGAACATCGCCGCCGACCGCCGTCAGGCCGATGCGCGCCTGCTCACCGGCGAGGAAGTCGAGGAGCTGCTGCAAATCGGCGACGAAGCCCTCGACCCGGCGCGGGTGGTCGGTGGGCAAAAGGAAATCCAGTCACTGCTCAGTGCGTTGTACGAGCTGCCCGCACGGCGCCGGAAGATCTTCATCGCCGCGCGCCTGGAAGAGGCACCGCATCTGGAAATTTCCCAGCGTTTCGGCATTTCCACGCGCATGGTCGAAAAGGAAATCAAAGCCGCATTGGGCTTCTGCGCGGCGAAACTGGAAAGAAAAGTGTTTCAGCGGTTCGGTCGCGGGGCCGGAAAACCGTCTTCTGAATAGTGCCCGATCAATTCGTTGAGAATCTGCGCGTTTGAACATCTTTCGACTGACACCTTCCGAGCCATCGGCGGCCGACCATCTGCACAGCGAAGCCCGCGACTGGCTGGTCCTGCTGACCTCCGGCCGCGCCACCGTGGCCGACGCCCGCGCCTTGCGCGAATGGTGCGCGCAGAGTGCCGAGCATGCCCGCGCGTTCGAAGAGGCCAAGCGGTTGTGGCAGCAACTGCAACCGGCCGTGGAGCAGATGCAGGCGCCGCGTGGGTTTGGTCGACGTGCTTTTCTCGGCGGGGCGATTGCTGCGTCGGCGGCGTTTTTGCTGGTGCGCGGGACGATTCCCGGTGGCTTCGAAGGGCTCGGTGCCGACTTCATCACCGAAGTCGGCCAGCAGCGTCGCTTTGAACCGGCGCAGGGTGTGAGCCTGGAATTGAACACCCAGACGCGGATCAATCAGCGCTCCATCGATAACGGTGTGCAAGGCTTCGAACTGGTCAGCGGTGAAGTCGAAGTGCAGACCGCACGCTTGCCGCTGGCGATGCAGGCTGGAGGAGGGTGGTTGCGCGCCAGTCAGGCACGTTTCAACTTGCGCAACACCGATCAGCAAGTCTGTGTGACCTGCCTCGATGGCGCGGTTGAAGTAGATGTTGAAGGTCGCAGCCTGCGCCTCGAACCGGGCCAGCAAGTGACCTACGACGCGCAGCAAGTCGGCAGCGTGCAAAGCGTCGATACAGCCGCCGTGATGAACTGGCGCCAACAAGTGCTGGTCTTCAACGGCGCGACCCTCAGCCAGATGATCGACGAAATCAACCGCTACCGCCCCGGCATGTTGCTGCTGCTCAACCGCGAACTCGGCCAACGCCGCGTCCAGGCCCGCTTCAGCCTTGACCAACTCGCCGGCGTCGCACTGCTCATCCGGGATGCCTATGGCGTCAAATGCACCGAGTTGCCGGGTGGCGTTGTCGTTTTGAGTTAGTGGGTTTGACTGGGTACATATCCGTTGCTGCGGTAACGGCTGCTTAGGGTTCCGCCCTTACGGCGG
Organism: Pseudomonas sp. NPDC085632; assembly: GCF_044541255.1. Taxonomy (NCBI): domain Bacteria; kingdom Pseudomonadati; phylum Pseudomonadota; class Gammaproteobacteria; order Pseudomonadales; family Pseudomonadaceae; genus Pseudomonas; species Pseudomonas sp. NPDC085632. The sequence continues at coordinate 17,212 of NZ_JBITSX010000028.1, read as the reverse complement.
GTCACTTTTTCCAGACGCCCGGAGTGCCGGCCCAGAAAAAAGTAACCAAAAAGGCTTGCTCCTGCGTGCGGCCCGCTCGCTAAAGCTCGGGGTTCCTTCGCTCCGGGATCCATCCGGGCGCATCGCCTACGGTTTGCTTCGCTGCACCTCCTCTCGATGCATTTGGCTGCGCCAAACGGTCGCTGCGCTCCCACCCCCGGATGAATCCCTCCACTCAGCCTTCCGACGTCGCCCGTGGATCAAGATCAAGAGCTTTCGGCGAGCTGACACTCGGCCATTGAGTGGGGCGGCTTCGCCGCATGCTGTGCTCGCGAATCGAAATTTTGGGAGCTGGCCTGCCAGCGATGGCGGCCTGTCAGCGGACCAATATCTACCGGCTGCACTCAGTCTTTGTGGGAGCTGGCTTGCCAGCGATGGCGACCAACCAGACAACCAACCCCTGACTGACTTCACCCAATTCCTGTGGGAGCTGGCTTGCCAGCGATGACGGCCTGCCAGCCAACCAACCCCAACTGACTGCACCCAATCCCAATGTAGGAGCTGCCGAAGGCTGCGATCTTTTGATCTTCAAAGTCAAAAGATCGCAGCCTTCGGCAGCTCCTACACGGATATCCACATTGCAGCCAGTATCACTCCAACGGCCCAATCACCTGCCGGTATTTCTCCACCCCCTGCGCAGTCCCCCGATTCAACCGAATCTCCAACCCCAGCGGATCCTCCCGCCGATTCCCACTCAACTGCCGCCACCCCTTATCCACCTCCCAAACCCGCACCTGCACATCGCTGACATCACTCAAAACAGCCACCCCATTCCCAGGCGCCGGCAACGGATACCGACTCCGCGCCTCAGCCACCGCCCGATACAACGTGTCGCCCTTGACCCACCACCGCACCCGCTGCAACGCCCCCGGCTGATCCGCCGCCGTGCGAATAATGTCCAGCCGAAACCCCTTACTGTCGCTACTGCGCACAGTCAGAGCGGGCGGGGCGCTCGGCGGTTCATCATCCACCCCAACCTTCTTCGGCTCAGTCAACTCAATCCCCGCGCGCATCTCCACATCCCGCTGCAACTGATTCAGCGCCCGCACCAAACCGTCACTCTGCTCACTGCTCGCCTGCAAATGACTGTCCGCCCGCGTCACACTGTCCAGCCCGCGCCAAGCAATCAGACTCACCACCGCCATCAACAAAATCGCGACCATCACCTCAATCAACGTAAACCCTTGCTGGCGCTTCATTGCAGGCTGATCCTTCCGCTGCCATCACGCAGCACACTCAAGCGATTCAAGCCATCCGACAACGTCAATTGCAGCGGCGGATTGATCCACTCAGCGTTCAGCACAACCTTCTGTTTCGGCTCCACCCGCACCTCCATCTTCGGACTCTGCCAGGCACGCGGCCGCAACTGCGGATCCTGCGCGAAATGATCAAACCCCTTGCCACTGTCACTGCGCCGACTAAACCGAAACCCCTTGGCATCACTCACCCACACAATCGGCCGACCATCCGCGCGCGCCTCCGCCTGCGCCACCTGCAGCAACTGCGCCACACGCTCGGCATCCTTGCGCAGCAACTGCAACGGATCGGGCTTGATACTCAGGCTGATCGCCGCACTGGCGATGCCGATGATCACCAGCACCACCATCAACTCGATCAGCGTAAAACCCTCTTGCCTGTTCATCGCGCGCGCTCCTTTGCGTCCTGCGCCATAGTGCACGGCCAACATGTAAGGCGTGTGAAATAAAACGGAGAGAATTGCCGCGTAGGCTGACAGCAGGGATAAAAAGGAGATTCAACCCATGACCTTCACCGCACGCGTTTCCCCACCACAAATGGTCCAGGTACTCGCGCTGACCGACCCTGAGTGAAGACGACCGCTCGTCGAAAAAGGACCGCTACCTGTCAGATCTGACAGGTGTGCATTTGCGTTTTTCAGCGTTGAATTACTCCGTTCCATTTATCTCACTATCGGAGTTTTCACCATGTCGACATCCCAACCTAATGCAACTGCACCCACTATCACTTCGGTCAAAGGAGCCAACGGCGTTGAAATTGCGAATGGCGGTAAAACCACCGAGACCCGCGTGACTCTTGCCGGTATCGCGGAAGCAACGCAGAAAGTTGAAGTGTTTGATGGCACGTTTGCCAAAGGTGCAGTCGTTGTCGATCCAATGGGCAACTGGACCTTTTCCTTGAGTGAATTGAGCGTGGGTTCGCACAGCATTAGAGCCAAGGCGCTATACGGTGCTGGAGAAGAGTCCCATTCCTGGAACTTCACTGTGGTTCCAAACAAGTAGGCTAAAAAATGGCTCCTGGCCTAGTCCTTTTCTAAATATGAGGGCTAAGCTCAGGAGCCTTATGGGCCGCTCAGCAGGGTATCGAGTGTGGCCAACGGTAGCGCGTCCTGACTACGGTCAAACACCCGCACGCCAACCTTGAGCAACCGCCCATTCCCCGCCGCGCCAATGACCTGTTCACTGCGCAACAACCGCATAACCCGGCCATGCAAACTTCGCAATCAGGGCCATCGAACGCTCATTGCTCCGCGTCTCAACCCGGCCCCGGCGATGATCACCCGCACCACCATCAACTCGATCAGCGTAAAACCCTGTTGCCTGTTCATCGCGCGCGCGCTCCTTTGCGTCCTGCGCCATCGTGCACGGCCAACCTGTAAGGCGTGTGAAATAAAACGGAGAGAATTGCCGCGTAGGCTGGCAGCAGGGATAAAAAGGAGATTCAACCCATGACCTTCACCGCACGCGTTTCCCCACCCCAAATGGTCCAGGCCCTCGCGCTGCTCGCCGCGCTGGTCGGCGTGGCGACGTGGTCGTCGCTGCTGCTGACCTCCGCCGAATCCCACACCCCGGCAGCGGCCCCGCAATTGCTGGCGGCGCGCAGTGATAGCCCGGCGTTGCAGTGGTTTTCCAATCAAACGGCGCCGATGGATATCAAGGTGAGCGGGGTGATGGCGGGGAGTCGGGGGGCGGTGGCGATACTGAGTTTGAATGACGGGCCGCCGAGGAGTTTTTTGCAGGGGGAGAGGGTGGGGCCTGGGGTGAAGTTGGTGGCGGTGGAGGGGGATGGGGTGGTGATTGAGCAGGGTGGGGAGAGGGTAAGGTTGGAGGTGGAGAGGTTGGCGGAGGGGGTGGTGTTGCCGGAGTTGGTGAGGCGGTGAGGTAGGGTGGATTCGCTTTTAAGATGGTTGCAATTTCAGATGTTTGTGCAAAAAAAGCAAACAGACAACCAGAAGGATTCTCAGTCGGAGTTGACCAGAGTAGGTCGCCGCTAATGCTTGCTATTGGCCATTAGCGGACGCTCAGATTAAGCCTCTTTGGGCCAGAAGCGGTACCTCACCTGGGTCTATGTTGTTAGCGGCGAGGCAGGGTGCCACCACGCTTTTCGTTGCGAAACATTTAAGGCTCGGCTATGTTGCTGAACGCCGGGGCATATTGCCATCATGACGCACAGGACGCTAAGCATGAGCACTGACGAGAGCAACGTAACTTTAGATTTACCTTCAGAAGAAAATGAAGACTTTTATAGCGATGATGACTTATTTGAAATTTCATCATGGGGTGCAGATTTAAGCTTTCGCGAATTAATAAGTCGCTATGACGATAACGAACTTGTAAAGCCTGAACTGCAACGAAACTATGTCTGGGATAAGTCGGAAGCTTCAAGATTCATAGACTCCATTCTGCTTGGGCTCCCTGTCCCGAGCATATTTTTAGCAAAAACTAACGATGAAAAGCTTTTGATAATTGATGGTTATCAAAGATTGATGACGGTGCGCGATTATGTAAAAGGTGTGTTTACAAAAGATGGATCAGTATTCAAGCTTTCAAAAAGCGAAAAAATTCATGAGCGCTGGAAGGGGAAAGCATTCTTAGAGCTTCTGCCTGAAGAGCAGCGTAAGATCAGAAATACAACTATTCATGCCATCGTTTTTATGCAGAAATCCCCAACCGACGGCGATACTAGTCTTTTTCAAGTTTTCGAGCGAATTAACTCTGGTGGTCGATCTTTGCTACCGCAAGAGATACGTAACTGTGTATATCAAGGTCCATTCAACTCCTTATTATTTGAATTGAACAAAGACCCAGTTTGGCGGCAGCTATGGGGTAGAGAGGAAGCTGATTCCAGGATGCGAGATATGGAGTGTATCTTACGATTTTTCGCTATTTCTGACTTGGCCTCTCTGGATCCAACAAAAGCGCCTTCTAGAATTTCGCTAAAAAAATATCTTAACCAGTACATGGGGGTGCATAATCGCGTCGATTATTGCGACGCATTCCGGGATAGATTTTTAGCGGCGACACGCTACATTCACGATAATTTAGGCGTTGAAGCCTTCCACAACCTATCACCAAGCAACCCTGATCGAGTGGTCCCTGCATTTAGCGCGACCATTTTCGATTCAGTCATGATTGCTGTTGATCTGGGGATACGGCGTAATATTGCGCGTGATTGTTCAGAAGGTTTATCTGCGCGACGTAGAAAAGCCTTACAAGACAAAGGGCTTCAAAATAATCTTTCCTTTGAGACCATGCGTACTGAAACCATTCGTAATCGAGTTGGACAGATGTACAGGGAGTTTTTCAAAGGAGCATCTCAATGATAAATCAGGAGGTGTTACAACAGCTTGAATTATGTAGTCAGGAGCTTGAAGGTATAAGACAATTATTGGTGGGAATGGGGGCGGGTGCCACCCCCACACCTTATATGCGACGCTATGCCGTAATAAGGGCCTCGGGAGCGATCGAGGTTGGATTTAAAAAAATAATCGCAGACAAAGTCGACGCCGAATGCGCTATACAGGCCAGAAATTTTGTAAAGAAGAAGATTCGTGACAGCTCGTTCAATCCTCGTCTTGGGCAAATTGAGAACATTCTTTCAGAATTTGACTTGAGATGGCGAAAAAAATTTGAAGAGCTAGTTGGTCTAAGTGACAAGCCAAAATTCAATACTGCGCTAAATAAGCTGGTTAAAGCAAGAAATGAGTTCGCTCATGGCGGTTCCCCAAATGTCGAAATCGAAGATACAATAGAATGCTATCAAGGTGGATGCGAGGTGTTGCGCATTCTTGATCAAGTCGTTAATCATGAGTTCGAAGAGGGGGAAGATGAGCCGGTGAATGAGCTGGAGTAAGAATGGTGGGGCTGATTGATTTTATGAAAATGAAACAGTCCCATTTAAAGTTTCAAGAAATAATTTCTATCTATTGTTTTGAAGAATAAATTGATATTTTTTCGAAGTGCTGAACAGCTTTTTAATGGCTAGAGATTAAATTCTTTGATTGCTTCAAGCGCATGCGGGTCACAAATGCTTGATAGTGAGTATAGGTCCACGAATATTCTTTGTACTCCCTCTGAATAACTGGCGATTTTGTACTCGGGGAAAGTGAATGTCAGGCCATATTGCTCGATGTTAAACAAGGAGAAATTTTCTGGTTCAGGCTCTGTGCCTGTAATGAGCCATTTAGCGTCGTAGCGTCCGGTTTCACTTAGCCTGTGGCGAACTAATGCTGCGAGCAATGGGAGGCGATTGAGGTCGCCAAGAAGGTATTCAAGTGTGATTGGGCGAAACGGCTTCAATGTGTAGTTCAGTACGCGCGTACCTCTTCGGCCATGAGCGGCACCGGTATAATAGGTGTCAATGCTGTACCTGATACTGATGATCTTCTCGTCCCTCCGTATGACTCGGTAGTGACCCGACAGGTCAGCCCTGATGTTCATTAGTGTGCCCTCAAGCTCTTGAGGATGCTTGTCATAATGCTCCTGAGTATTACGAAAATCAGCAAGTAGCTCTAAGCCCCACGCTTCGATATTTCGAGATACGATCCTCTCTACAGGATTCGGAAAATCTGGAAATTCGAATTGGAAGGTGAACCCGGGAGCGCCATCGTTCACTTCGCTCAATCGGCGCTTGTACTCAATAACCTCCGCCTGGAAGCTGCCGTTGTCGTGCTTTCCAAACTCTTTAGCCAAATTTTCCTTGTAGATATGCAGAGCCTTGCGGTCAATGTCACCATTATGAACACGACGGTGACAGAGCGGGCAGAGCGCTATCAGGTTGGAGTACTCATGTTTTCTGCATGTTTCCCACGGCACGATATGGTGTACATCAAGCTCCGTTTGGTTACACCGAGGAATTGCACAGCGATGGCCAGCTTCTACTAGGACAGCGCGACGGATTTCAGCTGGGATAGATGGTCTGGACAAAAATAGGCCTCTCTGGCTCAGGGGTGAAGGAGTAGCGAATGGTCGAAATGCTGTATTTGCCAACACAGATGAGCTCTAAAAATTAAGGAAGCTTCCATCACTGTTTTGGCTGGGATCATGTGAGTGCTATCGCCGGGCACACTCTCAGCTTAGAGTATCGGTAATGATGATGAACTAAATTTCTCAGTAGTGAAAATATGTGTTGTTACCTTTCGGGAAAATCTGCAGTTCTTTTTCTTTGTGATTGAAATATGGTTATTCTTTTTTGTGCTGTAAAGTCTGTCGGAGTTAAGTTCGTCGCGGATTAATTGGTAAATCTATGCATGTCTACAATTCTGGAGATGTCAGATTTGAGAGATCTTTTGTTGTAGTTGTGATGTTTTATTTTCAGCATAAACTCATCATCTTGATGTTCATTGTTCAAAATAGCCCTTTCTATTAGTCTTTCACCCCAATAGTCTCGCAAGGATAGCTTTGCCCAGTCTGTCTTACCGCCTCTGACTATTTTGACTGGCTTGGACAAAACTGCGAAGCACGCCTGGGCGGCTAGGCTGGTTTTAAAGTCGAATCTCGCGTTGCTAAAATCGGCGGTCGATTTTCTATAGCGATATTTACCTTCTCTAAGAAGAGCCATCGTTGCGATTTGATTTGTGTTTAATTTTCTAGCTTTCAACGCATCAAGGTAGCCAAATGTGTAAATGCCTGCCGCTGCATTCTTACAATAAAGGCAGGTTCTAAGGGCGACGTAAAGTACATCGCAAAGCCAAAGTTCCCCGGAGGGGTTGTCAGGAAACCAGTCCAAGTTACTTACAGCGCGAGCTGTATTTTTATACAGACTTCGAACCTGGCTGGCTGATGGGCGAAAACCGCGAAATTCCTCGAGTAAGGATTTGTCACCATCGATAAGAACACCATCGACATCTAAATGTGTCAAAAACAGAGAGCCTTTGGCTCGCATCCGGCGGATCGTTTCTACAGAATAAAAGGTTAGCTCGCCGTACTGGTGAATAAGACGGGTAAAGTCAGGCGATTTGCCCGACCAGACGCAAATAATATCCACATCGCTGTTGGCGTTCGCATCGCCCCTAGCAGTAGACCCACATTGAATGATGGCGAATGGCACTATTTCACAATCCTCTTTACAATGATTGCGGTGACTAATGCGCACCAAGCGATTGATGAAAGTAGTAGAATCATTGTAATTGTCAGAGGGATAACTTCATGGCGGGGCGTGATCTCGCCGTATCCAGCTGTTGTCAATGAAACAACTGTAAAGTAGAGAGTTTCAAAAAAATCTTCTTTGCCAGGCGTTAATTTTCCGTGAAGAAGCCAAGAAAAGCTGAGGATTGATATAGCCGTTACAACAAGGCTATTCGTGATTCCATAACCATGCCCCAAAAAGTAGTCGAATAATAAGCCTTTTACAAATTTGTAGATACTGGGATTCCGTCCATATAGATGTTGATATCTCCGATAAAATTGAAATCTCCGGTCTGCATCCATCGCAAATTTTTCCTGATGCATGTTTTTGTAATTGCTATACAGGGATTGAAAAAAACCTGAATTTATATTGGCGCTGATCCAGTGCCATTTTTTTGTAAAATGGAAAAATACTGGATCAACGTATGTGTCTTTAAACTTTGTCTTGTAGAAGAAGCACTCGCGGAATTCGCAGTCGTGAAACTCGACTCCTGTCAAATATGCACCATTAAATACGCAGTCTAAAAACTTGCAGTTCGTAAAAGTGAAGTTTTCTATGATTTGATGGGAGAATATGCATTTCGTAAAAATTTTTCCTGAAATCTGTCTTTCCTTGGGGGTTATGTTTTCAAAATAAAACTCAATGAAGGATAGCGAAATTTCAGGCGTGTTTGGCAGGGTTTGAATGTGGGCGTGCTTTGTGATTTTTTCAGATATTCCAAAGTTTCGGCTTCCCCTCGGGACTAACCGTTCTTTCACTGCCGCTATTAACTTGACTATTATCCTGTTTAGCACTCATTCAACTCCATTGCCTGATTACCATTTCTTGGTTTCTCAGAACCCATTTGTGTTCATTGCGCATCTCTTAGACCGGTTGGCGACACGGCCGAGCGGCTTCGATTTCAAGCCAAGCATATGTCAACATCCCTGACGTGATCTGCGGCGCATTTTAGCCCCACGCTTTTGTTGGATTGTACATGCCTGTTAGGTAATCACACACGCTCGGATAACACCATCGAGGATCAGAGTAGTAAACACCGGAGTTTAAAAAGACATCTCCAGACACTCTCTCAGGCTACACATCCTTGCGCCTTTGCCTACAGCTACGCCAGAATCCGCCGGCTTGTGCGCTTTTGGGTCGGATTCTATTGTGGTCCGGTCGCTGACGAATCAGCGATCGGGTTTGGTAGCCCGGCTTAGACTTGGCGCATAGCGTCACCCGATACAGGCCTTTTTGGGGCTGTGTATTTATGGTGGTCATGCGCAGGGCGTCTTCGGGCGCGCCGGTTCTCCAAGTCACCGGTCTACCAACCTTCGTATGGCCACCACCCCTTCGTTTGGTAGCGAAAGATGATGGCTCCTTTTCTATGATTTGGAGATTCACTCATGATCAAACCAACACCCAACCCGCCCGAAACCGCCTCGGTTTCCCCCTACGAATCCATCGACTCAAAAAAACTCCACGAAGCCGCCGACCGCGCGCTCGACCATTACCTCTGTCCACCCGGTTCCACGCCGCCCCCACGTAAAAACCGTGGGATGTACGCCGTGACGGCGGACAACAAAACCGAAGAACTGCTGGTCGATGCCAGTGCAACACTCGCGTCGGCCAAAACCATCGCCCAGAACGTCTCCAGCCTGTTGCCGGCATCGCAGCGCCAGGCGCTGGCGGGGATTGCGCAGTTGATCATGCTCGGGGAGTTGGCGGTGAATCGGGCGCTGGATAATTTGCAGTTGCCGGAGTGATGCGGGTGCCGTGATCACCTGGTGATTGATCGGGTGTTCATTCTGGCGCCTTCGCGAGCAGGCTCGCTCCCACAGGGTTTTATGCTGATTGCAGATGTTGTGTACGACGCTGGAACCTGTGGGAGCAGTTGATTATTACCGTGCTGTCTTCGTATGGTTATTGAGGCGCTTCAGGACATTCGCGGGTCCATCGCGTCACGGTCATGTCATTGAATTGCTCACCGATGGTATCGACGCGTAGGCAAGTTCCTTTCTTCGCGTAGTACAAGACGCAGCGCGAGCTATCAAACGAGCAGGCATCCAGTTCGAAGAACTCGCGTGCAGCCAAGTCCCGCTCCAGGCCACTGTATTCATAGCCGTCGGTGGTGTGCATACGCGTCGGCTTCCATCCTTGTTTGACTAGCTTGGACTTGACCGCAACCAAACGCTCACCGACGACTATGCCTGTTGGCTTGCGATTGTCGTTTGGCGCCTGTGAGTCATCGGCAAACGCTGCGCTGATACCCGTGCAATAAAGCGCGACAAGTACGAGGATCGAAGCCTTCATTTGATGGCTCCTATCTCCGATTTTCAACTCGACAGACACTTCGGATACTCGGCGTAAGGTTGCGGGTCAGTTTCTTGCTGCTTTCGGTATCGCGCCCGGTATGTCACCGACCTTGAACTTCGGCAGACCTGATAAATCAGTTCCCCGCCGCCTCTCTCAACCGCACCAGCTTAAGAATGGCCTCGTACAGGCTGGTCGCGCCCTTGTTGCTTTGGGTCAGTGGCACATCCACTTTGGTTCCATCACGCTTGGCAATCGTCAGCTTTTTATTCATCAGGCCGCTGATGGTAACGTCGGCGATATCAGCATGTGCCACGCGGTGCGACTCCTTGAATGGCAAGTACGCATACACGCGCTCAAGATCAACCAATACGCCCTTGTCGCCGGAACCAAACACCGTGTCGTCGAAGTAGAACACCACCTCGTCCTTGGCAATGTTCAGCGCGTTTTTGGATTCGAATGTCAAAATTTTCTTCGCCGGCAAGTCCGGCGCTGCATAGAACTTGTGGTCGGCATTGGACCTGAAACCCTCGACGGCCATCGCCACGGTCAACCCGCTGGCGCTGTGTTTTGCGGCGCCCGGTAGTGCGGAAGTTATGGCAGATGGCGAGCTTGTCTGAGTCTCGCGCGCCACGATTTTCTCGATCACTCGCTCACAGTGTTCATCGATACGGTCGAAACAGATGAATTGCGCATAGCGCTCGATGTTCGGACGACTGGCATTGAAACTTTCCACCGTGCTCAGATCGCACTGGCGCAATTGCTCCTGGATCAGCGTTTGCTTTTCCTTGAGCAGGCCTCCCATGCCGAAAAACTCCACTACATCATCCAGCCGCCCTTGATCACCGCCGAACTTGCGCAGCAGGATCGGGTAGATGCGCTCGTTGTAGGGATATGCACTGATCGCCTTGATCGCCGACGGCAGCACGGCATCGTCGGGGATCAGGCCTTTTTCAATGTTCTCGGTAATCGCCTGGGACTTTCTGATCTCGTCCTTCGAGTAGCCATGCAACTTTCCGGGTGAGTCGGCATTGATGGCGTCGAGCGTCGCGAGGTACGCCGCATTGACGATATTGCTGGCACCGTCTGCAAAAGCCTTGACCGTTGCCGGGCTCTTGAAAATCTCGTCTTTCTTGAACGAGTTGCCGAGTGCGCTGACCCCTTTGGCCATCAGGTTGAATACACCATGACCAATATTGGACATGAGGTTTTTCGCGTCGGCATCGTATACCGCTTTCTCTGAGCCGTAGCCTACCCATTGGCGGCGGCCATGGCGGCGATTGGTGCGATGCGCATCCTGCTCGGCAGTGCGCTCGACAATGGCCTCGTATTGCTCGGCCAATACGCCGAAGTCTTCATCCCACGAGTCGTAGCGCTCCATGAAGGCGTCATAGAAACGTTCTTCGTCGATATCGTAGATCCCGTGGGCCACGGTGAGTTTGATACTTTGACCAATTGCCTGGATGCGGATCTCGTGTGCCAGGTCGTCACCGTCTTCGTAGAGGTTATCCAGGTCGGAAAACAGGTCGTAGAAGCCGCCATTGATTTTCCGCGACCATGTCGAGGCAATCGTCGAGAATGCTTGCCTGACCAGGTTGGTATCAAGCTTGCTCTGCGGTGTGTCGAGGGCGTGGCCGTAGAGTTCGATCTTCTGAGTGCTTGCATCCATTGCGTGTCACCGTTCCAGGTTCGCGGGGAAAAGTAGGGGGGTAGGTCAGCTCTATCAAGGTGTAGCGCGGCCTTGATAATAGTGGCACAAGGCCGCCGCATACTACCTGCATTACTTCCCGTTTTCGACAGTGACTAAAGTCGCAATAGACCTGACCCGCGACAGTGGGCGCCTTGGATAAGGGGGCGGATCTATTTAGGGCCAAGTGGTGGAAGGCTATCTCGATAAACACCAACGTTTAAAAAGACATTTCCAGACACTCTCTCAGGCTACACATCCTTGCGCCTTTGCCTACAGCTACGCCAGAATCCGCCGGCTTGTGCGCCTTGGGGGTGGGTTCTATTGTGGTCCGGTCGCTGACGAATCAGCGATCGGATTTGACCGTCCGCCCAACATCAAGGCGCGCCAGCGTTCTGCACGTGTTCAGGCATTGTCTGAAATCATGTCGCGGTGGCTGTGCGTGGGACACCTTCGGGTGTGCCGGATTCCTTGATGTCCGGTCGGTCAACCCGCGTACAGCTGCCCCCCTGTTTGTTTGACCGCGAACGGTGGCGGCTCCAGTCATCAAGGAGCTTTACCATGATCAAACCAACACCCAACCCGCCCGAATCTTGCCGGGGTGATGTAGGTGTCGGGATCAACTGTTGATTGATCGGGTGGTTGTTCTGGGGAATTCGTGATTAGAAGCGACCCTCACCCCAGCCCTCTCCCGGAGGGAGAGGGGGCCGACCGAGTTGTCTTGCGGGGTACGTCGACCTGAAAGATTTTGGCGATTATGGTTTTGGTGAAGGGCCTTCGCGATTATTGCTTTGGTGATCTGGGGGCGCGAGTTGAAGCGGCCCTCACCCCAGCCCTCTCCCGGAGGGAGAGTGGGCCGACCGAGGTGTCTTGCGGGGTACGTCGACCTGGAAGATTTTGGCGATTATGGTTCGGTGAAGGACCTTCGATTTGGCTTTGTGAGCTTGGCCATTTTGGATTCAATGAATGGCTTTCAAGTCGGTGTAGCTCTCGAACATCCCCGAATCAGTTCCCTCTACCTCTGGGAGAGGGCTAGGGTGAGGGGCTTTCGGTTCGGGACAACAACGTCTCAAGCCTGGCCAACGGTGGCGCATCCTGATTCCGGTCAAATACCTGGATACCAATCTTGAGTAGACGTCCGTTCTCGGCTGCGCTGATCAGCTGTTCACAGCGCAGCAATAGCCGCCCCTGATCACAATCCAGCGCTTTCATACCCATCGGCAACCTGCCTTCCAACCGCAACTCTGCCATCCGACTCTGCGCCGCAATCATCGCCACCGACCGATCCCGCAAAACCCCGCTGCTCTGCGTCATCAACCCCGCCACCCGCCCAGCCGCCGACATCGCCACGGCAATAATCGCCAGCGCCACCAGCACCTCAATCAACGTGAAACCCTCTTCCCGCGAACGCGCACGCATACATGGCCCAAAACCAAAACCCAGCCCTCGACGCTAACCCGCGTCCTTGACGGCTTGACGACGAAAACACCCGAGGATTTTCAACATCCCTGACATATCTTCTTGCAACACTGCGCGTCGAATCGAATCAAGCCAGGGAATGTCGAGATGGATATCGCACCTTTCAAATCGCTTCAGCAACCGATGCGCACGCCGCGTGGGCAGCAGGGTTTTACCCTGATCGAGATCATGGTGGTCGTGGTGATTCTGGGGATTTTGGCGGCGATGGTGGTGCCCAAGGTGCTCGACCGGCCGGATCAGGCGCGGGCGACGGCGGCGAAGCAGGATATTGGTGGGTTGATGCAGGCGTTGAAGTTGTATCGCCTCGATCACGGCACTTACCCGAGCATGAACCAGGGGCTGAAGGTGTTGGTGGAGCGGCCGGCGGATGCGAAGAACAGCAATTGGCGCTCGTACCTGGAGCGCTTGCCGAACGATCCGTGGGGTCGTCCTTATCAGTACCTCAACCCCGGCGCCAATGGTGAGATCGACATCTTTTCCCTCGGTGCCGACGGTCAGCCTGACGGCGACGGCGTGAATGCCGATATCGGTTCCTGGCAGTTGTAAGGCCGGCCATGAACAGCCGCTCGCCTGAGGGGGCGAAGCAACAGGGCATGGCGATTATCAGCGCGTTGTTGATTGCGGCCGTGGTGGCGGTGATTGCGGCGGGCATGTTGACGCGCCAGAGCGTGGCGACCCGGGCGCTGGAGGCGGATCAGCAGCGGGTGCAGGGGCGTTGGCTGGTGCAGGGCGGGTTGGAGATCAGCCGTCAATTGCTGTGGGATGCACGTCAGCGCGACCCGCTGACCCGGCTCGATCAGCCGTGGGCGCAGCGACTCTCCGCGCAAGGTTTTGAGGGGCGACTGGAGGATGAGCAGGGCAAGTTCAACTTGCGCAATCTGGTGGCCAACGAGCGGGTCGATGAGGCGCAGGTCGCGGCGTTTCAGCGATTGTGCGAGTTGATCGGAGTCAGCGCCGGGTTGAGTCAGCGCATCAGTCAGCGGGTGATTGCGTCCTACCCACGACTGCTGAATGCGCAGATTGCCGAGGCGCCGAAAAGCGGTTTCGACAGTGGTCGCGCCACCTCGCCCAACGCTTCACACAAACCGCAGAAGCCGACGTTGCCGATGCTGCGCAGCATCGATGATTTGCGCAGTGTCGACGGCGTGAATGAGGCGGTGATCGGCAAACTGGCGCCGTACCTGACGGTGATTCCGGCGACCACTTGGCTTAACGGCAACACCGCCACCGCGCCGGTCTTGGCCGCGTATGTGCCTGGGCTGTCGCTGGAGCGCGCCAATGCGCTGATCGCCGAGCGCGATGCCGGGCGCTGGTTTATCAACCGGGGCGACTTCGTTAACCGTTTGCGCATGCCGCAACTGGAGTTGACCAGCGTCAAGGTCGGCATCACCAGTGACTGGTTTCGCCTGCGCGGCGAGGCGCGGCGCGATCAGCGGCGGGTCAGTCTTGAGGCGTTGCTGCATCGCAGCCAGGACCGCTTGCCGCAGGTGATCTGGTCGCGGGTGGGCGTATGAGTCAGTTGAAAGTCGCGTTGCCGCCCTTGGCGGAACTGGATTTGCACAGTGAATTGCACTGCGCTTGGCTGGATCGTCAGGGGCAGGTCACGCGGGAAGAGCGCCTCGGCCTGAGCCAGTTGAGCCAGCAATCGAAACTGCCGCCGCTGGTGTGTTTTCTGCACCCGGCTGACAGCCTGTTGGCGAGTCTCGATTTACCGCCGTTGCCTGCGAACAAGATTGTTGCGGCGGTGCAGTGTGCGGCGCAGGCCTTGATGCTGGGCGACAGCAGCGAGATGCACATCGCGCACAGCGCGCGGGACGAGGCCGGGCAGGTGCAGATCGCCTGGGCGCCTCGGCAGCACCTGTTGCGCTTTGGCCAGTTGCTGAAAAGTGCTGGGCTGAACCTGCGCGGACTCTACCCGGCGCCGTACCGTTTGCCGGTGTTGCCCGGCACCGTCGCGTGCGTGCAGGACGGGCATTTGTTGCTGCGCGACAGCGTGCAAGTGGCGCGGGTGCAGCCGTTGTTTGATGACGGCCTCGACGGTGTTGTTTGGGAACCGGGCGTCACTTTGCACTGGATCGGGGATCAACCACCGTCGGGTGCTGAACTGCCGATGGCGGATGCGCAGCGTTGGACTGGGCCGCTACCGGGTTGGGGGCTGCACGGCGCAGTCCAGCAGCAACAAACCGAGCATCGCGGCTGGGGCAGGGCGGTCGCCCTGTCAGCGTTGGCTGTGGCGGTGTGGGTGATCGGTTTGAACCTGTATGCCGCGCGCGAGGCCGGGCAGGGCCAGCAACTGAAAACCCAGATGAACCTCCGGGTAAAACAGGCATTTCCCGAGTTGCCGGTGATCCTCAACCCGTTGCAACAGGCGCGTCAGCAACTGGCAGCGCGGCAGAAGGGCGCGGCGGATGATCCGGCGCAGACGTTCAATCGTCTGGTGTTGCAGGCCGGCAGCGGCATGCCGTCGATGGCGGGCAGTGTCGAGCGGTTGGCGTTTGTCGACGGCACGTTGCAACTGAGTCTGCTGAGTGAAGCCCGTCGCGGCGGCAATGATCAGGAGTGGCAAAGCACGTTGGCCCAGGCCGGTATCAGCGTGACGGCAGATGATGAAGGTTGGACCTTGCGTCCGGCCACTGAAGCCACCCCAAGCGACAGCGATGACAGCGGCGGAGCAGAAGAAGATGAATAAGGCCTCGCTCGCGCTGTACCGCGCCAAGTGGCAGCGTTTTAACGCTCAGGTGCACGCGCGCTGGCAGCCGTTGGCGTTGCGTGAAAAGCGCATGGTCGCCGGCATGGCCATCGCGCTGATCGGCCTGTTGCTGTGGATCGCGCTGATCCAACCACCGCTAAAGAAAATCACCTATTGGCAAACCGAAACGCCAAAGCTGCGCGCCCAGACCGAAGCGCTGGAGGTGCTGTTGCGTGAAGTCAGCGTGCGCCCGGACGGGCAAAGCGTGGCGCAGTCGCTGGAGCAGACCCTGCAGGCCAGCGGCCTGGCGGGGCATTACCAATTACAGGAGGCACAGGGCGCCTGGCAGTTGACCTTCGACGCGGCGCCGGCCGACGCCGTGCTCGATTGGCTGTTGAGCAACCCGGCACAACTTTCTCTGCAAGTGGTCGAGGCCCGTTTGCAACGCGCAGACAACCCCTCGACCGAAGTCACTGCCGGCACTTTGTCAGGCACCGTTCGCATGGATCAGGCGCTGGGCGCTAAGGAAGCTTCATGAAGGGGTCAGGATCCAAACCGGCACGTCTGGCGTTGCCGATGTTGCTGATGGCGTTGAGCGCGTGCAGCCACACCAGCACACCACAGAATCAGCCGCCGTTGCTGGTCGACAGTGAGCTCGGGCGGCCGCTGGCCAACACCCAGCGCAGCGGTGACGCGGTGCTCGACCGCGAACGCGCACAGGCTCAGGCGCGACCGGCGCCGAAGCCATTGCACAACATCAGCAAGAGTGGGCGCAGTGGCGCTGCGGCGTCGGGCATCGCGTTGCCAAGCAATCCTTTGGGCGATCAACCGGTGACGCTGAATTTTGTCGACGCCGATATTCAAGCGGTGGTGCGGGCGTTGGCGCGTTCGACCGGGCAGCAGTTTCTCGTCGATCCTCGGGTGAAGGGTACGTTGACGTTGGTCTCGGAAGGTCAGGTGCCGGCGCGGCAGGCTTACGACATGTTGCTGGCGGCGTTGCGCATGCAGGGTTTCAGCGTGGTCGATGTTGGCGGTGTCGCGCAGGTGGTGCCGGAGGCGGATGCGAAGTTGCTCGGCGGGCCGATTTACAGCGCCGACAAACCGGCCGGCAACGGCATGCTCACCCGCACGTTTCGCCTGCAATACGAGAACGCGGTGAACCTGATTCCTGTGCTGCGGCCGATCGTGTCGCCGAATAATCCGATCAACGCCTATCCGGGCAACAACACCATCGTTATCACCGATTACGCGGAGAACCTGACTCGCGTTGCGCAGTTGATTGCGAGCATTGATTCGCCCAGTGCGATTGACACCGATGTGGTGCAGATCCAGAACGGCATTGCCGCTGACATTGCGCCGATGGTGGCGGATTTACTCGATGCGCCGGGCAATGATCCGACGCAGAAAATTGCGGTGATTGGTGATCCGCGCTCCAACACCATCATCATTCGCGCTGGCAGTCCGGAGCGCACGGAACTGGCGCGTAATCTGATCTACAAACTGGATAACGCGCAGAGCAATCCGAGCAATCTGCATGTGGTTTATCTGCGTAATGCGCAAGCGGCGAAACTGGCGCAGGCACTGCGTGGTTTGCTCACGGGTGAGAGTGATAGCGGCACCAGTGACAGTGCGCGTTCTGTGCT
>NZ_JBITSX010000027.1:78219-78852 GCF_044541255.1 Pseudomonas sp. NPDC085632 | reverse complement strand
CTCGGAACGTACGGTGTGGCCCGGGGCTTTCGGCGCGATCATGATCACGTCGAGGTCGGCGCGCGGAACAACCTGGTTGTAGTGGATCGCGAAGCCGTGGGAGAAGGCCAGAGTGGCGCCTTTCTTGATGTTCGGCTCGATTTCGTTCTTGTACAGGGAGGACTGGAACTCGTCCGGGGTCAGGATCATGACCAGGTCGGCAGCTGCAACAGCGGAAGCAACGTCGGTCACTTTCAGGCCGTGAGCTTCAGCTTTGGCAACGGTGGCCGAACCTTTACGCAGACCAACAGTAACGTCAACGCCGGAATCTTTCAGGTTGCACGCTTGAGCGTGGCCTTGGGAACCGTAACCGATGATGGCAACTTTCTTGCCCTGGATGATCGACAGGTCGCAGTCTTTTTCGTAATAAACTTTCATGAAATTCCCCTATATATCCAGGCCGTTCAGGCCATTCGCTAATTTGGTTTAGATGCTGAGTACTTTGTCGCCGCGGGCAATGCCGGTCACGCCGCTACGGACGGTTTCCAGAATCGACGCGGTGCCGATGGACTGAATGAAGCTGTCGAGCTTGTCGCTGGTACCGGTCAGTTGAACGGTATACACGCTGGCGCTGACGACGACGATCTGTCCACG
>NZ_JBITSX010000027.1:57283-78209 GCF_044541255.1 Pseudomonas sp. NPDC085632 | reverse complement strand
GTGGCCTTGACCTTGACCAGCATCAGTTCGCGCTCGATGTGAGCACTTTCCGACAGGTCCACCAGCTTGACCACTTCGATCAGCTTGTTCAGGTTTTTGGTGATCTGCTCGATGACTTCATCGTGGCCAACGGTGGTCAGCGTCAGACGCGACAAGGTCGGGTCTTCGGTCGGGGCCACGGTCAGGCTTTCGATGTTGTAGTTGCGCTGCGAGAACAGGCCGACTACGCGAGACAAAGCGCCGGGTTCGTTTTCCAGAAGCAAGGAAATAATGTGCCGCATGATTAAGTACGCTCCGTCTTGCTCAGCCACATATCGCGCATCGAGCCGTCTTTGATCTGCATCGGATAGACGTGCTCGCTGGTGTCGACCGAAACGTCGATGATCACCAGGCGATCCTTCATGGCGAACGCTTCTGCCATCTTCGACTTCAGATCTTTCGATTCGGTGATGCGTACGCCAACGTGACCGTAGGCTTCAGCCAGCTTGACGAAGTCAGGCAGCGATTCCATGTAGGAGTGCGAGTGACGGCTGCCGTAGCTCATGTCCTGCCACTGACGCACCATCCCCAGAACTCCGTTGTTGAGGATGACGATTTTCACTGGCAAGCCATATTGCAGGCAGGTCGACAGTTCCTGGATGTTCATCTGGATACTGCCTTCGCCGGTAACGCAGGCAACATCGTCATCCGGGAAGCTCAACTTGATACCCATGGCCGCCGGGAAACCGAAGCCCATGGTGCCCAGGCCACCGGAGTTGATCCAGCGATTCGGCTTGTTGAACGTGTAGTACTGCGCAGCGAACATCTGATGCTGGCCCACGTCGGAAGTGATGTAGGCATCGCCCTTGGTCACTTCGCAGAGGGTTTCGATCACGGTCTGCGGCTTGATCTTGCTGCCGTCGCCCTTTTCATAAGGGAACAGGCCGCGATCACCGCGCCATTCATCCACCTGCTTCCACCAACTGGCCACGGACTCCTTGTTCGGGGTCTCGCCGATTTCCTTGAGGATCGCAACCATTTCGGTCAGGACGCTCTCCACCGGACCAACAATTGGCACGTCGGCCTTGATGGTCTTGGAAATCGAAGCAGGATCGATGTCGATGTGAATGATCTTGGCGTTCGGGCAGAACTTCGCCGGGCCATTGATCACGCGATCGTCGAAACGCGCGCCGACCGCCAGGATCACGTCAGCGTGGTGCATCGCCAGGTTGGCGGTGTAGCTGCCGTGCATGCCGAGCATGCCGATGAACTGACGATCAGTACCAGGGAAACCGCCGAGGCCCATCAAGGTGTTGGTCACTGGCAAGTTGAGCATTTTCGCCAGTTCGGTCAGCGGTGCGGAACCGTTGCCCAGAATCACGCCGCCACCGGAGTACATGACCGGACGTTTGGCCGCCAACAGCATTTCTGCTGCCTTGCGGATTTGCCCGGAGTGACCGCGAACGGCCGGGCTGTAGGAACGCAGCTTGGCTTTTTTCGGGAAGATGTATTCGAACTTCTCGGCCGGGTTGGTCATGTCTTTCGGGATATCGACCACGACCGGGCCCGGACGACCGGATTGCGCCAGGTAGAAGGCTTTCTTCATGACTTCCGGGATTTCCGAAGCGTGTTTGATCATGAAGCTGTGCTTCACGATCGGCCGGGAAATACCGATCATGTCGGTTTCCTGGAACGCGTCGGTGCCGACCATGGTGCTTGGCACCTGACCGGAAATGATCACCATTGGAATCGAGTCCATATAGGCCGTGGCAATACCGGTGATGGCGTTTGTGGCGCCTGGACCGGACGTCACCAATACCACGCCGGCTTTACCGGTGGCACGGGCATAACCGTCAGCCATATGGGTTGCCGCTTGTTCGTGACGAACCAGGATGTGAGTCACTTCCGGTTCTTTGAACAGGGCATCGTAAACATGCAGGAGAGCACCACCCGGGTACCCGTAGATATATTTGACGCCTTCGTCACGCAAAAAGCGGACGAGCATCTCACCGCCAGATAAAAGCTCCACGTTGTTCACCTCTAAAACGCCAGAATACCGTCCACAAAAAAGGGGCGGGTCTTAATAGGTTTACTTCTCGGCAGAGCATGAGCGACGGTGGTCGCCGACTACGTCAGCACTGACTGAGCAAGTATTGGGATCGTCCCAAGTGTTGCGGGCCTTTCCCACCCAGCGCGAGGTAACGCGTTGCGGGTGTAACAGGTCGGCGCGGATGTGCGCCTCATGATCTACCGAGTGGGTCTGCTTCTGGCAGTCCCTCTACAGCGGACTTTGGATTCTTCTGTTTCGCCCTCTCCAAGTCAAGTCGTCTGTGTGGTTAATTGTGGGTAAGCACATGAGAACGCAAGAAAAAACCTGAAAACCGCTACTCTGTTGGTGTCAATTGCGCAATTTTGCCAAGGAATCAGCATGCGAACGCTCCTCCTTACACTGCTGATCGGTCTCAGCCCATGGTGCATGGCCGCTCAAATCTACAAATGGGTCGATGCCCAAGGGGTCACGCATTTCGATGCGCAGCCACCACAAGGTCAACCATCGACAAGCGTGCAGACGCCCTCCTCGCCCGCGCCGAAACCGCCGGCAATGCCGGGAAGCGGTGTACTGGGCGATCAGAAAGCTATTGATGACAAGGTGAAGAAACAGGTCGCAGATCAGCAAGCGCAGCTCAAACAGTTTTGCGAGCAGGCTCGGACGAACCTGGCCCAATTGCAGAACAATCCGCGGTTGAGGGAAGAAGTGGAGGGGCAGTTGCGCCGGCTGGACGATGCACAGCGGCAGGAGCGCATCGTCGAGGCGCAGAAACAGATAAGTGAAAACTGCCAGTAGCGACTGGCAGTTTTCAATTCAGCGCGAGGCTGTGATCAGCAGGTCAAACTCTTTGAGCAGCACCTGAAGCTGACGGTCCTTGCCCTGCAGGTTGCGCTGGGCGAAGACCATTTCGGCCATTTCCTGAATACCCGAAGCATTGGGCAGCGGCAGATCCTGTTCGAGGATCATCTTCATCCGCGGCAGGAAGATCCACTGCAGCCATTGCTCAAAGTCCAGCGTATCGACCGAAAACGGCTCGACACTGCTCAGGGCTTCGGCAGGCGGCTGCACTTCATCCCACCAACCCTGCGTGCGCAGTTCACGCTCGATCAGCAACAGCTGATCGGCGATTTTCGGGAAACGGGCATCCATCACAGCGAAACCTTGGCCTTCTGACGGGCCTGAGCGGCGCCGGCGGAATCGCCTTGTTTCTCACGAGACTGAGCAATGATTTCCCACAGGTTGGCTTGCAGGTCAGGGCGACCGTTGGCCATGGTCAGCGCACGACGGGCGAACTGCTCGGCTTGCGGCGCATCACCTTGAGCCATACGCACTTGCGCCAGGCGATAAAGCACTTGCGGCTCACGCGGAGCGACGCGCTGTGCACGCTCCAGGCTGGAGGACGCGCCATTGAGGTCGCCGCCGGCCTGTTGCTGTTGTGCGGTGGTCAGCAGAGCGAGCACCGGGCCGTCCAGTTGTTCATCGGCCGACAAGCCGCCACCACTGCTGGCGGAAGGAATCCCGCTCGGCGTCGATGGCATGCTGTAACTGCCGGAATTGATCGGCGC
This sequence comes from Pseudomonas sp. NPDC085632, assembly GCF_044541255.1. Taxonomy (NCBI): domain Bacteria; kingdom Pseudomonadati; phylum Pseudomonadota; class Gammaproteobacteria; order Pseudomonadales; family Pseudomonadaceae; genus Pseudomonas; species Pseudomonas sp. NPDC085632. Next base: position 74,615 of record NZ_JBITSX010000027.1, on the reverse strand, counting down.
GGACTCAGCCGGCGAAGGATTGTACGGCCCCGCCGTGATACCGCCGGATGCCGGGCCCGGCACGATTGGTGAAGAGCTGATCGGTGTCGACACGGCAGCACCGCCGCCCGGCACCATCACAACCACACCCGTGTCGCCTTGCGGGATGGCCTGGGTCTGGCCCTGCACAGGACGTTTCACGGTCGTTTGACGGAAGCCGCCATTGGCCGAGATACGTTCGCTGTTGGACACGGCAGTGCTCGAGTCAACCACCGGAATCGAACCACGCTGTACGGTAGAGCAGCCGCTGAGCAAAGCCACGGCGGTCACCGCTGGAATCAACCACTTGTTCACTTGAAACCCTCTTTGCTTAATTCATCCAGCCCTTGACCCAATCCATCACCGACTCGCCGGAGGCAGGCGTTTCGCCCGCACACGCGGCGCCGGGTGGCGGTTCGCTGCCGCGAATATACGGCATCTGCACCGCCCCCGGGCAGTTGGCATCAGAGCCCTGCCCGGTACGCGAATCGACCCACGCCTGCACGACGTTGTCCGGTTGCGGCATGTCCAGCGGCAGCGGATCGGCCTTGCGCATGAAACTGGTCCAGACCTGCAGCGCACCGGTTGCACCAGTGAACGGCGTCTTGCCGTTATCGTCGCGCCCCAGCCAGACCACCGCCAGCAGATCCTGACTGAAACCGGCGAACCAGCTGTCACGGGAATCGTTACTGGTACCCGTCTTGCCCGCCAGCGTCAGGGTTTTCGGCAACACGTTATAAACCGAGCTGCCGGTACCTTCACGCATCACGCGCTGCATGGCGTTCTGGATCAGATAAATGGACGCCGGATCGAAGCGCTGTTCGATCTGGAATGGATAACGCTTGAGCGGCTCGCCCTCGGCGGTCAGTACGCTGCGAATACCGCGCATCGGCGTATTGAAACCACCGTTGGCCAGCGTCTGGTACATAGTCGCCACTTCGATCGGGGTCATGCCGCCTGCGCCGAGAAGCATCGACGGGAATGCCGGGAACTCACGCGTCACGCCCAGACGACCGAGGGTTTTCAACACATTCGGCACGCCCACTTCCAGTCCCAGACGCGAGGTCGACAGGTTGTAGGAGTGCGCCAGGCCCTGATAGAGGAACACGGTGCCGTGGGAGCGGCGGTCATAGTTCTGCGGTTTCCACACCTGACCGTTCGCGCCTTTGACCGACAACGGGTCGTCCGACAGCCAACTGGTCAGCGTGTACTGACTCGGTTTCTCCAGTGCGGTCAGATAAACCGCCGGCTTGATCAACGAACCGATCGGCCGCACCGCATCCAGTGCGCGGTTGAACCCGGCATAACTGGCCTGACGGCTGCCGATCATTGCCTGGACTTCGCCGGTCTCCGGATTGGTCACGACCATCGCCGCTTCCACGTCATCGGAGCCTTTGCGCCCGGCCAGACGTTTAAAGGTGTCGTTGACCGAGGCCTCGGCTTTCATCTGCAGGATCGGATCGAAACTGGTGAAGATGCGCAGGCCTTCTTCGGTCAAGTCTTCGTCGCGATAGTCTTCACGCAACTGGCGTTTGACCAGATCGATAAAGCCCGGGAACGAGCTGTCGGCCAGTTTTCCGCGAGTGGTCACGCCCAACGGCATGTTCTTCGCAGCGGCCACTTGCTCGGCAGTCGCGACGCCTTGTTGCTCAAGCACGTCCAGCACCAGGTTACGTCTCTCCAGCGCGCGCTCCGGGTTGCGACGCGGGTTGTAGTAGGACGGGCCTTTGACCATGCCGACCAGCAACGCGACCTGATGCAGTTTCAGTTCGGACAATGGCTGCCCGAAGAAGAACTGGCTGGCCAGACCGAAACCGTGCACCGCACGCTGACCATCCTGCCCGACGAAGACTTCATTGAGGTAGGCCTCAAGAATTTCCTTCTTGTCGTAATGCAGTTCCAGCAGCATCGCCATCATCGCTTCGGTGAGCTTGCGGGTCAGGCTGCGTTCGTTGGTCAGGTAGAAGTTTTTCACCAACTGCTGGGTCAGCGTACTGCCGCCCTGGGTCATCTTGCCGCCAGAGGTGTTGACCCAGATGGCCCGGGCAATCGACTTCGGCGACACGCCCCAGTGGCTGTAGTAATCGCGGTCTTCGACAGCGACAAGGGTTTCGAGCAGGTACGGCGGCACCTGATCGAGTTTGATCAGAATGCGGTCTTCGAGATTCTTTGGATAAATGCCACCGATCATCAGCGGCTCAAGGCGCACCACGGACAGCTTCGACCCGTTGGTCGCCGACAGCTCGGCGACGTAATCGCCGGAGAAACGCACGCGCACTGGCTGCGGTTTTTCCAGGCCTTCATAGAACTGGAAGCCGCGGGTATTCAGATCGACCGTATTGCCACTGACGGCTGCGGCGCCGGGGCCATTGCTGACCGCCTCACGGCGATAGCCAAGGGCATCGAGTTCAGTAAGGAAATCGTCCTTGCTGAGCTTTTGTCCGACGAACAGCTCGAGCGGCCGCGCGTAAACCTTCGCCGGGATGGTCCAGCGCTTGCCGGAGAACTTCTCCTGCACCACGGCATCGAGGTAAACGGCGAAGCCGGCCAGCACGACAAGGCCGACCAGACTGAGTTTAATGGCCCAGCTCAACCACGGGCTAAGGCCCTTGGAGGGTGGTTTTTTCTTGGTACGGGGGGATCGAGTTCGAGTCATGGCGGCGGATTATACGCACTTTATTCATCCTCAACAGGAGCGCTCCGAGGTTTGCGCCAGGCTGGCGAGCGGCCATAATGGCGACCTCGAATTTCCCCCAGTCTCTGAAGGATCGCCCGTGAGCCAGTCACTGATCGCTGCCCTGCAAAACCCGGCCCTCTACCCGCACCCTGTCGAAGGGTTTCAGGTCATCGAAACGCATATCTCGTGGGTGATCCTCACCGGCCCCTTCGCTTATAAAGTGAAGAAGCCGGTGAATTTCGGCTTCCTCGACTTCACCGGCCTCGAGTCGCGCGCACATTTCTGCGCTGAAGAGCTGCGCCTGAACCAGCGTCTGACTGATGATTTGTATCTGGAAGTGTTGCCGGTAACTGGCAGCGTTGAAGCTCCACAATTGAACGGCGACGGCGCGGCGATCGAATACGTGCTGAAAATGCGCCAGTTCCCACAGACGGGTCTGCTCAGCACTTTGCAAGCCAACGGCGAACTGACCACTCAGCACATCGACGAGATGGCCGAGCAAATCGCCCGCTTCCACCTCACCGCGCCAACAGTCCCGGCCGAACACGATGCCGGTACCCCGGACAGTGTAATGGCGCCGGTCTCGCAAAATTTCGAGCAGATCCTGCCGTTCCTCAGGGACAAAAACGATTTGCTGCAACTCGATGCACTGAAAGCCTGGGCCGAAAGCAGCTTCGAACGTCTCAAGCCACTGTTCGCCCAGCGCAAAACCGAAGGTTTCACCCGGGAATGCCACGGCGATATCCATCTGGGCAACGCCACCGTCATCGACGGCAAAGTGGTGATCTTCGACTGCATCGAGTTCAACGAACCGTTCCGTTTCACTGACGTCTGGGCCGACACCGGTTTCCTGGCGATGGACCTGGAAGACCGCGGCCTGAAATCTCTGGCGCGCCGCTTCATCAGCCAATACCTGGAATTGACCGGCGACTATCAAGGCCTGGAAGTACTGAACTTCTATAAAGCCTACCGTGCACTGGTTCGTGCCAAGGTTGCGCTGTTCAGCATGCCCGCGGACGCGACGCCGGTGCAGCGCGCCACCACCCTGCGCCAGTATCGCAACTACGCCAACCTGGCCGAAAGCTACAGCACCATTCCTTCGCGCTTCATGGCCATCACCCACGGCGTTTCCGCTGTCGGCAAGAGCCACGTGGCCATGCGTCTGGTCGAAGCGCTGGGCGCGGTCCGCCTGCGTTCCGATGTTGAACGCAAGCGCCTGTTCGGTGAGCAAACCGTCGCCAACGACGTGCAGGCCGGCATCTATAGCGCCGACGCCAGCGCGGCGACCTACGCACGCCTGCATGAAATTGCTGAAGTCATCCTGCACGCCGGTTTCCCGGTAGTGATCGATGCCACTTACCTCAAACGCGAGCAACGCGACAACGCGGCGAAAATTGCCGAAGCCACCGGCACGCCGTTCCTGATCCTCGACTGCAACGCACCGCAAGCGGTGATCGAGAGCTGGCTGGCGATTCGTCAGGCGGACAAACAGGATCCGTCTGACGCCACCCTGGCCGTGATCGAAGCGCAACAGGCCAATCGTGAAGCGCTGACGCCGGAAGAAATCCTGCGCAGCAAACGTGTACAGACCAATGAATCCGGCACGCTGGACACAGTGGTCGCGCAGATCCGTCAGCGCCTGCCAGGCCTGTAAGAAACTATTTCGGCCGTGAAGCCCTTGCTTGCTTCACGGCCGCCAAATAGTGGCACTATACTGGCGTCATAAAACCAACGGTGATATGACATGAGCCAGCCGAAACTTCTCGACACCCCGCTATATGCCTTGCTGCACAAAGACGACATCGCAGGTTTCAACAAGGAGCGTCCGCAGGACGGCCCGATCGATATGGTCGGCGGCGATTTCCGTGGGCTCGATTTACGTGAACTGAACGCCGATGGCGTGGATTTCCGCGACGCGTATTTCCGCTCCGCCGATTTGCGTGGCATCGATTTCCGCAATGCATCGCTGGAAGGTGCAAGCCTGGCTCACGCACAGATTTCCGGGGCGTACTTCCCGCCGGAGCTGAGTGCCGACGAGATTCTGATGTCGATGAATTTCGGTACGCGTTTGCGTTATCGCACCCGCTGAAAGTTCTTTGCCTCTCTGACACAACGCCTCTCTCCTGTGGGAGCGAGCTTGCTCGCGAAGGCGTAGTGTCAGTGCCCCTACCGTAAGAGTCAGACCGCTTTCGCGAACAAGCTCGCTCGCACATTTATCAGCATTTCTGCCCTTCTCCCTGCGCCCGCAGAGCTTTCGCAACCTTATACAGCTCCCTTTCTTAGAAGCGTTTGCGTTGAATCCGACCAAACAACCACGCTTTTCCTACTGATGGCTACACTCCTGAGAAGCTCGCCCACGCACCATTCGGCCGTCGCAAGGAGGCTTGATGAATGATGAACTGCAACACCTGAAGAATCTTGGCAAGACGTCGGCGCAATGGCTGCATGCCGTGGGCATCCACAGCGCCTCGGACTTGCGTCGCCTCGGCGCGGTGGACGCCTACCGGGCCGTGCGTACTCGCGGGTTTCGCGCATCGAAGGTGTTGTTGTATGCGATTGAAGGCGCGCTGATGGATGTGCACTGGAACGACATCCCCGCCGAACGCAAGGACGCCCTGAACAAGCAGCTTGAAGCCATTTCCTCGCGCCACAAGAACTGAACGGGCATAGACCGTTATGTATTTACTGGGGGAACAATCGGCTTGGGCCGATGCCTTGATCAACCGTTTGCAGAGCTTGCCTGCACTGTGGTTACGCGACCTGACGCCTTGTGGGCCGCCTCTGGAGCTGGAAGCGTCGGATGATTTGCTCACGCAGTTGCCCGCCGACCAGTTATTCCTGCTCAATGAAGGTGGGATCAGCGGCTGTATCGCCGCCCGCCCGCTGTTTTATTGGCAGGAGGGTGATTTGATCGGCCTTCAGCAAGGTGAGAACTGGGCTGATTGCCGTTTATGCAATGAAGGGGCATTGCGCTTGACGCCCTATCGGCGCAGTGAGTTTTTTCAGCATTTGTATGCCGATGCTCGTCGGGCAGACCAGTTTCTGGAGTACCTGCTGGGACAAATGGCAATTCTCGCCAATGCCGTCGCGGAACTGAAACCGCGCGAATTTCGCAGTACCAATGGCTTCAAACGGGTCGAGACGGGTGAGGTCCTGATCAATCAGGGTGACGCGGCTGACCATGTATTTGTGATCATCGAAGGGCATGCCGAAGCTTTTGTAGACGGGCAGAAAGTCGGAGACGTGCCCAAGGACGAGATTTTCGGTGCCATGGCCGTGTTCACCGGCGAGCCACGCAGTGCCACAGTCATCGCCCGAGAACCGAGCACCATAATGCTGATTCCCGGTGATCAATTTTTGAGCATGACCCGCACCAATCCAAAAATCGCTCACAGCCTGATCGAGAGCATGGCGCGTCGAATCGGCCAATTGAATCGGCAGATCACACAAATACCTCCACCTGAAGGCCAGCGTTGAAACCCTCTGTTTACGGGGTGTTCCGGCCATTTACCAGACGAATTCAAAGAAACGGAAAAACAGTTGTTGACTTGGTAATGAGAATCGCTATGATTATCACAACTGGTCGCGAGATCAGTCGATATTCTGAAAAGCCCTTGGTTCGGACTCTCAGATTATCTCCTCATCAGGCTAATCACGGTTATTTGACCCGGTTTTTACCGGGTCTTTTTTTGCCTGTGGAAACGTCATTTGCCGAATTGTTTGCGCATCTGCTCGCAGTAATCCTGCTTTGGCGTTGCCGGCGTGTACCAAACGTAGTCGGCCATCGCGGCGGTCAATTCGGTGCCCTGCTCTGCCAGCATCAGCACTGTCGGGGACTCCGTGGCGCCCAAATCCACAACATGCAGCGGCACACCAACATCCTTGCGCGCATGCCACGCACCGGCGAGCAAGACTGAAGGTGTCGGCGCCGCCAATAGACGCTCGGCCATACGCCGATCACGTTGTTGCTGAACAGCGAGCATCGCCGGCATCTGTGATTCGGGCAGCAGACCACAGTGGGAATCGCTGATCTGTTCCAGCAAAACGGTTTTCACGGATACCGTATTGCTGCGCTTCCCCTTCAACACAGGCGGATCGCTGTAGAAAGTGCGGATTTCGGCGTTATTCAGGTTCGCTGCCAGCAACGGATACGGTTGAGTGAGTGCGAAGCGGACAATCGGCCCGTAGAGATTCCAGTCCCAGCCATCCTGCCAGGCCAATGCGCCAGGAAGGTCAGCGGACGGCGTAGTCGTCTGGCGCACTTGATCAACGCGAGGCTGCTGGTCCGGCGTGAGCATTTCCAATAGCAGACTGCCCTGCGGCCGCTGCTCACTGAGCGAGCGCAACAACCACAACTGCACGGCATGATGATCGGCGTTGTCATGCTGCTCACCGATGATCAGCCGCCCAGGCTCGGCAAGACGCGTCAGCAACTGCTGCGCCGTCAGCACCTGACCACTGCGCAGGTCGAGAATCTCGCCACTGACCGGCGGCGCAACAACATGCTGACACCCCGCAAGCAACACCGCCGTCAACAGCCACATCACACGCATGCCATCACCTCGATGATTCAATCAGCGGGCAATGATCAGCGGATGCCCGCGCTCCGGGTGCGGCTGCACCAACACTTCGAGACCGAATACAGCTTTTAGCGTGTCCGGTCGCAGTACCTGTTGCGGTGTATCCAGCGCCACCGGACGCCCGCCTTCAAGCAGCAGAATGCGATCACAATAACGCGCCGCCAGATTCAGATCATGCAGGATCACCATTACCGCTGCGCCACGATCGGCAAACTCGCGCACCGCCTGCAACGTGGTGTGCTGATGCAGCGGATCAAGCATTGACGTCGGCTCATCCAACAGCAACGTTTGCCCGGCCTGACCAGGCCAAAGCTGCGCCAGCACCCGCGCCAGATGCACGCGCTGACGCTCGCCACCGGACAGCGCCAGATAACTGCGTCCACTCAAGTGCCCGGCATCCGCCGCCGCCAAAGCGGCAGCGATAATTTCGTCATCACGCACGCGACCACTTTGCCAAGGCAAACGGCCCATGCCGACCACTTCTTCGACGCGAAAGGCAAAATCCAGCGTCGACACCTGAGGCAACACCGCCAGTCGTTGCGCACGCTGCGGGCCAGTCCAGTGACTCAACGCCTGCCCGTCGAGCGAAACCCCGCCCGAGCTCGCCGCCAACTCACCGCACAAGGCGCCCAGCAAGGTACTTTTGCCAGCACCGTTCGGCCCCAGCACACCGAGCACTTCACCCGGCTCAAGCTGCAGCGTGACATCACTGAGCACTGTCTTGCGACCACGCTGAATGTGCAGATCGTGCGCACGCAACATCAGGCGCGCCCTCGTAACAGCAGATAGAGGAAAAACGGCGCACCGATAAACGCGGTGACAATACCGATCGGCAATTCTGCCGGCGCCAGCGCCAACCGCGCGACCAGATCAGCCAACAGCAACAGGCTCGCCCCCGCCAGCACCGATGCCGGCAGTAATACTTTGTGATCCGGCCCCGCCAGCAAGCGCACCAGATGCGGCACCACCAGCCCGACAAAGCCGATCATCCCGGCTGCCGCCACTGCCGCGCCAACACCCAATGCTGTGCAAAACACCAATTCACGCTTGAGCCGCTCGACATCAATTCCCAGATGCCCGGCCTCGGATTCTCCGAGCAGCAAGGCATTCAGCGCTTTCGCCCGACGCGGCAACCAGAGCGCGACACCGGCGCTGATGATCAGCAATGGCCACAGCCGCGCGTAACTGGCGCCATTGAGGCTGCCAAGGTTCCAGAACGTCAGTGTCCGCAAGGTCGCGTCATCCGCCAGATAAGTGAACAGGCCGACCGCCGAACTGGCCAACGCGGTCAGAGCAATACCTGCCAGCAGCATGGTCGCGACGTTGGTCTGGCCGTTGCGTCGCCCTAGTCGATAGACCAGCGCTGTCACCCCTAACCCACCGAGAAACGCGCAGACCGACAACAGATACGGCCCGAACCACTCCGGCAGGCCGCCAAAAAAAGAACCGCCGACAATCGCGATCGCTGCGCCCAACGCCGCGCCGCTGGAAACACCGACCAGCCCCGGATCCGCCAGCGGGTTACGAAACAAGCCCTGCATTGCCACACCGGACAACGCCAGCACACCGCCGACCGCGAGCCCGAGCAAAGTACGTGGCAAACGAATCTGCCCCAGGATCAGCTCCGCCTGCTCCAGCCCGTCCGGCGCCAATGGCACGCCGAGCATGCGTAACGCCGCGCGCAATGTGTCGAACAGCGGCAGGCTGACCGGACCGAGTGCCAGCGACAGCCAGATCGCCAGCAAACACAGGAGCGTCAGGCCAATGAACAAGGCACGGGGTTTTACCAGTGTGGTCATTGGCCGCTCTTGGCCGGATAGAAACCGTCAGACAGGGTTTTCAAGGCTGCCGGCAGTCGGGGTCCGAGTCCGCCAACCAGCAGGGTCGGATCCAGCTCCAGCACGCGCCCGGCCTTGGCCGCACGACTTGAATTGAGGATCGGGTTTTCCTTGAACAGCGCTGCTTTCGCCGCTTCACCGGTCAGCGCACGGTCGGCGAACACCAATACTTCAGGATCGAGGCTGGCGAGGGATTCCACGGAAAACGGCTTGTAACCCGTGTGAGTTGCCAGATTATGTCCGCCGGCCTGTTGCAACAGCCAATCAGCGGCGGTGTCCTTGCCGGCGATCAACGGTTTGCCACCGGCATGCCCGAGCAACAGCAGCACACCCGGGGCTTTCTGTTTGACCTGCGCTTCGGTAACCCGCGTCTTCTGCGCATCAAGCTGCTGTTGATAACGTTGCAGCAGCTGCGCGGCCTGCGGCTCGGCGCCGAGCAACTGACCCAAGTGAGTCACGTTTTTCTCCAGCGTCGGCAGATCCGGTTGAGCCGAGAACAACTCCACCTGAACCTTGGCCGCTTTGACTTGCGCGAGAACCGGCGGCGGGCCCATTTCTTCGGTGCCGATCAAGATGTCCGGGCGCAGACTGAGAATGCCTTCCGCAGACAGGCTGCGCTGATAACCAATGCTCGGCAGGGCCTTCAAAGACGCAGGATGCTGGCTGGTGGTGTCGACGCCAACCAGCTTCGACTCTCCACCCAACGCACTCACCCACTCCGACAGCGCACCGCCGGCACTGACCCAGCGTTGCGGCAAATCCGCCGCTGCAGCCTGGTGGCTGAGCAGAAGTCCGACACACAGCACAGCAACGCGGGTACTCAGGCGCATACACAGCTTCCTTGGATAAGGTTTTTCCCGGGCATCGGGATGACAGGCCAAGTATCCTCAGCATCAGCCAGCCGCCCTGCGGACGAAGGCCGCCATTTGATAATTGTTTGCATTTAAACGTCAAGCTCGGACATATCCAGACACGAGCCGACACTAGAGGATAGTCATGAAGTTTCTCTGCGCGGGTGCCGATCTGGCTGAAGCGAACAGCCGTGGTTTCGAGATCGACGGCAACAAACTGTTCGCCGTGCGCCGCAGCGGCCAGGCCTATGTCTACCTCAATCGCTGCCCGCACCGTGGCGTCGGGCTGGAATGGCAGCCCGACCGGTTTCTCGACCCGAGCAACAGCCTGATCCAGTGCGCCACCCACGGCGCACTGTTTCTGATCGAGGACGGTGAATGCGTGGCCGGGCCTTGCGCCGGGCAATCACTCACCGCCATCCATTGCCGCGAAGACGCGCAGGGCCTGTGGATCGATGTTTAACCGCTAAGCAGCACGTCGAGACGCCGGTCGATGATCATTTCTTCATGGTCCAGCCGCACGCCATACGCCAGAACCTCAACGCCACATGCGACCGCTTCAAGAAGCGCATCGGCGTAGGCCGAATCGATTTCCTTCGCCGGCCGCACCGCTTCAATCCCGGTGAGATTGACGCAATACAACTGCACCGCCCGAATCCCGTCCCGTGCCAGATGCGCCAATTCCCGCAGATGCTTGGCGCCACGCTGGGTCACGGCATCGGGAAACGCCGCCACCGCAGTACCGTCGAAACCCAGGGTGACGCTTTTCACCTCTACATAGGCCGGACCACCGGGGTATTCGAGGCGGAAGTCGATACGGCTTTTTTCCTGTCCGTAGGCCACTTCGCGTTTCAACGCGGTAAAGCCGTTCAACTCAGTGATAACGCCAGCCTGCAAGGCCTCTTCGACCAACCCGTTGGCACGGCCGGTATTCACACAGAACAAGCGGCCCTGCGGGGTCTCGCCGATTTCCCAAGTGCCAGGCAATTTGCGTTTCGGGTCAGTGGAGCGACTGAACCACACCTGCCCGCCTTCAACCTGGCAATTGAGCATCGAACCAGTGTTCGGGCAGTGAATAGTCAGCAACTCGCCGCTAACGGTTTCGATATCGGCGAGAAAACGCTTGTAACGACGAATCAGTCGCGCTTCTTCAAGCGCTGGATAAAAGCGCATCAGCCTTGCCAGCTCTTCAAGCCACGCGCGATTCGTTCCACCGCTTCTTGTAAGCGAGGGAGGTTTTGCGTGTAGGCAAAACGCACATGATGGCTGGCCTGATAGCGCCCGAAATCCAGACCCGGGGTGAAGGCAACGTGTTCGGTTTCGAGGAAATGCCGACAGAACGCGAAGGCATCGCCGCCGAACTGGCTGATATCGGCGTACAAATAGAACGCGCCTTCAGGCTCCACGGCGATGTTGAAGCCCAACTCGCGCAACACCGGCAAGAGGAAATCCCGACGACGGCCGAACTCGGCGCGGCGCTCTTCGAGAATGGCGATGGTATCCGGTTCGAAACAGGCCAACGCCGCATACTGGGCCATGCTCGGTGCGCTGATGTAGAGGTTCTGCGCCAGCTTCTCCAGCTCGCTGACCGCCGCATCCGGCGCCACCAGCCAGCCAAGTCGCCAGCCGGTCATACCGAAGTATTTGGAGAAACTGTTCAACACAAAAGCGCTGTCATCAACTTCCAGAACGCTGGCGGCATCGGTGCCGTACGTCAGACCGTGATAGATCTCGTCCACCACCAGATGCCCGTGTCTGGCCTTGATGGCTGTGGATAACCCGGCCAGCTCATCGCGGGTCAGAATCGTGCCAGTCGGGTTGGCCGGCGAGGCAACCAGTGCACCGACGCTGTCGTGATCCCAGTGCCGCTCGACCAGATCAGGAGTCAGTTGATAACGCACGTCCGGACCAACCGGCACCAACTGCGCCGCGCCTTCGACCAAACGCAGAAAGTGCCGGTTACACGGGTAGCCCGGATCCGCCAGCAGCCAGTGTTTACCGGGATCGACCAGCAACGCGCTGGCCAGCAACAAGGCGCCGGAACCGCCCGGGGTGATCAGAATTCGCCGCGGATCGATGTTCAGGCCATAGCGCGATTGATAAAACCCGGAAATGGCTTCGCGCAGCTCGGGAATCCCGCGGGCTGCGGTGTAACGGGTCTTGCCCGCCGTCAGCGCAGCCTGCCCGGCACGAATGATCGGCTCGGCCGTGGTGAAGTCTGGCTCGCCGATTTCCAGGTGGATCACGTCATGCCCTTCAGCTTGCAACTCATTGGCCCGCGCCAGCAGCGCCATCACATGGAACGGTTCGATCGCACGACTGCGCGCACTGTAAGGCTGAGCCATTGGTTTTCCTTCGGCAGGGAAAAAGAGACGATTCTACCCATCTGCCGGAACGAGCGAGAACCCGCAGCGGTCACAGCCTCAAGAACGCTGGACTGTAACGATACGCACGTACGCTCCAGGATTGACTAAAATCAGTGATTGAACAGGTCTTCAACACCACCAGACACGGCTTGCCAAACATTTGCAAGCGCCACCCGCCGGGGCCTCGACATCCGGGAGTAGCGCAGGCCGAATTGATCTGGTAAGTTCGCCCGCTTGCAGCCGCAGGGCCGGCAGGTGTCGGTGATGGAGCAATCCTGCGCAATGGATTACAAGAGTAGAGGCGGTCCATTTCATGCCCACCCAAGCAAAGCAACAGCAGAATCAGACGATCAGCGGTTTCGAACCTTATGTTCCGGCGAAAGGTGAGGAGTACATGGGCGCCCCGATGCGCGCGCACTTCACCAAGGTCCTGAACAAGTGGAAACAGGAGTTGATGCAGGAAGTCGACCGCACCGTTGACCACATGAAGGACGAAGCTGCCAATTTCCCGGACCCGGCCGACCGTGCCAGCCAGGAAGAAGAATTCGCCCTCGAGCTGCGCGCCCGCGACCGCGAACGCAAGCTGATCAAGAAAATCGACAAGACACTGCAACTGATCGAAGACGAAGAGTACGGTTGGTGTGATTCGTGCGGCGTCGAGATTGGCGTAAAACGCCTCGAAGCACGTCCTACAGCCGACATGTGCGTCGACTGCAAGACACTGGCGGAAATCAAGGAAAAGCAGGTCGGCAAGTAATCTCGACCTGAACGAAAAACGGAGCGTGCGAACGCTCCGTTTTTGTTTCTGCCTTTTGCCTTTTGCCTTTGCAGGAGTGAGCCTGCTCGCGATAGCGGTATGACATTCAACATCAATATTGACTGACCTACCGCTACCGCGAGCAGGCTCGCTCCCACAGGTTGACCTGCCTATAGCCTGAAAAGTAGTTTCGTTTCCATGACTGCCAAAAAATCCCCCGCCTACGTCGGCCGCTTCGCCCCAACCCCCAGTGGCCACTTGCACTTCGGTTCACTGGTTGCCGCCCTCGCCTCCTACCTCGACGCCCGTTCGGTCGGCGGTCGCTGGCTGGTGCGCATGGAAGATCTCGATCCGCCCCGTGAAGAACCCGGTGCGCAAGCCGCGATCCTCAAGGCGCTGGAGAGCTATGGCTTTGAATGGGATGGCGACATGGTGCGCCAGAGCGATCGACATGACGCCTACGCCGATGTGCTCAACAGCCTGTTCAATCATGGCCTGGCCTACGCTTGCACCTGCTCGCGCAAACAGCTCGAAGCGTACAACGGCATCTATCCGGGTCTGTGCCGCAATGCCGGCCATGACCAGCAAGATGCGGCGATCCGCCTGCGCGTGCCTGAGCTGGAATACCACTTCATCGACCGCGTACAGGGCGAATACCGCCAGCATCTGGGCCGCGACGTTGGCGATTTCGTGATTCGTCGCCGCGATGGCCTCTATGCCTATCAATTGGCCGTGGTCCTCGACGATGCGTGGCAAGGCGTCACCGACATCGTCCGCGGTGCCGATCTGCTCGACTCGACCCCGCGCCAGCTCTACCTGCAAGAACTGTTGGGCCTGCGCCAGCCGCGTTACCTGCACCTGCCGCTGATTACCCAACCGGATGGCAACAAGCTCGGTAAATCCTATCGCTCGCCGCCGCTGCAAGCCGATCAAGCGACGCCGTTGCTGCTGCGAGCCCTGCGCGCATTGGGGCAAAACCCGGGCGCCGAACTGGCCCACGCCTCACCACAAGAACTGCTCAACTGGGGCTGCGCGCACTGGGATGCCAGCAAGATCCCGCGCACACTGACCCTGCCCGAGGCGCAACTGCCATGACGACACTTGCAGTCGTGCGCCCATCCGTTACCATCGCCGCACGTTTTCGGGCACGCGCATAAAAAAGAGAGGCCGGGATGTACATCTATCGCTTGGTCCTGCTTTTAGTCGTGGGGATCTACCTGTTTTCCCCCGCCATCATGGATTGGTGGATCGACGCGACGGGCGCCTGGTATCGCCCTTATCTGCTTTGGCTGATCCTGATTGTCGTGACCTTCATCCTGCAGAGCCAAAAAGATGCCGATGAGCTTTAGCCTGACCCAGATGATCCTGATCAGCGCCGCGTACCTGGCGGTGCTGTTCGGCGTTGCCTGGGTCAGTGAACGGGGCATGATCCCGCGCGCGATCATTCGCCACCCGTTGACCTACACCTTATCGCTGGGGGTTTATGCCAGTGCCTGGGCGTTTTACGGCACGGTGGGCCTCGCCTATCAGTACGGCTACGGCTTTCTGTCCAGTTATCTCGGCGTCTCCGGCGCGTTTCTGCTGGCACCGGTGTTGCTCTATCCAATCCTGAAAATCACCCGCACCTATCAACTGTCGTCGCTGGCCGATCTGTTCGCGTTCCGCTTTCGCAGTACCTGGGCCGGTGCGCTGACCACGATCTTCATGCTGATCGGCGTGCTGCCGTTGCTGGCGTTGCAGATTCAAGCGGTGGCCGACTCCATCGGCATCCTCACCGGCGAGCCGGTGCAGAGCCGCGTGGCGTTGGCGTTTTGTGCGCTGATCATTCTGTTCACGATTTTCTTCGGTTCCCGCCACATAGCCACCCGTGAGAAACATGAAGGACTGGTGTTCGCGATTGCCTTTGAATCGGTGATCAAACTGGTCGCCCTCGGCGGCGTCGGTTTGTATGCGCTGTACGGCGTGTTCGACGGCCCGCAGCAACTTGAGGTGTGGCTGCTGCAAAACCAGACTGCCCTCGCGGCACTGCACACGCCGTTGCAGGAAGGTCCGTGGCGCACACTGCTGCTGGTGTTCTTCGCCTCGGCGATCGTGATGCCGCACATGTATCACATGACCTTCACCGAAAACCTCAACCCTCGCTCACTGGTCAGTGCGAGCTGGGGCTTGCCACTGTTCCTGCTGCTGATGAGTCTGGCGGTACCGCTGATCCTCTGGGCCGGCCTCAAGCTCGGCGCCACAACCAATCCGGAATACTTCACCCTCGGCATCGGTATCGCTGCCAACAGCAAACCGCTGGCATTGCTCGCCTACGTCGGTGGCTTATCGGCTGCCAGCGGATTGATCATTGTGACCACGCTGGCGCTGTCGGGCATGGCGCTGAACCACCTGGTGCTGCCGCTTTATCAACCGCCGGCCGAAGGCAATATTTACCGCTGGCTGAAGTGGACCCGCCGGGCGCTGATCGTCGCGATCATCATGGCTGGTTTCGGTTTCTACCTGATGCTCGGTGCCGAACAGGATCTGGCCAACCTCGGCATCGTCGCTTTCGTCGCTACGTTGCAATTCCTGCCCGGTGTGTTGTCGGTGCTGTACTGGCCGACTGCCAACCGTCGCGGTTTCATCGCTGGACTGCTGGCGGGGATTCTGGTCTGGGTGGTGACCATGTTGTTGCCGCTGGTCGGCAACCTGCAGGGTTTTTATATCCCGCTGCTGAACATGATTTACGTGCTCGACGACACCAGTTGGCACATGGCTGCAATCGCCTCGCTCGCCGCCAACGTCTTGATGTTCACCCTGATCTCGCTATTCACCAACGCCAGCCCTGAAGAGGCCAGCGCCGCCGAAGCCTGCGCTGTGGATAACGTTCGTCGCCCACAGCGCCGCGAACTACACGCTGCCTCGCCTCAGGAGTTCGCCACACAACTGGCCAAACCGCTGGGCGCCAAGGCTGCACAAAAAGAAGTCGAGCAAGCGCTGCGTGACCTTTATCTGCCCTTCGACGAACGCCGTCCTTATGCCCTGCGCCGTTTGCGTGACCGTATCGAAGCCAACCTCTCCGGCCTGATGGGCCCGAGTGTGGCGCAAGATATGGTCGAAACCTTCCTGCCGTACAAGGCCGGTGGCGAAAACTATGTCACTGAAGACATCCACTTCATCGAAAGCCGCCTCGAGGATTACCACTCGCGCCTCACAGGTTTAGCCGCTGAACTCGATGCCCTGCGCCGTTACCACCGCCAAACCCTGCAAGAACTGCCGATGGGCGTCTGCTCGCTGGCCAAGGATCAAGAGATCCTGATGTGGAACAAAGCCATGGAAGAACTCACCGGGATCGCCGCGCAGCGCGTGGTCGGCTCGCGTCTGAGCACCATTGGCGAGCCGTGGAAAGAATTGCTGCAGGGTTTCATCAACCTGCCCGACGAGCATTTGCACAAACAGCATCTGGCCCTCGATGGGCAGACCCGCTGGCTGAACCTGCACAAAGCCGCCATCGATGAACCGCTCGCACCGGGTAACAGTGGTCTGGTGTTACTGGTCGAAGATTTGACCGAAACCCAGATGCTCGAAGACAAACTGGTGCACTCTGAACGCCTGGCCAGCATCGGTCGCCTCGCGGCGGGTGTGGCCCACGAAATCGGCAACCCGATCACCGGCATCGCCTGCCTGGCGCAGAACCTGCGCGAAGAGCGGGAAGACGACGGCGAACTGACGGAAATCAGCGGACAGATTCTTGAACAGACCAAACGCGTATCGCGCATCGTCCAGTCACTGATGAGCTTCGCTCACGCCGGCAGCCATCAGCACAGTGACGAGCCCGTTTGTCTGGCCGAAGTCGCCCAGGATGCCATTGGCCTGCTGGCGCTGAACCGACGCAACTTCGAAGTGCAGTTCTACAACCTGTGCGATCCCGATCACTGGGTCGAAGGCGACCCGCAGCGGCTCGCCCAGGTACTGATCAATCTGCTCTCCAACGCCCGCGACGCCTCGCCGCCGCACAGTGCGGTACGGGTCAAGAGTGAAGCCGGCGAACACACGGTCGATCTGATCGTGGAGGACGAAGGCAGCGGTATTCCGAAGAACATCATGGATAGATTGTTCGAACCCTTCTTCACCACCAAGGATCCTGGCGAAGGCACCGGTCTGGGCCTTGCACTGGTCTATTCCATCGTTGAAGAGCATTATGGACAAATCACCATCGACAGCCCGGCTGATGTACAAAGCCAACGCGGCACCCGTATCCGGGTG
>NZ_JBITSX010000027.1:0-57273 GCF_044541255.1 Pseudomonas sp. NPDC085632 | reverse complement strand
GGTCGAGAGTATCGATTCTATGCCGCACATTTTGATCGTCGAAGACGAAACAATTATCCGCTCCGCCTTGCGCCGCCTGCTGGAACGCAACCAGTACCAGGTCAGCGAAGCCGGTTCAGTGCAGGAAGCACAAGAACGCTTCACCATTCCTACGTTCGACCTGATCGTCAGCGATCTGCGTTTGCCGGGCGCGCCGGGCACTGAGCTGATCAAGCTCGGCCAGGGCACACCGGTGCTGATCATGACCAGTTACGCCAGCCTGCGCTCGGCGGTCGACTCGATGAAAATGGGCGCGGTGGACTACATCGCCAAGCCTTTCGACCACGATGAAATGCTTCAGGCTGTCGCGCGGATCCTGCGTGATCGCCAATCGGCCCCGGCTGCCGGTGAAGCAGTTGCCAGCAAACCGGCCAATGGCAGCGGCAAATCCGCCGTCGATAACAGCAACGGCGAGATCGGTATCATCGGCTCCTGCCCACCGATGCAGGACCTGTACAGCAAGATCCGCAAAGTCGCGCCAACCGATTCCAATGTCCTGATCCAGGGCGAGTCCGGTACCGGTAAAGAACTGGTGGCTCGCGCCCTGCACAACCTGTCGAAACGCGCCAAGGCGCCGATGATTTCGGTGAACTGCGCGGCCATTCCGGAAAGCCTGATCGAGTCCGAACTGTTCGGCCACGAGAAAGGCGCGTTCACTGGCGCCAGCGCCGGGCGTGCCGGCCTGGTCGAAGCGGCGGACGGCGGCACCTTGTTCCTCGACGAAATCGGCGAACTGCCACTGGAAGCTCAGGCTCGCCTGCTGCGTGTTTTGCAGGAAGGTGAAATTCGCCGGGTTGGCTCGGTGCAGTCGCAGAAGGTCGATGTACGCTTGATCGCGGCGACTCACCGGGACCTGAAGAGCCTGGCGAAAATCGGCCAGTTCCGTGAAGACCTTTATTACCGCCTGCACGTCATCGCACTGAAACTGCCGGCCCTGCGCGAGCGTGGCGCTGACGTCAACGAAATCGCCACTGCTTTTCTCGCTCGCCAGAGTGCGCGCATCAACCGTACCGACCTGAAATTTGCTGCGGATGCCGAACAGGCGATCCGTCATTATTCCTGGCCGGGTAACGTGCGTGAGCTGGAAAACGCGGTCGAGCGCGCAGTGATTCTGAGCGAAAGCCCGGAAATCTCCGCCGATCTGCTGGGCATCGACATCGAGTTGAGCGATCTGGAAGACGACGAGTTCATCGGACTGCCGCCACAGGCGGGTAACGCCAGCAACAGCAGCCATGAGCCGACCGAAGACCTGTCACTGGAAGACTACTTCCAGCACTTCGTCCTCGAGCATCAGGACCACATGACCGAGACCGAACTGGCGCGCAAACTGGGCGTCAGCCGTAAATGCCTGTGGGAACGCCGTCAGCGTCTGGGCATTCCACGGCGCAAGACCGGGGTCGCCAGCGAGAGCTGAACGTTACCTGTCGAGTGTGCGGGTAACGCTTGAAGATGTGAAAAAACTGTTACCTCAGTCCTTTCACGTAACAGAAGCCGGGGTTATCGGTAACGAAACCCCGGCTTTTTTTCGTCCCAAGAAAACGGTTATATCGACCTAACCCTTTGTTTTACTGGGTTTCGCAAAAGTTGGCACGCCCCCTGCTATATGTTTGGTACAAGAACAATAACAAGCAATGCACAAGACAATAAAAATAAGACGAATCGACTCACGCACAATAAAAACAAGACGGCGAGAGGCGCAGCTAACTGATTCTTTTGGAGAGGCGTTGTATTTGGGGCTTGCCCCACGACCAGGCCGAGAACAACAAAAACTGTCCTAAGACAGAGCCTGTACTGGTTGGATCGAGAGATCACTGCAATTCAGCGACCAAAGCAATCCGTTTGCTCTTGGCTCCCGATTGGGAGGGTCACGAAGGAAACACTTCGTGGCGAGGGCACTCAACAAAAACAAGAAGCCCGAATCAATAATAAAAAGAGCACGCAACTACTTCTTGGGGAGCTTCGGCTCCCCTTGTAGTTTCTCCTCCGCTGCAAAATCCCCCATTTTTATCGCGCGCGATGCCTGTAGCCTGCGGCTTGCAGCTCAAATCGGCCGTGTCCTACACCATCCCCCGACTAAATGCTAGAATCTGCGCCCATCATGCGGTCATTCTTTGGTATGGCCGAACATTCCTTCAAACAGTGCATCCCATGCTGAAGAAGTTGTTCCAGTCATTCCGAACTCCCGTGCGTCGTACGCAACACATCCGCAGCACCCCTGAAGTGCTCAACAGCGGCCAACATTCGCTGCAGAAAACGCAATTCAGCCGCTATGCGGTGAATATCGTCGAACGCCTGCAAGGTGCCGGTTACCAGGCTTATCTGGTCGGCGGTTGCGTGCGTGACATGCTGCTGGGTATCACGCCCAAGGACTTCGACGTCGCCACCAGCGCCACCCCCGAGCAAGTCCGTGCCGAATTCCGCAATGCGCGGATCATCGGCCGTCGCTTCAAGCTGGTGCACATCCATTTCGGCCGCGAAATCATTGAAGTCGCGACCTTCCGCGCCAATCACCCGCAAAACGAAGACGACGAAGACAGCAATCAGTCTTCGCGTAACGAGAGCGGGCGGATTCTGCGCGACAACGTTTACGGCACTCTGGAAGAAGACGCGCAACGCCGCGACTTCACCATCAACGCCCTGTATTACGATCCGGTCAGCGAGCGCATCCTCGATTACGCCAATGGCGTACACGACATCCGCAATCACCTGATCCGCCTGATCGGCGATCCGAAGCAGCGTTATCAGGAAGACCCGGTACGCATGCTGCGGGCCGTACGTTTCGCCGCCAAGCTCAACTTCGGCATCGAAAAGCACACCGTGCAACCGATCCGTGAACTGGCACCGATGCTGCGCGAGATCCCGTCGGCGCGTCTGTTTGAAGAAGTGCTCAAACTGTTCCTCTCGGGGCACGGCGCGATCACCTTCGAAATGCTCGTCGATCTGCAACTGTTCGCCCCGTTGTTCCCGGCCAGTGCCGATGCGCTGGAACACAACCCGGAGTACACCCACACGCTGATCAGCGAAGCGCTGACCAACACCGACCTGCGCATCAAGCAGAACAAACCGGTGACCCCGGCGTTCCTGTTTGCCGCGCTGTTGTGGCCTGCTTTGCCGGCTCGCGTGCTGCGCCTGCAAGAACGTGGCATGCCGCCGATTCCGGCCATGCAGGAAGGTGCCCACGAACTGATCGCCGAACAGTGCCAGCGCATTGCGATTCCAAAACGTTTCACCATGCCGATCCGCGAGATCTGGGACATGCAGGAACGCCTGCCACGCCGCAGCGGCAAACGCGCCGACCTGTTGCTCGACAACCCGCGTTTCCGCGCCGGTTACGACTTCCTGTTGCTGCGTGAAAGCGCTGGCGAAGAGACCGATGGCCTGGGCGAATGGTGGACGGACTATCAGGACGCCAACGACAGCGAACGTCGCGACATGATCCGCGACCTCAGCGGCAAGGGCGATGACGCCAGCGGCGCACCACGCAAACGTCGCCGTAGCGGCGGTTCCAAGCGCAAACGCGCCGGCGCGCCGAGCGCTACAGGCGAATAAAGACATGGAACGCATCTACATCGGCATGGGCAGCAACCTCGCAGACCCCGCCGAACAACTGCGCAGCGCCGTCGAGGCGCTGGGGCAATTGCCGCAGACCACGCTGGTTGGCGTTTCGGCCTTCTACCAAAGCGATTCCCTGTTGCCGGGCCAGCCGCGTTACACCAACGCGGTGGCCGCGCTGGACAGCTCGCTCGCCCCGCTGGAATTGCTTGATGCGTTGCAAGCGATCGAGAATGATCAGGGCCGCGAACGCCTTGAGCGCTGGGGCCCGCGCACACTGGATCTGGATATTCTGCTGTTCGGTGATCGCTTGATCGACGAGCCACGCCTGAAAGTCCCGCATTACCAGATTCAGGAACGCGCGTTTGTGCTGTATCCGCTCGCCGAACTGGCCCCACAGGACCTGCGCCTGGCCGATGGCCGCAACCTCTCCGATCTGCTGGCAGCCTGCCCGTTCGTCGGCCTGGAACGCCTCCCGACAGATTGATTGCAATCCCCTGTGGGAGCGAGCTTGCTCGCGAAATCGGTGTGTCATTCAACACTGTGTTGGCTGATCCACCGCTTTCGCGAGCAAGCTCGCTCCCACATTGGTCTATTGCATACGCTGGATTTTGTCGGACAAAAAGTCCTCGAATCAGCCCCACCGCGCCGCTGAATCGCATCAGTAACGCCGGTAACACTCTCCTCGTAACAATGCGGTAACACACGCAATTGACTTCCTGTTGGCTCATCACGACTATAGGCGTCCCGCTGCCGCCAACCCGGCACATACGGGCGCAATCCAGGCCTTATAAGCACGACAAAAGAGCGTGCGCCTGAGTAGATGACGAATCACGCGCGTTACTCGCAGTAGTTTCCAGAGCGCCTGAACGAGGATTTTTTACATGCCAGCCATCACCCTGACCACGCTCCAGAGCCTCAAGCAGAAAGGTGAAAAGATCACCATGCTGACCTGCTATGACGCGACCTTCGCCCACGCCTGCAACGAGGCCGGTGTCGAAGTGCTGCTGGTGGGCGACTCCCTCGGCATGGTCCTGCAAGGTCACGACAGCACCTTGCCGGTGACCACCGCAGAAATGGCCTACCACACTGCTTGCGTCAAACGCGGCAACACCGATGCCCTGATCCTCGCCGACTTGCCGTTCATGGCCAACGCCACCCTCGAACAAACCATGAGCAACAGCGCCATGCTGATGCAGGCCGGCGCGCACATGATCAAAGTCGAAGGTCAGTTGTGGCTGGCCGAGTCGATCCGTCTACTCGCCGAACGCGGTGTGCCGGTGTGCGCCCACATGGGCCTGACCCCGCAAGCGGTGAACATTCTCGGCGGCTATAAAGTGCAGGGTCGCAACGAGAACCAGGCGCGGCAGATGCGTGCCGATGCGATCTCGCTGGAACAGGCCGGTGCGGCGATGCTGCTGCTCGAATGCGTACCGAGCGAACTGGCCGCTGAAATCAGCCAAGCGGTGAAGATTCCGGTGATCGGGATCGGTGCCGGTAACGCCACCGACGGTCAGGTATTGGTGCTGCACGACATGCTCGGCCTGTCGATCACGGGTCGCGTGCCGAAGTTCGTGAAGAACTTCATGCACGGTCAGGACAGCATCCAGTCTGCGCTGAAGGCTTACGTCAATGAAGTCAAAGCCACCACGTTCCCAGGCATCGAACACGGATTCTCTGCATGAACACCGTTAAAACCGTACGCGAACTGCGCGCCGCTATCGCACGCGCCCGCAGCGAAGGCAAGCGCATCGGCTTCGTGCCGACCATGGGCAATCTGCACAGCGGTCACGTTGCACTGATCACCAAAGCCACCCAACGGGTGGATTTCGTAGTCGCGAGCATTTTCGTCAACCCACTGCAATTCGGCGCCGGCGAAGACCTCGACAAGTACCCGCGCACCTTGGCGGCGGACCAGGAAAAACTACTGGAGGCGGGCTGCTCTCTACTGTTCGCACCAACTGTCGAGGAAATGTACCCCGACGGCATGGCCGGACAGACGCGGGTCAGCGTGCCGCAGTTGTCCGAAGGACTGTGCGGCGCCAGCCGTCCGGGGCACTTCGAAGGTGTCGCGACCGTCGTCAGCAAACTGTTCAACATGGTCCAGCCGGATCTGGCGATTTTCGGCCAGAAGGATTACCAGCAACTGGCGGTGATCCGCGCGCTGGTGCACGACTTGAACATGCCGATCCAGATCATCGGCGAGCCAACCGTGCGTGCCGCCGACGGCCTGGCGCTGTCGTCGCGCAATGGCTTCCTCAGCGAAGAACAACGTGCGGTGGCTCCGGTGGTTTATCGCTCGCTGAGCAACATTGCCGAATCGATCAAAACAGGCGAACGGGACTTCCCGGCGCTGATCGCGGCCCAGTTGCAGCAGCTGGAAGCGGCGGGCCTGCGTCCGGATTATCTGGAAATCCGTCATGCGCTGACCTTACGTCCGGCAACGGCGCAAGACCGTGATCTGGTGATTCTGGTGGCCGCGTTCCTCGGCGCCACACGGTTGATCGACAACCTGCACCTGAATCTCGATAGCCCGGTTTAACCAACACCGCAATATCCCTGTGGGAGCGAGCTTGCTCGCGAATGCAATCTGTCAAATGACCAAGTTGTCACTGACATGACGCTTTCGCGAGCAAGCTCGCTCCCACAGTGGTTTTCGGTGTTATGAACATTGCATTTCAAGGCGTATTGCCGCCTTAAAAGCCTTCGGGCACACTGCCCGCCGTTCGATTCCAACCCGGGAAAAACCTCATGCACGCGATCATGCTCAAGGCCAAACTGCACCGCGCCGAAGTCACCCATGCGGTGCTCGATTACGAAGGTTCGTGCGCCATCGATGGCGAGTGGCTGGACTTGTCCGGCATCCGCGAATACGAGCAGATCCAGATTTATAACGTCGACAACGGCGAGCGCTTCACCACCTACGCGATTCGTGGCGAAGAAGGCTCGCGAATGATCTCGGTCAACGGCGCCGCTGCGCACAAGGCCAAGGTTGGCGACCGCGTGATCATTTGTGCCTACGCCCATTACAGCGAAGCCGAGCTGGTCAATTTCAAGCCGCGCATGCTTTACATGGCGCCGGGCAATGAGCTGAGCCACACCAGCAACGCCATCCCGGTTCAGCTCGCCTGATCGCGAAATCGCCCCGCTCCCCCTCCGTTTGTCGGCCAGTTCCGGTCTCGATGTTAAAAAAGTACAGGGATCTGGTCAGACAAAGTCAAGACAGAACGCAGCGCGAGGTTTACTGTATTCGCCCTGTGTCCAGAAATCGTGTCGACGCAGTTGATCCCATGCCCAAACATGGCGTGCCGGGTCTGTTCAGTGTTCAAAAGGCCGTTCAAGTAAAAAGGAAAACCGCAGCGATGGCGTACTACCGCACTCCTCATGACGTTACCGCTCTGCCTGCCTGGCAAGCGTTGAAAGATCACCGCCAAGCCATGCAGGATTTCAGCATGCGCGAAGCCTTCAACGCCGATCCGCAGCGCTTCAATCAGTTCACCCTCAGCAGCTGCGGACTGTTTCTCGATTATTCGAAGAATTTGATCAACGCCCAGACCCGCAACCTGCTGGTGGGTCTGGCCAATGAAGTCGATCTGAAAGGCGCAATCAAGGCGCTGTTCGACGGCGAAATCGTCAACTCCTCCGAAGGCCGCCCGGCGCTGCACACTGCCCTGCGCCGCCCGGTAGGCGACAAGTTGTCGGTCAATGGCGTCAACGTGATGCCGGAAGTGCACAAGGTACTGAACCAGATCACCGATCTGGTCGGCCGCATCCACGACGGTCTGTGGCGTGGCTACACCGAGAAGCCGATCACCGACGTGGTCAACATCGGCATCGGTGGCTCGTTCCTCGGCCCTGAGCTGGTGTCCGAAGCGTTGCTGTCCTACGCGCAGAAAGGCGTGCGCTGCCACTATCTGGCGAACATCGACGGCAGTGAATTCCACGAGCTGACGCAAAAGCTGCGCGCAGAGACCACGTTGTTCATCGTTTCGTCGAAGTCGTTCAACACCCTCGAAACTTTGAAGAATGCCCAGGCTGCGCGCGCCTGGTACCTGGCGCAGGGCGGTTCCGAGGCCGAACTGTATCGTCACTTCATCGCCGTATCGAGCAACAACGCCGCGGCCGTGGCGTTCGGTATTCGCGAAGAGAACATCTTCCCGATGTGGGACTGGGTCGGCGGTCGTTACTCGCTGTGGTCGGCCATCGGTTTGCCGATCGCCCTGGCCATCGGCATGTCCAACTTCAAGGAATTGCTGTCCGGTGCCTACACCATGGACCAGCATTTCCAGACCGCGCCGTTCGAACAGAACATGCCGGTACTGCTGGCCCTGCTCGGCGTGTGGTACGGCAACTTCTGGGGCGCGCAAAGCCACGCGATCCTGCCGTACGACCACTACCTGCGCAACATCACCAAGCACTTGCAACAGCTGGACATGGAATCCAACGGCAAGAGCGTACGTCAGGATGGCACGCCGGTGTCGACCGATACCGGTCCGGTGATCTGGGGCGGCGTCGGCTGCAACGGTCAGCACGCTTACCACCAGTTGCTGCACCAAGGCACCCAACTGATTCCGGCCGATTTCATTGTGCCGATCGTCAGTTTCAATCCGGTCTCCGACCACCATCAGTGGCTTTACGCCAACTGTTTGTCGCAGAGCCAGGCGCTGATGCTCGGCAAGACCCTGCCGGAAGCCGAGCAGGAACTGCGCGACAAGGGCATGAGCGAAGAGCAGGTGCACAAACTCGCGCCGCACAAGGTGATCCCGGGCAACCGTCCGAGCAACACCCTTGTGGTTGAACGCATCAGCCCGCGTCGTCTTGGCGCATTGGTTGCCATGTATGAACACAAAGTGTTCGTGCAGAGCGTGGTCTGGGGCATCAACGCCTTCGACCAGTGGGGCGTTGAGTTGGGCAAGGAACTGGGCAAAGGCGTCTACAACCGCCTGGTCGGCAGCGATGAAACCACTGCTGATGACCCTTCCACCCAGGGCCTGATCAACTATTTCCGCGGACGTCACCGCGGTTGATGTGAACGGGTTGCCCACAATTCCAGTGGGCAACCCATCTCCAATGTGGGAACGAGCCTGCTCGCGAATGCGGTGTGTCATTCAGCATCTTTGTTGACTGACACACCGCATTCGCGAGCAGGCTCGCTCCCACAGTTGTTTTACACATGACTTGAACCTCTGCATCGCTCGGCGCATCTTTATTCCTGTCGCACCACAAGAATAAGGAACCGTCATGTTCGATATCAGCACGTTCCCCAAAGCCGATGCCGTCCGCCGGGCTGCGCAATTGAGTCAGGAAGACTATCGGCGCCTGTACCGCGAATCGATTGAACACCCCACTGCCTTCTGGGCCGAGCAGGCCACGCGTTTCCTCGACTGGAGCACACCGTGGCAGACCGTCCAGCGCTACGACCTGAAAACCGGTGAAGCTGTCTGGTTTGGCGGCGCCAAACTGAACGTCAGTTACAACTGCATCGACCGCCACTTGGAAAAACGCGGCGAACAGACTGCCCTGCTCTGGGAAGGCGACGACCCGGCCGAATCGGCGCAAATCACTTACAAAAAACTCCACCACCATGTCTGCCGCCTGGCCAACGTGCTGAAAAGCCGTGGCGTGAAAAAAGGCGACCGGGTGTGCATCTACATGCCGATGATCCCCGAAGCCGCGTACGCCATGCTCGCGTGTTCGCGAATTGGCGCGATTCACTCGGTGGTATTTGGCGGCTTCTCCCCAGACTCCCTGCGTGACCGCATTCTCGACGCCGACTGCCGCACGGTGATCACCGCCGACGAAGGCGTACGCGGCGGCAAGTTCGTGCCGCTCAAGCAGAACGTCGACAAAGCCCTGCAAAGTTGCCCGGACGTCAGCACCGTCGTGGTGGTCGAACGCACCCAAGGCAACGTCGATTGGCTCGAAGGCCGCGACCTCTGGTATCACCAGGCCGTGCGCGATGTCAGCGACGATTGCCCACCGGAACCGATGGACGCCGAAGATCCGCTGTTCATCCTCTACACCTCTGGCAGCACCGGCAAACCCAAAGGCGTGCTGCACACCACTGGCGGCTACCTGCTGCAAGCGGCGATGACCTTCAAGTACGTGCTCGATTATCGCGACGGCGAAGTGTTCTGGTGCACCGCTGACGTCGGTTGGGTCACCGGCCACAGCTACATCGTCTATGGGCCGCTGGCCAACGGCGCGACCACGCTGATGTTCGAAGGCGTGCCGAGCTACCCGAGCAGTTCACGATTTTGGCAGGTCATCGATAAACACAAGGTCAACATCTTCTATACCGCACCGACGGCTCTGCGCGCGTTGATGCGCGAAGGTGCCGAACCGCTGAAGGAAACCTCGCGCGCCAGCCTAAGATTACTCGGCAGCGTCGGTGAGCCGATCAACCCGGAAGCGTGGGAATGGTATTTCAACGTCGTAGGAGAACAGCGCTGCCCCATCGTCGATACCTGGTGGCAGACCGAAACCGGCGGCATCATGCTCAGCCCGCTGGTCAGCGCACAACGGATCAAACCCGGTTGCGCCACGCAACCGATGTTCGGCGTGCAACCGGTGTTGCTTGATGAGCACGGCAAGGAAATCAAAGGTGCCGGCAGCGGCGTGCTGGCAATAAAGTCGAGCTGGCCGGCACAGATCCGCAGCGTCTACGGCGACCCACAGCGGATGGTCGACACCTATTTCAAACCCTACCCCGGTTACTACTTCACCGGCGACGGCGCGCGTCGCGATGAGGACGGTGATTACTGGATCACCGGGCGCATCGATGACGTGATCAATGTCTCCGGCCACCGCATCGGCACGGCTGAAGTGGAAAGCGCATTGGTGCTGCACGACAGCATCGCCGAAGCCGCCGTGGTCGGTTACCCGCACGACGTCAAAGGTCAGGGCATCTACGCCTTCGTCACGCCCATGAACGGTGCCGAACCCAATGACGAGTTGAAGAAAGAACTATTGGCCCACGTCAGCAAGGAAATCGGCAGTTTCGCCAAACCGGACCTGATCCAGTGGGCGCCGGCCTTGCCGAAAACCCGCTCAGGCAAGATCATGCGGCGCATCTTGCGCAAGATCGCCTGCAACGAACTCGACAGCCTCGGTGACACCTCGACCCTGGCTGATCCTAGTGTGGTGCAAGGCCTGATCGACAAGCGCCTCAATCAGTAACACCCCGGGCGCGTTCAACCGGCCGCGCCCGCCCTTCTTCACTGAGTGGTCATGGAATTCATCCGCAGTCGTATTGAACACCAACTCATGAGCCTGACCGGGCTGTCCCTCGGTCAACTCGATCTGGAAAACCCCAAGGGCGATCCCGGTCTGTTTGGCCCCGACTCGATCAGTTGGCAGGTGCACGGTGATTTCAGCAGCATGTTGATCGGTGGTATCAGCGCGCTGTTGCTGCAAGCTTTGCATCCACTGGCGTTGGCCGGAGTTTGGGATCATTCGAATTTCCGTGAAGACATGCTCGGGCGCTTGCGGCGTACCAGTCAGTTTGTTTCCGGCACTACGTTCGGCTCGCGAAAGGACGCCGACTGGCTGATCGAGAAAGTGCGCACCATTCACCTGCAAGTGGTCGGCACTGCACCGGATGGTCGGCCCTATGCGGCGAGCGATCCGGACTTGCTGACGTGGGTGCATGTGGCCGAGGTCAGCAATTTTCTCGCGGCACATCTGCGCTATCGCAATCCGCAGTTGTCGGGGGCGGATCAGGATCGTTACTACGCGGAAATCGCGTTGATTGCCGAGCGCCTGGGTGCGCGGGATGTGCCGAAATCGCGGCAAGCGGTGGCGGCTTATCTGCAACGCATGCGCCCGCAGTTGCTGTGCGACGAGCGCAGCCGTGAAGTCTTGCGCCTGCTGCTCGACGCGCCGGCGCCCAGTGTTCTGGCGCGGCCGTTGGGCGATCTGATGATGAAGGCCGGCATCGACCTGCTACCGGACTGGGCCAGCGACATGTTCGATGTCCGCCAGAGTTCGCTGCAACGCCAGTTGATTCGCGCCAGCGTCAGACGCAGCGCACCGATGCTGCGCTGGGCGATGCGCAATGGCTCAGTGCAAAGAGCTAAACGCCGGATGGGCTTGCTGACCTAAAAGTTTCGCGAGCAGGCTCGCTCCCACCTTTGGAATGCATTCCCATGTGGGAGCGAGCCTGCTCGCGAAGGGCGCAACTCGATTGCCCGCCAAGCTGCTAAACTCCCGCGCCCCCATTCTCTCCAGCAAGGCGCCCGCATGTCTTCCTTGAATCAGGCGCTGCGCGCCGCCCTCGATCAACGCCAGGATCTGCTGGCCGAGTTGCACCGCCAGGGCACCGATTGCTATCGGCTGTTCCACGGCAGCCAGGAGGGCGCCGGCGGCCTGACCATCGACCGCTATGGCCCGCAACTGCTGGTACAAAGCTTTCACCAGACGCTGGAACGTGACGACCTGCTGCAACTGCATGCCATGGTCAATCAGACGCTGGGCCTGGACACCTTGCTGGTCTACAACGACCGCTCTCGCGGCAACTCGCGCATCGACCGGGATGACATTGTCTACAAAGCTGACGACGCTGCGCTCGCCGATCTGGTCGGTCACGAATGGGGCCTGAATTACCGCGTACGCGGCCGCCACGCCGGACAAGATCCGCTGCTGTTCCTCGACCTGCGCAACACACGTGGCTGGGTCAAGAATCACGCCAAGGGCAAATCCGTGCTCAACCTGTTTGCCTACACCTGCGGCGTCGGTCTTAGTGCGGCTGCCGGTGGCGCGCGTGAAGTGTGCAATCTGGATTTCGCCGAAGGCAATCTGGCGGTCGGGCGCGAAAACGGTCTGCTTAACCCGCAGTTACCGGAAATGGAGTTCATTCAGTCGGACTACTTCCCGGCCATTCGCCAACTCGCAGGTCTGCCGATCAGCCAGCGACGCGGGCAGAAACTGCCGAGCTATCAGCGTCTGGAACAGCATCAATACGATCTGGTCCTGCTCGATCCGCCGGCGTGGGCCAAGAGCGCATTCGGCACCGTCGACTTGCTGCGCGACTATCAAAGCCTGCTCAAACCCGCCCTGCTGACCACCGCCGACAACGGCGTGCTGATCTGCTGCAACAACCTGGCGAAAGTCAGCATGGACGACTGGCGCGAGCAGGTACTGCGCTGCGCCGAAAAGGCTGGCCGGCCAGTGCGCGAGTGGAGCGTGATGACCCCGGGCGCCGACTTCCCGTCCATGGACCAGCAACCGCCGCTGAAAACCCTGATCCTGCAACTATAAAAGGCCCCCCTGTAGGGGCTGCCGCAGGCTGCGATCCTTTGACGTTATCTTCTTACAAACAACATCAAAAGATCGCAGCCTGCGGCAGCTCCTGCAGGGAGTTTGTATGGGCTACGAATAGTTCCTACAGAAGAATCTGAACAATCCTGCAGCACGGCTATTACTTCGGAACCAGAATCGCGTGCCATACTCCAAGGCACTCCGATTCAGACAGATGAAGCCGCACATGCCCAAAGGATTGATTCGCGCGATTGGCGCCTTGTTGACTGCTCTGGCCCTCTACAGCCTGCTAGGGTTTCTGATTTTGCCGGGCATCGCCCTGCGTGTGGCCAATCAGCAACTGGCCAATTACGCGACGGTGCCTGCGCATATCCAGCGTATCGAGCTCAACCCGTTCAGCCTTGAAGTCACTCTGTGGGGGCTGGTCATCGGCGAGCCGGGCAAGGAACAGATTGGCTTCGGTCGCCTGTATGCCGACCTGCAAATCGACAGCCTGTGGACCAAAGCCCTGCATCTGGCGAACATCGAGCTGGACAAGCCGAAGACCGAAATTCTTTTCGCCAAAGACGGCAAGCTCAACCTGCTGGGCCTGTTCAACGTACCGGCCAGTGAGCCGACACCCGCCGATCCCAACGCCAAACCGTTCCCGCTACGCATCGACAACATCAAACTGGCTGGCGGCGTCGTGCACTTTGAGGACGTGCGCCCGAGCGAACCCATCGAGTTTCTCTACGACGATCTCAGCTTCGAACTGAAGAACCTCAGCACCTTGCCCGAAGACAGCGCCGACATGACGCTGGTCGCCATCGGCCCGGCCGGTGGCCGGATCGACTGGAGCGGCAATTTCAGCCTGATCCCGTTCACCTCCGAAGGCACCCTGAAAGTCACCGACGGCAAGATGAAAGCCTTCTGGCCTTACGTGCGTGACTCAGTGCCCTTGGTGCTTGAGGACGGCGTGATCAGTCTCAGCAGCGAATACAAACTCAATCTGTCGAAAGAAACCGAACTGCAGTTGAACAATGTGGCGGTCAGCATCGCGCCGTTCGCCATCAAGGCTCCGGACGGGCGGCCACTGGCGAAACTGGAACGCCTTGATGTCAGCGAAACCTCAGTGGACCTGGCCAAGCAACAAGTCATAGTCGGCAAGATCCGCAGCAACAAACTGGAAACCTGGGCGGCGCTCGAAGCTGACGGCCAACTGGACTGGCAGAAACTGTTCGCCAGCCAACCGTCGAAACCGGCCGCCAAAGCCGCCGCAGAACCGGCGAACACGCCAGCCGCTGCCGACTCGCCGAAAGCTGAACCAACTGCGCCGAGCAAGCCATGGCAGGTGCTGCTCAAAGACGTGCAATTGCGCAACTACACCGTGCATCTGGCCGACCGCTCGGCCCAACCGGCCGTTGCCCTGGACATCACCCCGCTGAATGTCGATCTGCAGGATTTCGACAGCCTCAACGGTTCGCCCTTCAAGCTCAAGCTCGACAGCGGCGTGGGCAAGCAAGGCAAGATCACCGCAGACGGCACCGTCAATCTCGCCCCGGTCAACGCCCAGCTTAATGTGAAAACCCAGGACATCGACTTGCGTGTCGCGCAGTCCTACATCAATCCGTTCATTCGCCTCGAACTGCGCAGCGGCATGCTCGGCAGTGACCTGAAGGTCAACCTCAAGAGCACCGAACCGCTGGCGCTCAGCGTGACCGGCCGCGCGCAGATCGATCAACTGCACACGCTCGACACCCTGAAAACCCGCGATTTCCTCAAGTGGCAGCAAGTGGTGGTCGAAGGCCTGAATTATCAGCACGGCGACAGCCTGTCGATCGACAAGATCAACCTCTTCCAGCCGTACGCGCGATTCATGATCAACGATGATCGCACCACCAACATTGATGATCTGCTGATCCCGCAGCCCGCCGACAGCGGCACAAAAACCACAGCGGCGAAACCGGCCAGCAATGAAAAAACGCTGGGCATTCACATCGGCGGTATCGCCATCAACGACGGCTCGGCCAACTTCGCCGACTTCAGCCTGACACCGAACTTCGCCACTGCCGTACAGCAGCTCAACGGCCAGATCGGCACCATCGACAGCCGTCAGGCAAAGCCGGCCAGCGTCGACATCAAAGGCAAGGTCGACCGCTACGCACCGGTGACCATCAAGGGCGCGGTCAATCCCTTCGACCCGATGGCCAGCCTCGACATCGCCACCAGTTTCAAACGCGTCGAGCTGACGACGTTGACGCCCTACTCCGGTAAATTCGCCGGGTACCGCATCCGCAAGGGTCGGCTCAACCTCGACCTGCATTACCTGATCACCAAGGGCCAGCTCAAAGCCGAAAACAAAGTGGTGGTCGAACAATTGCAGCTCGGCGAAAAAGTTGACAGCCCGGATGCCGTGAGCCTGCCACTGAAGCTGGCGATTGCCCTGCTCAAGGACGTCGACGGCAAGATCTCCATCGAATTGCCGGTGACCGGCGACTTGAACAACCCGCAGTTCAGCGTGATGCCGATTGTCTGGCAGACCCTGCGCAACCTGATCGTCAAAGCCGCTGCCGCGCCATTCAAAATGATTGGCGGACTGATCAGTGGCGGCGGTTCGGAAGACCTCGGCACCGTGTCGTTTGCACCGGGTTCAAGCGATTTGAGCAAGGATGCCGAAGCCGCGCTGGTCAAACTGTCCCAGGCACTGAAGGAACGTCCGGCACTGCGCCTGGAAATCGAAGGCACGGCCGCCAAAAGCAGTGACGGCCCGTTGCTCGCCGAGCAGCGTCTGGAACGTGAATATCAGTACAACTACTACAAGATGCTCCAGCGTCGTGGCGATAAAGTCCCGGCTCAGGCGTCGCTGCTGCAAGTGCCGGAGGGCGAGAAAGGCCCACTGCTCGAAGGCATCTACCGTACTCGTCTGAAAACCCAGCCACCGGCCGAATGGAAGGATCTGGGCAAGGAAGAACGCACGGCGAAGATGCGCGAAGGGGTGATCCAGTTCTGGAGTGGCAGCGATGTGTTGCTGCGCCAATTGGGTCAGGACCGTGCCAGCAGCATCAAGGACTACCTCGTCGATAAAGGCCAACTGGCAGACGACCGTGTGTACTTCATCGACGCCAACCTGGGCGAGGCCGAAAGCGATGGCCGCGTGGTGACGCAAATGCATCTGGATGCCGAGTGATGAAACTGCAGTGGCTGGCCTTGATCGCAATGACGTTCGCGGCCAGTCACGCCTCGGGGTCCGATACGCTGCGCTGTGGTAGCCAGTTGATCAGTCTCGGAGACCGTTCAAGCGAGGTGCTGCAGAAATGCGGTGAACCGGTCAGCCGAGATTTACTCGGCTACAAGCGCAGCGCCAATCGACGCGAAGAGTTTCAGGTCGAGGAATGGACCTACGGCCCGAACAACGGTATGTATCAATACCTGCGCTTCGACGGCAATCGCCTGCGGCAGATCACCAGCAAACGCGGTAACTGATCCAACACCAACTCCCACAATTGTTTTGTGCAGCCCCTGAAATAGAACAGGCCCCGACACTAGTGCCGGGGCCTGTAATGGTCACATCCGTGTGACCGTTCGCATGAACTCTAAAGTTGCGGCAGACGTATTGCTCAGCCCGTCTGTCGCGCCTTCTCCCGGTCCAGGCGAGAAGTCATGCCTTACTCGGCTTTCAGGCCGTCAGCGGAGACCGCTTTGACGCCTTTGATTTTCTTGGTGATGTTCACGGCTGTGGTTTTCTGAGCTTCGGTGATAGCTACGGTCGACGACAGCGACACAACGCCTTTGTTGGTTTCTACTTTGATGTCAGTACCTGGAATGCCTTTTTCGGTAACCAGGTCGCTTTTGACTTTGGTGGTGATCCAGGTATCGGAAGTAGTTTCTTTAGCCTTGGTCATTTCACCGGCGGCCAGAGTCATTGGAGCCTGGGTGGCCTGAGTGGTTTGTGCGAAAGCGCCGGTCATGGTCAGGGTCAGCGCGGTAGCAGCAGCGGCAGTGATAGCGAACTTCTTCATACGAGTAACTCCTGTTTTTCTGGAAAGTCTGCTGGATTACTTGTCAGCAGGGTTACCGAGGTAGTTGCGAACGTTGTGCCAACTTTTTGAAAGATACAAAACCTATACAAATCAATAGCTTATAGATAATGAAAAATTCCGGATTCATGCAAATTGCATGACCGGGGGAATATTCACATGCAAGTTGCGGTTTTTTGGAAAGTTCCTAAGACGCTGAAATTATTGAGACTTTTATTTTCACCGAGTAAAGAAAAATGCCCTGCGTGGCAGGGCATTTGGTCATCACACGCTAGCAATCACGTACCGGTGGCGGTACAGCCTTTTGGCGAATAATCCGCGTTAACAGTAGTGCCACAGGTCCACACACCAGAGGTATTACCGGTAGCAGCGCCGGAACGAGTGAGCGTGATGGTTTTACCCAGTACCGGTCCCGGAGCGTTGAGCAGCGTGCAACTGATGCTGCCAGCGCCCGTCGCCGCTGTGCCTGTAACCGCCAACGTACAGTTGGAGGTGGTGGTTGTACCGCCATTCACAGCGGTTATATCCGGAGCGGTACCTTGGTTGATGGTGTCCTCGAACGGCACCTTCATCGCACTGATTTCCGCCAGCCCCGCGGTCACCTTCGACCGCGCCTGATACTTGGAATACTGCGGCAAGGCGATGGTCGCCAGAATCCCGATGATCGCCACCACGATCAACAGCTCGATCAGAGTAAAACCTTGTTGTTTTTTCATAGACACGCTCCATGCATGAGTCGAAATCTCATGATCTGAAAGGGGTGCAGCATAGGCCATGCCAATGCCCCCCAGGCCCCGCCCATGGGGCCCGAACCGCCTACGACGCCATTTCCTACAACTCGCAACCGCACTATCTGACACTTTTTGTCACCTGCACCCGCCGTGTTTGGCGCTGTCACTTGACTAGGCTATAAGTCATGAACTGTAAGTGTGCGGAATTCCCATGAATGACATCGCTCTGAGCGGTCTGGCCAAGCAATTGGTGCAGGCTGAACTGCTGACAGAAAAAAGTGCCCAGCAAGCCTGGCAACAGGCCCAGCGTAATCGCTTGTCGCTGGTCAGCTATCTGGTGCAGAACAAACTGGTCAAGAGCTGGCAAGTGGCCGAGATTGCCAGCGAGCATTTCGGCATGGCGTTCCTCGATCTCAATTGCCTCGACAAGGAAACCCAGCCCAAGGGCCTGGTCAGCGAAAAACTGGTTCGTCAACACCATGCCCTGCCCTTGTGGCGACGCGGCAACAAGCTGTTCGTCGGCATCTCCGACCCGAGCAATCATCAAGCGATCAACGACATTCAGTTCAGCACCGGACTGAGCACCGAAGCCATTCTGGTCGAGGACGACAAGCTCACCGATGCCATCGAGAAATTCTTCGACACCCACGCCAGTGGCCTGGAAGACATGGCCGATGTCGATCTTGATGGCCTCGATGTCGAATCCATCGACGACAGCAAGCAGGACGCCATCGGTGGCCTCGATGCCGACGATGCACCGGTGGTGCGTTTCGTTCACAAGATGCTGCTCGACGCGATCAAGAGTGGCTCTTCCGACCTGCACTTCGAGCCTTACGAGAAAAACTACCGGGTGCGGGTACGCACCGACGGCATCCTGCGCGAGGTGGCCAAGCCACCGATTCAACTGGCCGGGCGCATCGCCGCGCGCCTGAAAGTCATGGCCAGCCTCGATATCTCGGAACGGCGCAAACCGCAGGACGGGCGGATCAAGATGCGTCTGTCGAAGAGCAAGTCGATCGATTTCCGCGTCAACACCCTGCCGACTCTGTGGGGCGAAAAAGTGGTGATCCGGATTCTCGACCCGTCCAGCGCGCAGATCGGAATCGACGCCCTCGGCTATGAGCCCGAGCAGAAGGATCTGTACATGGCCGCACTCAAGCAGCCACAGGGCATGATTCTGGTCACCGGCCCCACCGGGTCGGGTAAAACCGTGTCGCTCTACACCGGCCTGAATATCCTCAATACCGTCGACATCAACATCTCCACCGCTGAAGACCCGGTAGAGATCAACATGGAAGGCATCAACCAGGTCAACGTCAATCCCAAACAAGGACTCGACTTTGCTCAGGCGCTGCGCTCGTTTCTGCGCCAGGACCCGGACGTGATCATGGTCGGCGAGATCCGTGATCTGGAAACTGCAGAGATTGCGATCAAGGCTGCGCAGACCGGTCACCTGGTGCTCTCGACCCTGCACACCAACAGCGCCGCGGAAACCCTGACGCGCCTGCACAACATGGGCATTCCCGGCTTCAACATTGCCACCTCGGTCAGCCTGATCATCGCCCAGCGCCTGGCGCGCAAACTGTGCAGCCACTGCAAGAAACCCATCGAGATCCCCCGCGAAACCTTGATCAAGGAAGGTTTCCCCGAGGAACGCATCGGCCATTTCACGATCTACGAGCCGGTCGGTTGCGATCACTGCAACGGCGGCTACAAAGGACGCGTGGGGATATATGAAGTGGTGAAGAACACACCAGAGCTGCAACGTTTGATCATGGCCGAAGGCAACTCGCTGGAAATCGACCTGCAGATGCGCCGCGATGGCTTCGACGACCTGCGCACCTCCGGGCTGCACAAGGCCATGCAAGGCATCACCAGCCTTGAAGAAATCAACCGGGTCACCAAGGACTGAACATGGCGGTCAAGGCAGCGAAAATCAGTATTTATGCCTGGGAAGGTACAGACAGGAAAGGCAGCAAAGTCACCGGTGAACTCAGTGGACAGAATCCGGCACTGATCAAGGCACAACTGCGTAAACAGGGGATCAATCCCGGCAAGGTGCGCAAAAAATCCGCGTCGTTGTTGAGTTTTGGCAAACGCATCAAGGCCCAGGACATCGCTCTGTTCACCCGACAAATGGCAACCATGATGAAGGCCGGTGTGCCGTTGCTGCAGTCGTTCGACATCATTGGCGAAGGCTTTGAAAACCCGGCCATGCGCAAGCTGGTGGACGAGGTCAAACAGGAGGTTGCGGCCGGTAACAGCTTCGCCACAGCCCTGCGCAAGAAGCCGCAGTATTTCGACGAGTTGTATTGCAACCTGGTCGATGCGGGCGAGCAGTCCGGCGCCCTCGACACGTTGCTGGGACGGGTCGCGACCTATAAGGAAAAAAGCGAACGGCTAAAGGCCAAGATCAAAAAAGCCATGACCTACCCCACCGCCGTGGTGCTGGTGGCGGCAGTCGTGACCGGGATCCTGCTGGTTAAAGTGGTGCCGCAATTTCAGTCGGTGTTTTCCGGTTTCGGCGCTGAACTGCCGGCCTTCACCCTGATGGTGATCAGTCTGTCGGAATTCATGCAGCAATGGTGGTGGGCGATTCTCGGAGCGCTGGTCGCGGCGATCTTTGGTACCCGCCACGCACTGAAAACCTCTCAGGCATTACGTGATCGCAAAGACACCTGGCTGTTGAAACTGCCCTTGGTTGGCACGCTGATGTACAAGTCCGCCGTGGCGCGATTCGCTCGAACCCTGTCGACCACATTCGCTGCCGGTGTGCCGCTGGTGGAAGCGCTCGACTCGGTGGCCGGCGCCACCGGCAACGTAGTGTTCAAGCGTGCCGTGTTGCGGATTCGTCAGGACGTCTCGACCGGCATGCAGCTGAATTTTTCGATGCGCAGCACCGGGGTATTTCCGAACATGGCCGTACAGATGACCGCGATCGGCGAAGAGTCCGGCGCGCTGGACGAGATGCTCGACAAGGTCGCGGGGTTTTACGAAGAGGAAGTGGATAACATGGTCGACAACCTCACCAGCCTTATGGAGCCATTCATCATGGTAGTGCTGGGGGTGATCGTCGGTGGGCTGGTCGTGGCCATGTACCTGCCGATTTTCCAACTCGGCTCAGCGATCTGACATGCCTATCGACGAACTGTTTGCCCTGTATCCGCTGGCGTTTGTCTTCACCGCCCTGCTGCTCGGTCTGGTGGTCGGCAGTTTCCTTAACGTGCTGATCTGGCGCCTGCCGAAAATGCTCGAACGCGACTGGCGTCAACAGGCCCATGATGTGCTCGGTTTGCCCGGCGAGACGCCGCTGCCCACCTACAACCTGATGCTACCGCACTCCGAATGCCCGCATTGCGCCCACCGGATCCGCCCGTGGGAAAACATTCCTCTGCTCAGTTATATGTGGCTGCGTGGGCGTTGTTCAGCGTGCGCGGCGCCCATCAGCAAACGCTATCCGTTGACCGAACTGATCAGTGGGTTGCTCTCGGCCTTCATCGCCTGGCACTTCGGTTTCGGTTGGCCGGCGTGCGTGCTGATCTTCCTCACCTGGGGTTTGCTGGCGATGAGCCTGATCGACACCGAACACCAACTGCTGCCCGATGTGCTGGTGCTGCCGCTGCTGTGGCTGGGGTTGATCGTCAACAGCTTCGGCGTGTTCGTGCCGTTGCACGATGCACTGTGGGGCGCGGTGGCCGGTTACATGGCGCTGTGGTCGGTGTTCTGGCTGTTCAAACTGCTGACCGGCAAGGACGGCATCGGCCATGGTGATTTCAAGCTGTTGGCGCTGCTCGGCGCCTGGGGCGGCTGGCAGATTTTGCCGCTGACGATCCTGCTGTCATCATTGGTCGGCGCCATTATCGGGGTGATTTTTCTGCGTCTGCGCGAGCAAAAAACCTCGACGCCGATCCCCTTCGGCCCCTATCTGGCAATTGCCGGCTGGATTGCCTTGCTCTGGGGTGGTCAAATAACCGACTTCTATTGGCAGTTTGTCGGTTTGAAATGAATACCCCTGTGGAAAAACCCTGGATTCTCGGCCTCACCGGCGGCATCGGCAGCGGCAAAAGCGCGGCGGCTCAGCACTTCATTGATCTGGGTATCCACGTGGTGGATGCTGATCACGCGGCGCGTTGGGTGGTTGAACCCGGGCGTCCGGCGCTGGCGCAGATTGCCGAGCATTTCGGCCCCGGCGTGCTGCAGGCCGATGGCACGCTGGACCGTGCAGCCCTGCGCAAACTGATCTTCGAATTGCCGGAGCAACGTCGCTGGCTCGAAGCGCTGCTGCATCCGTTGATCGCCGAAGAAATCGCCCATCACCTGGCGCTGGCAAAATCGCCGTACGCGATTCTGGTTTCGCCACTGCTGATCGAGTCCGGGCAATACGCGATGACCCAACGCATCCTGGTGATCGACGCACCACAACAATTGCAGATCGAACGTACCTTGCAGCGTGACCAGACCAGCGAGCAGCAGGTTCAGGCGATCCTCAAGGCTCAGTCGAGCCGCGAAGACCGTGTGAGCCGCGCCGACGACGTGGTGGTCAACGACCGCGACCTCGCCTGGCTGCACAGCGAAGTCGAGCGTCTGCATCACTTTTACCTGACTTTATCCGGAGGCCAAGCATGAGCCAGATCCCCACCGTTGAATGCCCGACCTGTGGCGCCCCCGTGGAATTCACGCCTGAAAGCGAATTTCGACCATTCTGCTCCGCGCGCTGCAAACTGATCGACCTCGGCGCCTGGGCCTCCGAAGAACACAAAATTCCGGTT
Source organism: Pseudomonas sp. NPDC085632 (assembly GCF_044541255.1). Lineage (NCBI taxonomy): Bacteria > Pseudomonadati > Pseudomonadota > Gammaproteobacteria > Pseudomonadales > Pseudomonadaceae > Pseudomonas > Pseudomonas sp. NPDC085632. Next base: position 34,908 of record NZ_JBITSX010000027.1, on the reverse strand, counting down.
GCACCGGACGCCGAGGACGAAATGTTTTCCGGCGATTTCGATCCGCGTCACTGATCCGGTCAGGGCCGCATAAAGCCGTAGTCCTGATCGTCATCGAGGTTTTCCGCCAGAAAGCGCAACTCGTCAGCCAGGTCTTCGGCGTTGCGCACGGCCTTGCTCTGCTGCACCACGGCACTGAGCAAGGCGCGCAAACTCAACCCTGGGTCAAAGCCCACCTCCTGCGCCATGTCCAGACTCTGCCGGGTTTCCTGCCTTGCCCATTCGTAAACACTCATGCCGCCGCTCCTGAAGAGATTTGCGCGAGCATGAAATTTCCCGCGCCGGACGGGTTTGATGTGGATCAAGACTTGGGGTCGTCGTCCTTCCATGGCGCCGAAAGGTAGCGCGTGCGGTTGAAGGTCTCCAGCCATTCCGGACTGAATACCACCAGCGCACTGATGATCATGCCGTTGATGAACGCTTCGGGAAACAGCAGCAGCCACAGATAACCGACGAAATCCTCCAGCCACTCCGGCATGGCAAAGAGACCGTCGTACCACAGCAGCGTCAGGCTCAGGATCAGGCACAACAACGCTGAAAGCGCGGCGGCAAAAAAACCGGAGCAGAAGATATAAACGAACGGATTACGTGGCTGTGCGCGCTCGACGACGATCGCCACGCATTCGGTGATCAACACCGGTAACAGAATCAGCAGCGAACCATTGACCCCAATGGCCAGCAGATCCTGACGACCCAGTAGCACCAGACCGATCTGCGCGACCAGGCCACCGACAATCGCCAGCGGCCAGTCCAGCAGCAACGTTACCGCCGTCATGCCGATGAAGTGATAAGACACGCCCGTGTCGAAATCCCTGCGCACCAGCCACAACAGAAACAAGGCGAACACGGTACCAAACAACAGATGCTGACGGCGGCTGTCGCTGAACAACTCGACCCACGGCGCACGCGCAATCGCCCAGAGCAGCACCGGCACATAAATCAGCCAGCCGAGCGTCAGGCTCGCCGTCGAAAGCAGTTCAGCTCCAATCATTCCCTCACCCTCCATCGACATTCAGCTGTAGGAGCTGCCGAAGGCTGCGATCTTTTGATTTTTTTATTTAAGAGCAAGATCAAAAGATCGCAGCCTTCGGCAGCTCCTACAAGGACAAGGTGAACGGGCGGTTCAAGCAAAGCTTTCTGCTTGTCGCATTTGAACGCTAAGCTTGGGCCTATGGATGACTCAGATTATTTACGCCTGCTGACCATCGCGGCCGAGCAGGCCAACGCCTTTCTGTCCAATGCCCGCAAATGGGAGCGTGAGCGTTGGGTCTGCCAACGCCTGCTGCAAGGCCTGAACATTCCCTATCGTGCTGACGAATTCGCGCCGGCCGGCGAACCGCCGGATGTACTGTTTCGCGATGCCAATTTCGAGGTGTTCTTCGTGCTCGACGAGGGACGCCGACTAAACGACGAATGGCGCGACGAACTGCAGCGCCGCCGCAGCGCCTTTTCCCTCAGCCAACTGGTGCGCCGCGAAGCCAAGCCCAAACGCATCCCGGCCAATGAATTTCTGATGCGACTGGCGCCGACCTTGCGCAAAAAAGCCCACAACTACAAGGAACGCGGTATGGATCTGGGCGAACTGGATATCATCGCCTTCGCCAGTCTTAAACGTGAGGTGCTGGACCTGAACAGCCATTTCCCCCCGCCGACCGAATATCTGCGCCAAGGCTGGCGCTCGCTGTCACTCGTCGGCCCGACGTTTGCCCGTGTGCTGTTCGCCCACCCGGATGCGCCGGATTTTCTGCGCAGCAACCTCGGCCGCAGCATCGTCTTTGACGTCGGGATCAGCCTGTGACACCACTTCAGCAATTGATCGCCGATGTGCCGCAAACCGGCCGTGTGCGCTGGATTGGCGTGCGCCCTGAATCCCGTGGGCCGATGATCGAACTGGATGCCGTGGAGGCGCGACTTGAGGCCGGGCTGACCGGCGATCATGCACGCCCCGGTGTGCGTAATGCGCGGCAGGTAACGCTGATCCAGTGGGAACATCTGGCGGTGATCAGCGCATTGTTGGGCCGCCCCGACGATCAACCCGTCAGCCCTGAAGACTTGCGGCGCAATCTCGTTATCAGCGGTATCAATTTGTTTAGCCTCAAGGGTCGGCGCTTTCGCATCGGTCAGGCAATATTCGAAACCACGGGTTGGTGTCAGCCCTGCGCACGTCTGCAAAACAACCTTGGCCCCGGCACCTTTCAAGCCGTGCGCGGGCATGGCGGAATTACCGCGCGGGTGTTACAAAGCGGGATCATTCGCCTCGAAGATAGTGTGAGCGTCGAACCGGTTCCGGACAGCGGCTATGCTGCGTTCAACCCCGGATAAAAACCGCTGTAGCTTCTGCCCATTCAGCAACGTCTACCTGACGAGGCAAATATGACCAGCCGCCTGAACCCCGAAGACCAGAAACATGTCGAAGAGTACCTGCAACTGTCCCAACACCGAGTCGAGCGCCGGCCATTCCGGCCGTGGATGCTCCTCGTGCTGGTGCTGGCAGTGACCATTGGTCTGGGCCTGTTGAGCCGATTTATCAGTTACCTGACGCTATGAGCTGCCTGGCGCTCGCTTGGGTAACCGCACCGATTTCCTTTAAAAACCTTGCGAGTTATCCCCATGTCCCATCGTATTGTTATTGTCGGCGGCGGCGCCGGCGGTCTGGAGTTGGCTACCCGTCTGGGTAAGACTCTGGGCAAGCGCGGCACCGCCAGCGTGATGTTGGTCGACGCCAACCTGACGCACATCTGGAAACCCCTTTTGCACGAAGTGGCCGCCGGATCGCTGAACTCCTCCGAAGACGAACTCAACTATGTTGCCCAGGCCAAATGGAACCACTTCGAGTTCCAGCTGGGGCGCATGAGCGGGCTTGATCGTGCGCAGAAGAAAATCCAGCTGGCCGCCACCTACGATGAAAACGGCGTAGAACTGGTGCCGGCACGTGAAGTGCAGTACGACTCGCTGGTGATCAGTGTCGGCAGCACCACCAACGATTTTGGTACTCAGGGCGCGGCGCAACACTGCCTGTTCCTCGACACCCGCAAACAGGCCGAGCGCTTCCACCAGCAACTGCTCAACCACTATCTGCGTGCACACGCCGGGCAAACCGATGTGGTCGAGCAGATCAGCGTGGCGATCGTCGGTGCTGGTGCGACGGGCGTTGAACTGGCGGCAGAACTGCACAACGCCGCCCATGAACTGGCGGCTTATGGTCTGGACCGGATCAAACCGGAAAACATGCACATCACCCTGATCGAAGCCGGGCCTCGAGTATTGCCAGCCCTGCCGGAACGCATCAGCGGGCCGGTACACAAGACCCTGGAAAAACTCGGGGTCAATGTGATGACCAACGCTTCGGTCAGCGAAGTGACCGCCGACAGCCTGATTACTGCCGACGGCAACGAGATCAAGGCCAGCCTGAAAGTCTGGGCAGCGGGCATTCGCGCACCGGGTTTCCTCAAGGACATCGACGGCCTGGAGACCAACCGCATCAATCAACTGCAAGTGTTGCCGACGCTGCAAACTACCCGCGACGAAAACATCTTCGCCTTCGGTGACTGCGCGGCTTGCCCGCAACCAGGCACCGATCGCAACGTGCCGCCACGGGCGCAAGCCGCGCATCAACAGGCATCGCTGCTGGCCAAGTCGCTGAAGCTGCGCATCGAAGGCAAGACTCTGCCGGAGTACAAGTACACCGACTACGGCTCGCTGATTTCGTTGTCGCGTTTTTCGGCGGTGGGTAACTTGATGGGCAACCTGACCGGCAGCGTAATGCTCGAAGGCTGGCTGGCGCGGATGTTTTACGTGTCGCTGTATCGTATGCACCAAATGGCGCTGTACGGGCCGTTCCGCACGGCGATGCTGATGCTCGGCAGCAAGATTGGTCGTGGCACTGAACCGCGTCTGAAACTGCATTGATGTAAACCGGTGGGAGCGAGCCTGCTCGCGAATGCGTTGTGTCAGCTGAATTTAATGTCGACTGATACGACGCCTTCGCGAGCAGGCTCGCTCCCACATTATTTTATGTTGATTGCAAGATCTGTTTCCTAGTGTATCCCCGCCGCGCTTTCCCCACCTTTGGTTACAAACTCCCCCGCTGCGCGACACAGTCGCGATACACCGCCACCGCTTAATGGCCACACCCGAGCAACACCGCTCAGGCTTGCGTCTTTAACGTGTGGTTGCGTTGTGCAGCCCAGGAGAATCCAAATGTCCCGTACTTCGACCCTCGGTAAAAAATCCATTGGCATGATCGGCGCAGCACTGGCTGGCGGCCTGATGTTGTCCGGTTCGGTGTTTGCCGCCCAGCCACTGGCGCAGGGTTACATGGTCGCTTCAGCTGAAACCTCGGTGAAAGCGCCGGAAGGCAAATGTGGTGAAGGCAAATGTGGCGATGCCTCGATGGCCAAGACTGACAGCGATGGCGACGGCAAGGTCTCCCGCGCCGAATTTCTGAAGGTCGCGCCGAAGTCCGATTTCGACAAAATCGACACCAACCACGATGGCTTTATCGATGAGCAAGAGGCCTACAACAACGTGAAGGCCAACTTTGAAGCCAATGGCAAGAAGATGCCGAAAGGCCTGTTCGATCACCTGAAAGATCAAGACGGCGCCTGATCGGCAGTAAAAAACAAGCCGCGCTTCTCCTGAGAGAAACGCGGCTTTTTCACGTCTGCCCGTTTATAACTGGAAGCGCCGGACCATGCCCTGCAGTGCGTTGGCCAGTTGCGACAACTCATGGCTGGAGGCACTGGTCTGGTCGGCACCGGCGGCCGAGCGTACCGACAAATCACGAATGTTCACCAGGTTGCGGTCCACTTCGCGGGCAACTTGCGCTTGTTCTTCCGCAGCGCTGGCAATCACCAGATTGCGCTCATGGATCTCATGCACCGACGCGGTAATGGTTTGCAGCGCCTCACCGGCGCGCTCAGCCAACGCCAGGGTGGTCGTGGCACGCGCAGTACTCGCCTGCATCGAATCCAGCGCCAGGCTCGAACCGCTGCGCATGCCCTGGACCATCTGCTCGATCTCCTGAGTCGATTGCTGCGTGCGATAAGCCAGCGCGCGTACTTCATCGGCCACTACGGCGAAACCTCGCCCGCTCTCGCCGGCCCGTGCCGCTTCAATCGCTGCGTTGAGCGCCAGCAGGTTGGTCTGCTCGGCGATCGCCCGAATCACGTCGAGTACTTTGCCAATGTCCTGCGATTGGTTGGCCAGTGATTGCACCAACTCGCCGGTCTGTTGCACATCGCTGGCCAGTGCGTTGATGGCCGTGGCGGTCTCACTGACACGCACCTGCCCCAGATGCGCCGACTCGCTGGATTGACGGGTCGCATCAGAGGTCGACACCGCATTGCGTGCGACCTCTTCCACCGCAGCCGTCATCTGATTGACCGCTGTCGCGGCTTGTTCGATTTCGTGGTTCTGCTGTTGCAGCCCTTGCGTACTGTCGAGTGTCACCGCATTGAGTTCATCGGCAGCGCTCGCCAGTTGCGTGGCTGAACCGCTGATGCCTTGCAGCGTCTCGCGCAGGTTCTGCTGCATGGTCGCCAAGGCTTTGAGCAAACGGCTGACTTCATCGTTGCCATCAGTTTCGATCGGACGGGTCAGATCACCCTGCGCCACACTTTCTGCTGCACTCACTGCACTGCTCAGCGGTCGAACGATGCTGCGGGTGAGCATCATCGCCAGCGCCACCGTGGCCAGTGCGGCCAACGCGATGAACAAGCTGACAATCGTGCGCGAGTTATCGTAATGCGCAGCGGATTTCTGGCTTTCAGCCGCGACCTGTTTGGCGAACAGGTCTGCCAGGTCATTGAGTTGTTTGCCGGAGCCATCGACGACGGTTTTCATATCGACCAACAACAACTTGGTCAGCTCATCGCGCTTGCCCTGCTCGGCGAGGGCGAAGGATTGAGCGATGCCGCTACGATACGCGGCGAAGGTTTTTTTGAACTGATCGTATAACTGCTGACCTTCCGGGGTGTTGACCAGTTTGTCGTAGGCGGCGATTTTCTCGCTCAGTTCCTTGTCGCGGGTGTCCATCTGGCCGCGGTAGGTGGCGATATTGTTCGCATCCTGGTCCAGCGCCATGCGCAACGAGATGGTGCGAATGCGCAGCATGATCTCGCGAATCTCGTCGCCACCACGAATGCTCGGCAGCCACTGATTTTCTACCGCAACTTCACTGTCGCGAATACTCGACATCTGCCCCAGCGCAAACACGCCGAGCAAGGCGACCAACACCGCAATCAGGGCAAATCCCAAGGCAGCCCGGGGAGCAATATTCAACTGACGAAGCAACATGACGCACGCCCTTATTCTTGTATTGGCCAGATTCAAGGGGCGAAAGCCATGGCAGTCCCCTCGTGTTAGCGGGCTATCGGCCAGTTGTATGATGACTTGAAGGGAATCGTCTTTTTCGCAGGCAAAAAAAATCCCCGTATCTTTCGATACGAGGATTTTTAATATGGTCGGGGTAAGGGGATTCGAACTCCTGACATCCTGCTCCCAAAGCAGGCGCGCTACCGGACTGCGCTATACCCCGGCTTGAAATTGGCTCCGTGACCAGGACTCGAACCTGGGACCCAATGATTAACAGTCATTTGCTCTACCGACTGAGCTATCACGGAACTACATATTTCAATTTACAACGGTGAAACTTGTTGCTTCCAGTCACTCGTTCGCATCGCTGCGTTCGTGTGTCTGAGGCGCGCTATTCTACAACCTAGAACACCTCTGTCAACCCCCTAAATTGCTTTCAAGTTAATGATTTGCAACTTATTTCAGATTTCAACTCAGTGAGCTGAGACCGTCTTGGCGACTGACTGCGGGGCGCACTTTACAAGCCTTTTCCTTTGAGTTCAACAGCCTAACGAAAAAAAAGGCCCCACAAGGTGGGGCCTGCCAATTTTCATTGGCGTTTGGACTTAGTTGAAAACGATTTCGTCGTTCTCGACAGTGCCGGTCGCCGTGTCGCCTGGCATGAAATGACCCGAAAGGATCAACTGCGCCAGCGGGTTTTCGATCCAGCGCTGAATCGCCCGCTTCAAAGGGCGTGCGCCATACACCGGGTCGTAACCGACAGCGATCAGCTTATCCATCGCTTCCGAGCTCAGTTCCAGCTTCAGCTCGCGCTCGGCCAGACGACTGCGCAGACGGCCCAACTGAATCTCGGTAATGCCCGCGATCTGATCCCGCGCCAGTGGCTCGAAGATCACCACTTCGTCGACCCGGTTGATGAACTCCGGACGGAAGTGCGACGTCAGCGCATCCATGACTGCAGCGCGCTGTGCTTCACGATCACCGACCAGTTCCTGGATCTGTACCGAACCCAGGTTCGAGGTCATGACGATCACGGTATTACGGAAATCCACCGTACGGCCATGGCTGTCGGTCAGGCGACCATCTTCAAGCACTTGCAGCAAGATGTTGAACACATCCGGGTGCGCCTTCTCGACTTCGTCCAGCAGGATCACCGAATAAGGCTTGCGACGCACCGCCTCGGTCAGGTAACCGCCCTCCTCGTAACCGACGTATCCCGGTGGCGCACCGATCAGACGCGCCACGGAATGTTTCTCCATGAACTCGGACATGTCGATCCGCACCATCGCCTCTTCCGTATCAAAGAGGAATTCGGCCAGTGCCTTGCACAGCTCGGTTTTACCGACACCGGTCGGGCCGAGGAACATGAACGAGCCGCTCGGACGATTCGGATCGGACAACCCGGCACGCGAACGCCGTACTGCGTTAGACACGGCAACTACGGCTTCTTCCTGACCGATCACGCGTTTGTGCAACAGGCTTTCCATCTTCATCAGCTTGTCGCGCTCGCCTTCGAGCATTTTCGACACCGGGATGCCGGTCCACTTCGACACGACTTCGGCGATCTCTTCTTCAGTCACCTTGCTGCGCAGCAACTGGTTCTCGCTCTTGCCGTGCTGATCGACCATTTGCAGGCTGCGCTCCAGATCCGGGATCACCCCGTACTGCAACTCGGCCATGCGGTTCAGGTCGCCTTTACGGCGCGCGGCTTCCAGCTCCTGACGCGACTGTTCGATCTTCTGCTGAATCTGCGCAGAACCCTGCACCTCGGCTTTCTCCGAGTTCCAGATTTCTTCCAGATCCGAGTACTCGCGCTCGAGACGGACGATTTCTTCCTGGAGTTTCTCCAGACGTTTCATCGCTGCTTCGTCGCTTTCTTTCTTCAGCGCCTGGGATTCCACCTTCAACTGAATCAGGCGACGCTCCAGACGATCCAGCACCTCCGGCTTGGAATCGATTTCCATGCGGATGCGGCTGGCGGCCTCGTCGATCAGGTCGATGGCCTTGTCCGGCAGTTGCCGGTCGGTGATGTAGCGATGGCTGAGCTTGGCCGCGGCGATGATCGCGCCGTCGGTGATCGCCACCTTATGGTGAACCTCGTAACGCTCTTTGAGGCCACGCAGGATGGCGATGGTGTCTTCTTCGCTCGGCTCATCCACCAGGACTTTTTGGAAGCGTCGCTCGAGGGCTGCGTCCTTCTCTATATATTGGCGGTACTCGTTGAGCGTGGTCGCGCCAACGCAGTGCAACTCACCACGAGCCAGTGCAGGCTTGAGCATGTTGCCGGCGTCCATCGAGCCTTCGCCCTTACCGGCACCCACCATGGTGTGCAACTCGTCGATGAACAGAATGATCTGCCCTTCCTGCTTCGACAGCTCGTTGAGCAGCGATTTCAGGCGTTCTTCGAACTCACCGCGATACTTGGCACCGGCAATCAGCGCGCCCATGTCCAGCGAGAGCAGACGTTTGCCCTTGAGGCCGTCCGGCACTTCGCCGTTGATGATGCGCTGGGCCAGACCTTCGGCGATCGCGGTTTTACCCACGCCAGGTTCGCCGATCAGCACCGGGTTGTTCTTGGTGCGCCGTTGCAGAACCTGAATGGTGCGGCGAATTTCGTCGTCACGGCCGATGACCGGATCGAGCTTGCCGTCTTCGGCGCGCTTGGTCAGGTCGACGGTGTATTTATCCAACGCCTGCCGCGACTCTTCGTGATTGGCGTCGTTTACCGCGTCGCCGCCACGCAGGTTGTTGATCGCGTTTTCCAGGGCTTTCTTGCTCACGCCCTGGCCGAGCAGCAACTTGCCGAGCTTGCTGTTCTCGTCCATCGCGGCGAGCAGCACCAGTTCGCTGGAAATGAACTGGTCACCCTTCTGCTGGGCCAGACGATCGGCCTGGTTGAGCAGGCGCGCCAGATCCTGCGACATGTTGACGTCGCCGGTCGGGTTCTGGATTTTCGGTAATTGGTCGAGCTCTTTGGTCAGCTCTTTGCGCAAGCTGTTGACGTCGAAGCCGACCTGCATCAGCAGAGGTTTGATCGAACCACCCTGCTGTTCAAGCATGGCTTGCATCAAGTGCGCCGGCTCAATCGCCGGATGATCGTGGCCGACTGCCAACGACTGGGCGTCGGACAAGGCCAACTGTAATTTGCTGGTTAAACGGTCTATTCGCATAAGTCACCTTCCTTTTGAGCAGGCCGGACCTAAAAACCATCCTGAATAAAGAAACCTGCCAGATACCGCTATAGATGCGGTCGATTCTGCAAGATTCAAGCGTCAGAGGGTTGATGCAGATCAGACAGTTTAGCGGGTGAGCCAAACGAGGGAGGCGAACCGACCAGTGCGCGGGGCACGGCGATAAGAAAAGAAGCGAGGATCAGTCACGGTGCAGAAACCGCCGCCATAAACAGCAGTGACACCACGTTCAGCCAGACGCAGGCGAGCCAGCTTATAGATGTCAGCCATGAACTTGCCAGCATTGTGACTCGGCACGAAGGCATTTGCCGCTTCCGGCAATTGATTGATGAAGACTTCCCGAACTTCCGGGCCGACTTCAAAGGCTTTCGGGCCGATGGCCGGGCCCAGCCAGACAAGCACCTCTCCAGCAGGAACATCGAGGCTGTCGAGAGTGGCCTCAAGCACGCCCGCCGCCAGACCACGCCAACCGGCATGAGCGGCCGCGACACGAGTGCCGGCGCGATCGCAGAACAAGGCTGGCAAGCAATCCGCCGTCATCGCCGCGCAGGCGATACCCGGCGTTGCTGTCCAGCTGGCATCAGCGGTGGCGACGATGCCCGGATCGGCATGCGCCACGGCAATCCCGTGCACTTGCTGCAACCAGGCAGGCTGTATAGAGAAGTGCTCGGTCAGGCGCCGACGGTTTTCGGCAACGGCCTCAGGACGATCATCGACATGATCACCCAGATTGAGGCTGTCGAACGGCGCCTCGCTGACACCACCCTCGCGGGTGGTGACGCAGGCTTTGACGCTGGCCGGCGCAGGCCAGTCCGGCGTCAGCCAGTTCATCCGACGAACGCCTCGCGATCCTGCTTGAGCAGGGTCAGCAACCAGACGAAATCTTCTGGCAGCGGTGATTCCCAGCTCATGCGCACACCGGTCGTCGGATGATCCAGTTCAAGGAAACGCGCGTGCAGGGCCTGACGCGGGAAATGCTTGAGGGACTCAACCATCGTCGGGTTTGCCGCCGGCGGAATGCGGAAACGACCGCCGTACGCCGGATCGCCGACCAACGGGAAGTTGATGTGCGACATGTGTACGCGAATCTGGTGAGTACGACCGGTTTCCAGCTTCACCCGTACGTGGGTGTGGGAACGGAAGCGCTCCAGCACGCGATAGTGGCTGACGGCAGGCTTGCCGCCTTCCATCACCGCCATGCGCTGGCGCTGCTGACCGTGGCGACCGATCGGGGCGTTGATCTTGCCACCGGCCGTCACCACGCCAATCACGATGCACTCATAGATGCGGCTGACGCTGCGACTCTGCAATTGAGTAACGAGCTTTGTCTGCGCCTGAATGGTCTTGGCCACCACCATCAAACCGGTGGTGTCCTTGTCCAGACGATGCACGATACCGGCGCGCGGGACATTGATGATGTCCGGCACGTGGTGCAGCAAGGCGTTGAGCAGCGTGCCATCGGCGTGACCGGCAGCCGGGTGCACCACCAGGCCCGCAGGCTTGTTGATCACCAGAATGTCGTCGTCTTCATAGACGATGTCGAGCTCGATGTCCTGGGCGATCCACTCGCCCTGGGCTTCCTGCTCGGCAGTCAGCTCAAGGATGGCACCGCCGTGCACGATGTCGCGAGGGCGGATGACCGCCCCGTCCACAGTCAGGCGACCTTCTTTGATCCAGGCGGAAAGGCGCGAGCGAGAGTGCTCAGCGAAGAGTTGGGCAGCGACTTGATCGAGGCGTTGGCCGCCCAATTCGGACGGCACCTCTGCGCGAAGTTCAATTTTATCGGACATGCTCTGACTGTGCGTCGGCACAGCTTTTGGTTTCGGCTGCGCGCTTGTGGTTAAATACGGCGTCTTTTGCCCCGAGGCTTTTCAACGGGGCGCTCATCATAACAGGACGGCCCCGCCCAAGACAGCGGCCGTCATAGGGACGCAAGCCGCCATGCAAGTGAAACACCTGCTGCTGATCGCCATCCTCGCATTGACCGCTGCTTGCTCATCGAAGGAAGTCGTAGACGAAAACCTCAGCGAAGCCGAGCTGTATCAGCAGGCTCAGACTGACCTGGACAACAACAGCTACACCAGCGCCACAGCCAAGCTGAAGGCTCTGGAGTCGCGTTATCCGTTCGGTCGCTACGCCGATCAGGCGCAGCTGGAGCTGATCTACGCCAACTACAAGAACGCCGAGCCGGAAGCTGCAAAGTCCGCTGCCGAGCGTTTCATTCGTTTGCATCCGCAGCACCCGAACGTGGATTACGCGTATTACCTGAAAGGTCTGACTTCTTTCGATCAGGACGTCGGCCTGCTGGCGCGCTTCCTGCCGCTGGACATGACCAAGCGTGACCCGGGCGCCGCGCGCGACTCGTACAACGAGTTCGCCCAGCTGACCAGCCGCTACCCGAACAGCCGCTACGCGCCGGACGCCAAGCAGCGCATGATCTACCTGCGCAACCTGCTGGCCGCCTACGAAATCCACGTGGCCGACTACTACCTGACCCGTCAGGCCTATGTAGCCGCTGCCAACCGTGGCCGTTATGTAGTGGAAAACTTCCAGGAAACCCCATCGGTCGGCGACGGCCTGGCGGTGATGACTGAAGCCTATCAGCGTCTGCACCTGGATGAACTGGCGGCCACCAGCCTCGAAACCCTGAAGCTCAACTACCCGAACCACCCGAGCCTGCAAGACGGCCAGTTCGTGCCACGGGTTGCCGAAGCCGACAACCGTTCGTTCCTGAGCAAGGCGACGTTGGGTCTGATCGAGTCGCGTCCACCGCTGCCGCCGGGCGAAACCCGCGCCAACCAGGACGTGCAGAAGCAGTTCCAGGACGCGAAAGACGCGATCCCGAACGAGCTCAAGCCTAAAGACGAAAACGGTGACGTGATCGAAGAGCCGGAACCAGAGTCGAGCAACACCGACCGCTCGTGGTTCAGCTACATGACTTTCGGCGTGTTCGACTGATCACTCCGGTTGCACTGAAAAGGGAGATCTGCGGATCTCCCTTTTTTATTGCCGCGCGTTAATAGGCTGTGCGCTTGTCGGGTCCTTGGCTAAACTGCCGGATCATCAGTCGAAAAGCCGCTCATCATGCTTCGTTTATTGTTCTGGATCGTCGTGATTTTCGCCGCGATATGGCTGTGGCGTAAATTCAAGGCGCCTGCCGCGTCCAATCAATCCAATCGCGCCCCTCGCGAACAGGACGCCCCACCCATGGTGCGTTGCGCCCATTGCGGCGTGCATCTGCCGCGCGATCGTGCACTGAGCGTTCAACAACAGTGGTATTGCAGCCAGGCTCACCTTGAGCAAGGCCCGGGTGCCAGTGATCGCTGAGGCCACCCCCGCCGACAGCAAACAGGCGCAGCGCCTGCTGCGCCTTTATCATCTGTACCGCTTAAGCGTCGGCATCACCCTGGTGCTGCTGATCTCCAGCAACATGGACAACCGCCTGCTGACGTCGGCCAATGACGAATTGCTGCGCGGCGGCAGTTGGCTGTACCTCGTTCTCAACATCCTGCTCGTGGTCTTTCTTGAAAATACCCGACGCCCGGCCCAGTTGTTCAGCCTGGCGCTGGTCGATGTGCTGTTGCTGTGCGGTCTGTTCTATGCCGCCGGTGGCGTGGCCAGTGCCCTCGGCAACTTGCTGATTGTTTCAGTCGCCATCAGCAATACCTTGCTGCGTCGTCGAATTGGTCTGCTGATCGCCGCGATCGGCGCTCTGGGCATCGTTGCCTTGAGCTTTCTGCTGAGCTTCAGCCACCCCCTGAGCGCCAATGAATATTTGCAGGCCGGCACCCTCGGCGCGCTTTGTTTTGCCGCCTCGCTGTTGGTGCAAGGCTTGATCCGTCGCCTGGAGGTCAGCGAAACCCTGGCTGAGCGCCGTGCCAGCGAAGTGGTGGGGCTCGAAGCCCTCAACGCGCTGATCCTGCAACGCATGCGCACCGGCATCCTGGTGCTAGACGAGGAGCGTAGGGTGCAACTGGCCAACCAAAGCGCACAAACCCTGCTCGCGCAGTCGCACCTTCAGGGGCATTTGATCGATGATTACTCCACCGCGCTGGTCGATCGCCTGCAGTTGTGGATGAATAACCCGACCCTGCGGCCACAGAGCCTGAAAATCCCCGGTAACGGCCTCGAACTGCAACCGAGCTTCATCGCCCTCGAACAAAGCCCGAACCAGCAAACCCTGGTATTTCTCGAAGACCTCGCGCAAATCGCCCAACAAGCCCAGCAACTGAAACTTGCCGCGCTCGGCCGCTTGACCGCCGGCATCTCCCACGAGATCCGCAATCCGCTGGGCGCTATCAGTCACGCCGCACAGCTATTGGCCGAATCCGAGGAACTCGACAGCGCCGATCGGCGTCTGACGCAGATCATTCAAGACCACTCCCAGCGCATGAACCGAGTCATCGAAAACGTCCTGCAACTGTCCCGCCGCCAACAGAGTGCCCCGCAACGGCTGGATCTCAAGCCATGGCTGGAAAACTTCGTTGCCGAGAGCCGCGAACAGGCCAGCGAGCGCCAGCAGATTCATCTGCGGGTCAACTCGGGGGAGTTCATCACGCTGATGGACCCCAACCAGCTCACGCAAATTCTCGACAACCTGTTACGCAATGGTTGGCGCCACAGCGCCCTGCTGCACGATCAGGCGCAAGTCTGGCTGGCCCTGTTCATCGATCCTGACAGCCAGTTGGCGGTCCTCGAAGTGCAGGACAACGGCCCCGGCGTGCCTGCCGATGAACAATCGCATCTGTTCGAACCCTTCTTCACCACCAGCAGCCAGGGCACCGGCCTTGGGCTTTATCTGTCCCGTGAGCTGTGCGAAAGCAACCAAGCGCGCCTAGACTTTCAATCACGCCAAGGCGGCGGCTGCTTTCGCATCACCTTTGCTCACGGACGGAAACAAAGTTGAATACGAGCCCACGGCAAAAAATCCTCATCGTCGACGACGAACCGGACATCCGCGAACTCCTGGAAATCACCCTGGGACGGATGAAACTCGACACCTACAGTGCACGCAACCTGAGCGAAGCCCAGGCGCTGTTGAACCGCGAGCGTTTTGACCTGTGCCTGACCGACATGCGCCTGCCCGACGGTACGGGGCTGGAACTGGTGCAGCACATTCAGCAACGTTATCCACAACTGCCCGTAGCGATGATCACCGCCTATGGCAGTCTGGAAACGGCCATCAACGCGTTGAAAGCAGGTGCTTTCGACTTTCTCACCAAACCGGTGGACCTCACCCGCCTGCGCGAACTGGTCGGCACGGCGCTGCGCATGCCGGCGGCAGGAGGCAGCGTTACAACGATTGAACGACGCTTGCTGGGCGATTCGCCGCCGATGCGCAGTCTACGCAAGCAAATCGACAAACTCGCTCGCAGTCAGGCACCGGTTTACATCAGTGGCGAGTCGGGAAGTGGCAAGGAACTGGTCGCTCGCCTGATTCATGAGCAGGGGCCGCGCGCCAGCCAGCCGTTCGTGCCGGTCAACTGCGGGGCAATCCCCTCGGAGCTGATGGAAAGCGAGTTTTTCGGCCATCGCAAAGGCAGTTTCACTGGCGCGGTCGAGGACAAGCCCGGGTTGTTTCAGGCAGCCAATGGCGGCACGTTGTTTCTTGATGAAGTGGCGGACTTGCCGTTGTCGATGCAAGTCAAACTGCTGCGGGCGATTCAGGAAAAAGCCGTGCGCAGTGTCGGCGGACAGCAGGAAAGCGTGGTCGATGTGCGGATCCTTTGTGCCACGCACAAGGATCTCGATGCGGAGGTCGCGGCCGAACGCTTTCGTCAGGACCTTTATTACCGCTTGAACGTAATCGAACTGCGCGTACCGTCGCTGCGTGAGCGGCGTGACGACATTGAAGTGCTGGCAGCGCATATGCTCAAGCGTTTGGCCAGGGACACTGGTCAACCAGTGGCGCGCTTGCATGGGCAGGCGTTGGAAGCGCTGAAGAACTATCGGTTTCCGGGGAATGTGCGGGAGCTGGAAAACGTGCTCGAACGAGCGCACACCTTGTGCGAAAACCGCACGATCGAGGCTGAAGATTTACGTTTGAGCGAAGGTAACTGCGCGGCAGATGGCGGCGCTGCCGATCTGACCCAGATCGATAATCTTGAGGATTATCTGGAGAACGTTGAGCGGAAGCTGATTTTGCAGGCGCTGGAAGAAACGCGCTGGAATCGCACGGCGGCGGCGCAGCGGTTGAGTCTTTCGTTCAGGTCGATGCGTTATCGCCTGAAAAAACTAGGTTTGGATTGAGGCATCGCAGGCAAGCCCGCTCCCACAGTTACCGTGGTGTGCGCACAATTCGTGTACACCACAAAAACCCGTGGGAGCGGGCTTGCCCGCGATGGCGATCTAACAGACACCCAGGAATTTGAAACTAAATGCGGCCCTCAGGCGCATACGGCGCCGGATCAATAATCGGCGCCCTTCCCAGCATCACATCAGCAAACAACTGGCACGACGCCGGCGCCAGCACCAGCCCATTGCGGTAATGCCCGCAGTTCAACCACAAACCGTCGAACCCCGGCACCCGGCCAATGTACGGAATGCCCTCCGGCGAACCCGGACGCAACCCCGCCCAGTGCCCGACCACTTCGGCGTCCGCCAGCGCCGGCAATAACTCCACCGCCGAGGCCTTGAGACTTTCCAGCGCCACCTCGGTCGGCGTCTTGTCGTAGCCTTCGTGCTCCAGCGTGCTGCCGATCAGAATATGCCCGTCGCGACGCGGGATCGCATAACGCCCTTTCGCCAGCACCATGCTCGGCAGGAAGTCCGCCGCGCACTTGTAGAGAATCATCTGACCTTTGACCGGCTCGACCGGCAGTGTCAGATCCAGTGTCTTGAGCAAATCACCGCTCCACGCCCCCGCCGTCAGGACAACCTGATCGCCAGCGATGACGCCACGGCAAGTCTCGACGCCAACAACCCGACCATCTTCGCGAACAAACCCGCTGACCTCGCATTGCTCCTGAATCGTCACATTCGGCAACGCCAGCAACGCCGCTTTCAGCGACTTCACCAGACGTGGATTGCGCACGTTGGCGACATCGGCCATGTAGATCGCCCGCGAAAACCCGCCGCCGAGCACCGGCACCGCATCATGCGCCGCCGAGATATCCACAGCCCGCAGCGGACGGTTCTCCCGTTCGGCCCAGGCCAGCGCTTCAGCTTCATCATCCAGATCCAGCCAGTACAGGCCGGTGGTGTGCACTTCAGGATCGACCCCGGTGTCAGCGAACAATCGCTCGCCGAGCTGTGGATAAAAATCCTGCGACCAGTGCGCCAGTGCGGTGACTGCCGGGCTATAGCGCCACGGATACAGCGGCGAAACGATACCGCCGCCGGCCCAGGACGACTCCTGGCCGAGGTTCGAACGATCCAGCAGCACCACGCTGCGCACTTCGGAGGCGAGATTGTAGGCGGTCAGCAGGCCAATCACCCCGCCACCGACAATCACCACTTGCTGTTGCCTGGTCATGTTTGATCCAACCGTAAAAAAGACAGTGGGCGCAAAAGGCACCCGAGAGAAAGCGCCTCAGCGGCCCCAGCAATCCTTGGTGGTCAGCCCGGTGGTCGCGTTGTTCATGCTGCGGACACCGGTGTTGGTCAGGGTGAAATCCCCGCACTTGTCGGTGGCCATCGACGTACCCGTTTTACGCGTGGCGGTCAGCAGGAAGGTCTGGTCAGCGATGGTCGGGGTAAGGGTGTAGAAATCATTACCCGTGCTCAGACCGGTGATGCCGGTATAGACATTGTTCTTGGTGTAGAAACGTTCGAGGCTCTGTGCCTGCTCCGAGAGCAGCGACACCACTTCGGCGCGACGGCCCTTTTTCAGGTACTCGGTATAGCTCGGTGCGGCGATGGTGACGACGATCCCGATGATCGCAATCACGATCATGATTTCGATCAGGGTGAAGCCTCGGTTGATTCTGCGCATGCCTCAAACTCTCACTTACTGTATTTGTCGCCACATGATACGACGGCTGCCACCGCCGCCCTTTTCCACCAAGGTAGTGATGTTACCGCTGGAATCGTTAAAAATTTTGCGTGTTGCGCCGTTGACGATGGCGTTCAGGGTCGGAATGCCACCGGTAAATATCACACCACTGGAAATCGTGTCGCTGCTGTCAACCACTCCATCCCCGTTGGTATCGAACACTGCATAGTTGAGCATCTTACCGCTGAACGCATCGACCTCGGCCACTTTGCCGGTTCCGAAACTAGAACAGGGATCGGTGGTATCGACGCTGGCGGTGGTGAAGACGATTCGCCCAAGCACCAGACTGGCCTGATTGATCACGCGCTCACCGATCAGCGCGTTGTTATACACCAAGGGCAGGTACCAGCCCTTCTCTCCTGGATAAGTCGTATCGTTCTGCGTCGTTGTCACGAACTGCCCGCTACTGCCGGAGAAAACTCCCGTGATGGCCTGCGCCTGCAAACTGCTGACGGTGAGCTGCCCGGAGCCGCCATCGGCATCCCACACCGAATAGAACGCCTGCAAATCCTTGTTGGTCTTGTCAGCCGTCTCGTTGAATTTACCGGTGCCGACAAAGATCTGTTTGCCGCCCAGTGAATTGTCCGCCAGTAACGGTTGCGCCGTAATCGGTTGAGTCGCCCCGCCCGCCGTGGTGAATAGCGGTTTACCGGAAAACGCCACCCCCCAACTGTCGGTCGACGTAGCGCTCAAATCGAATTTCCATAAACGCCCTTTCAAGTCACCGCCATACGCGGCCTGCACGACATTTGAAGAGTTGACCTTGAGCTTTACCGAGGACAAGCCGTTGGTGGTTTCCGTGCTGTCGATGACGATCTTCTTGATCAGCGAACCGTCGCGTACATCCAGCACATACAGCGCGGCCACACCGGAGTTGCTGCCGTAACCGTTGGAAATAAACGCCGCCCAGCGACCGTCGGCCAAGCGTGCCACTTCCGGCCGTGCGTAGGCGTAGCCCAGATCATTAAAAGCGTTGGCGGTGCTTGCGGTCGCGGGGGCGCTGACTTCCCACAATGCGCGCAAAACGTTGCCCGCCGAAGCGTCGAACAACTGCAGCGCATAGAAAGTCTTGCCTCCGGCACCGGTGCCGCCGATGGCCAGGGTTTTCCAAGCGCCATTGAGCTGGGCGTCATACACCCCCACTTGGCCGTCGACCAGAAACTTGTGGCTGACACCGTTGATGTAATTCGGATCGGCAATCAGACGCAGCGACGGCAATACGCTGGAAGGCATATAAGCGTAACGACGGGTGCCGTTGGCCGAGTTGATGACGTTGACGAAACCGTCGTTGGCGTTCACCACCAGACTGGCATTCATATTTGCCGCTTTGGTGGTCAGGTAAGCGGTGTACGTGGTGTCACCGGATAGGTCGGAGGCGGTCTTGTCCGTCGGTGACGCCAGCACCAACGGCGAGTTGATGATGTCGCCGAGCAGCACGCTACGCACCTTGAGCCCGGTTTTGTTGGTGCCTTTGCTCCACTCCACCAGATCACTGCCGGTGATGCCGGTGGGCAGGCCTTGGCTGAGTGTCGTCTGTTGCGCGGTGGCGAAGTTGCCGTAGGCGAGCGTCACCGCGGCATTGTTCGCGGTATTCCACGATTGATAAGTTGGTGCAGTGGCTCCCGACACGATGGTCGTGTCGGTGGTCCAGAGTGCCGCCGAGGCATTCACCGCCCCGGCAGCCGTAAAACCGAAAGATTTGATCGTGCCGCGCCAGTCCTTGGGGTCGTAACTGGTCTGAAAGTAACTGGTGCCGCTCGCCAGTGTGGTGCCGCTGGTGACACCACTGCCGCCGGAACCGGCCTTGGAGGTAATATCACTCAAGGCCGACGACAACGCCGCGTTGAGCCCAACGCTGTCAGTCGCCTGGTAATACCGACCCTGTCCGTAGCTGGCCGCGTCCGACAGCATGTCGTTGTCGGCAGTAAAACCGACTGTATAGGTATTCATATTCTGCTTGGGAAAATCCACCGCGTTCCAGCTCTTGCCCGCCGCGTCAGTACCGCTCGAGCGCATGTCGATATCGAAGGCGAACTTGGCGATGTCATCCAGATACAACGTGTCGCCTTCGTTATCGCCATTAAGGTTGTTGCCGTCATTGTTGACGCCGTCCCAATTCGGCAAACGGCTGCCGCCCAACGGGTCGTTAGTCGGGAAGGTCCGGTCGAAGGTCGGCAAACCGTCGGTAATCACCACGCCATAGTTTTTCTGACAGCGGTACTGGATCGGGCTGGTATAGGTCGCCGGAGTGCTGTTGTAGTAAGGCGCCATGCCGCGCATGTAGCGGGTGATTTCGTAATAGGTTTCAGCCAATGGCGTGTTGGCCACAGCACTTAAACCATTGATCGATGAGATCAGTGCGTTGTAGTTGGTGTCTGCCTGCGCCTGAGTCACGCTGCCGGAGACCGGCGACAGATCGCTGATCGAACGGGCGATGAAACCACCGTTACCGGAGTTGTTGCTGGTGGCCGGGTTGAACGTCGACAGGCCGATACGCAACGTGCGGTTGCTGGTGACCAGCGCCGTCGAGACGTTACGCGCAACGTTGATGCGGTAGTCGTTGGGAATCGCCCCTGTGGTGAAATCGCGCGTGCCGTTGTTGATGGCCAGACCGACGACGTAGGAAATGTAATCCCCGGAATAGCGCGTGTTGCCACCGCCCACCGGATCCGGCAGTTTTAGACACAACGGCGCCAGACTGTTGTTGTAGAACGCATAGGCGCCGCCGGAACAGCCTGATGTTGGCAGGCTCGACAGAAAGATCGTGTCGCCGGTGATCGCCGTCGAACTCAGGCACAAACCGAGCAATGCGTTGCACTGCCGCGCCGGTGTGCGATCAACCGTCGGATCGAATCCGGACGCATAAATGATGCTGTTCATACTCCCCGAGTCATCGATCAGCAACATGACGTTGGGTGCCACCGCTGCTGCACTCAACAGCGGCGAATCAGACGGCGTGAACGCATACGCCGGCGCCGTCAGGTAAAAGCTCATCAGCATGCCGAACAGCAGCGACTTGTAGCGCTCAATACTTCGCATAGACACTCTCCACCACGCTACGCGAAGTGCCGGCGATACCAACGGCGGTGACCCGATACAACGTCGCCGAGGTGTTACTCGGCACGTTCACTGCCGTGAGCGTGGTGCCAATATTCTGCACACCATAGAAACCATTACCGGAAGCGATCCACGTCACACCCGAAGTTGAATTCAGCCCCGCCGCACTGACCACCGATGACTCCGCAGGCGGAGCGCATTGCGTGGTCCCGCTGCAAACCGCGAGGGTGTAGCTGTCGAGTTGCACCGCACTCTCACCCACCCGCAACGCCGCCTCGGCAGTTTGAAACGACTGATTACGCAGACTGACGCTACCGGCCATTTTTTCCTGCAGGTTGGCACTCTGCATCGACGACAGGCCGATCAGCGTCAGCAACAACAGAAACACCAGACTGACCAGCAACGCCATGCCGCGTTGCGCTTGCCGGTCATGAAGAGAAATCCGCATCGCCACGACCCTCACTGCAAACGGTTGCGCAAAGCGGCAACCACGTTGAAAGTTTGCGTGGCGACCCGGCTGTTGGGGTCGGTGAGGGTCAGGCTCAGGCGCACACTGCGAATGCGTGCCGGGTCACTGGGGTTGGCGCTGTAAGTCGAGGCCGCCACATCCGTCGCCGAACTGGCCAGACCAAACGTCACGTTGAAAGCACTGACGTTGTTCACCAATACCTGCTGGGTGGGCGTGCCGCTACCGGTGCCCATGAGAATCTGGTTGTTGCTGAAGCTGTAGATCAGACGCCGGATCGGGAAGGCAATCTGCCCGCTCGCCGCCGATCGTAAACCCGTATACGCCGTGGCGCTGTTGCGGCAATCGGAAACCACCGTCCAGGTCGGCGTGCCGCCGCCGCTGCCGATATCGGCGGTGACCAGCGTCAGTTTCAGGTTGGCGTTGTCCCAACTGATCGGCGCTATCTGCGACGCATTGAAATCCCCCGCCGAGCTGGAGTCCGTAATGGTGCCGAGGCATCCGAACATCCCTACCATGCGAATTTCCTGAATCATTTTGCTCAGCACAAAACGTGCGTCTTCCTGCATCGCCGCGGCGCTGTTCTGACTGACGTAGGTGTTTTTCGCCGCGATGAAAATCTGCACGACCCCCAGCACGATGATCAAGCCCAGTGCGAGCGCAATCAGTAGCTCGATCAGGCCGAAACCCCGCTGATGGCGCGTCATGGTGTCGCCACCGGGTCGACGGCAGCGCGGCTGGTCAGGACAAAACTGCGCTGAGCGCTGACGGTGTTGGCTGCCCGCGCATCGCTCCAGTTGATGGTAATGGTGTAAACCCGCTGATTGAGGGTGATGCTGCCGGTCGCGGTCGGCCCGCCGAAGTTGATGATATTGGTCGAGAAGTCGTAGAGATCCTGATCCCGCGCAACGCTCAAGTTGCCCGAGGTCGGTGGGGTGACGGTGTAGTCGGCGCCGGAGTTGGCGCGGATGCGGTCCATCATGTCGTAGGCGATGAAACTGGCCTGACTGGTCATCCGCGAGCTGTCGGTGTACTTCAGCGCATTGAGTTGCACCGCCGCTGCACCGAGCAGTCCGACCGTCAGAATCAGCAACGCGACCAGCACCTCGATCAGCGTCATGCCCTGCTGTGTGTGTTGACTCCCTGCCCTCATCCGCAACTTCCACCCAATTGAATTCGTCCGTTCAAACACACGTTCAGCGTCCTGCTTTGCGTTCCCAGCGTGTAGCTGATGACCACCGCCGTCGACGGCGCTGCCAGACCACCGAGATTGTTGAAATCCATTGCGGTCACTCCTGAGGGTAGCGTCAGAGTCGCGCCGCTGCTCATCGCGGGAACAACCCGCAACACATTGGCCGGAGTGCCAGTACTGTCGTAGACCGATAACTCGCCGGTCCAGACGCTGCCCCCGGCGGTCGGGCGCAGACGCAGGGTAGTGCCACGATCAATCGCTTCCAGGCGGGCGAAATTGATCGCGCGCTGCAGGTCGCCCATTTCGGTATCGGCCTTGCTGCCTTGTATCGAGCGGGTGAAGGCTGGCACTGCCAGGGTAATCAGGATCACGAAGATCGCGAGCGCGACCAGCAACTCGATCAGCGTGAAACCTTTTGTACGAAGATCCATCGATGCCCTCCGTTGCCGTCGGCTATACCTGCTTCTACACGCTAGAACATTCGACCGACCTGTGTCGGTTGATTTGCCCTGCGCGGTGCACGGAGCGCGCCGTTCATCACACTCCACGGAGGGAGTCTTCATGCCGCAACAGGGTTTCAGCCTGATCGAACTGCTTATGGGACTGGCAATTGGCGCAATTGTTCTGCTACTGGTCGGTCCGGCGTTTGCCACACTCAGAGAATCGAATCACCGGGATCAGGCTGCGCAAGCCTTGCTCGATGGCCTTCGTAACGCCCGCACCATGGCCATCACGCGCAATCAGAGCATCGTGATTCATGGCATCAACGGTGACTGGAGCCAGGGCTGGCGGATCATTCTGGATATCAGCGGCAAGGGGCCGGAGGACAGTGGCAATCCACTGCTACAAGAAAATGTGAATGGCACAGTGGTGCCGATTGTCGGCAATTGGTCGGTGAGTCGTTACGTACGTTTCAGCAGTCTGGGGCAACCACTGATGCCCGGGCGGGCGTTTCAGGCAGGGACACTTCATGTCTGCTCGACTCGCGAGCCGGTCAGCCAGCGCCAGATCGTGCTGGCGGCGACCGGTCGCGTGCGCCTGAACAGCAAAAGCGCTGAACAGGCGTTGTGTCAAAAAACCAAAAGCGTCAGATCGAACGCACGCGCAGCTCTTTAGGCATAGAAAACGTGATGTTCTCTTCTCGCCCGGCCAGTTCATCGGCACCGGTGGCGCCCCAGGCCTGCAATTGCTGAATCACACCGCGCACCAGTACTTCCGGGGCGGAGGCGCCGGCAGTGATGCCGATGCGCTCAACGCCATCGAACCAGCTCTTCTGCATGTCTTCAGCGCCGTCGATCAAGTAAGCCGGCGTGGACATGCGTTCGGCCAGTTCACGCAAGCGGTTGGAGTTGGAGCTGTTCGGGCTGCCAACCACCAATACAACGTCGCATTCGTCAGCTAGTTGCTTGACCGCGTCCTGACGGTTTTGCGTGGCGTAGCAAATGTCATCCTTGCGCGGTCCACCGATGGCCGGGAAGCGCGTGCGCAAGGCATCGATGACGCGACTGGTGTCGTCCATCGACAACGTGGTCTGGGTAACGAAAGCCAGTTTTTCCGGATTGTGCACCTGCAACTCGGCCACGTCTTTCTCGTCTTCGACGAGGTAGATTGCGCCGCCATTGCTGGCGTCGTATTGGCCCATGGTGCCTTCTACTTCCGGGTGACCGGCGTGGCCGATCAGGATGCACTCGCGACCGTCGCGGCTGTATTTCGCCACTTCGATGTGCACCTTGGTCACCAGCGGGCAGGTGGCGTCGAATACTTTCAGGCCACGGCCGGCGGCTTCGGTACGCACGGCCTGGGATACGCCGTGAGCACTGAAGATCACAATGACGTCGTCCGGCACCTGATCCAGCTCTTCGACGAAGATCGCCCCGCGGCTGCGCAGGTCTTCGACGACGAACTTGTTGTGCACCACTTCATGACGCACGTAGATCGGCGGCCCGAAGACTTCCAGAGCGCGGTTGACGATTTCGATCGCCCGGTCCACGCCGGCGCAGAAGCCACGGGGGTTGGCGAGTTTGATTTGCATGCTGTGCCTCGTGTCTTGCGCGCGAAAACAATGAATAACTACTGTGGGAGCGAGCTTGCTCGCGAAGGGGGCGTCACCTTCAACATCTCTGTTAGCTGACACACCGGTTTCGCGAGCAAGCTCGCTCCCACATTTGACCTTATACAGTCAGTTACAGCGCTTTGACGGAAATGATTTCCACGTCAAAGGTCAGCGTCTTGCCCGCCAGCGGGTGGTTGAAGTCGATGGTCACTTGCGTGTCATCGAATTCTTTCACCACGCCCGGCAGCTCAGTATTGGCCGCATCGTTGAAGATCACCAGCAAACCTGGTGACAGCTCCATATCGACGAACTGCGAACGCGGGATGATCTGCACGTTCTGCGGGTTCGGCTGGCCGAAAGCGTTTTCCGGCTCGACGGTCAGCGTACGCTTGTCGCCAGCCTTGAAGCCGAACAGCGCCGCTTCGAAACCCGGCAGCAGGTTGCCGTCGCCGACCTTGAAGGTCGCCGGGGCTTTGTCGAACGTGCTGTCGACGGTGTCGCCGTTCTCCAGGCGCAATGCAAAGTGCAAGGTGACTTCCGTGTTCTGGCCGATGCGTTGCTCAGCCAATACCTGTTCAGTCATGAACGGCTTCTCCGGTCTTTTTACTTTTGAACATATCCAGTGCCAGCATCACCGCGCCAACAGAAATGGCGCTGTCGGCGAAGTTGAACGCCGGGAAGTACCAGCGGTTCTGCCAGTGCACCAGAATGAAATCGATCACATGGCCCAAGGCAATGCGGTCATACAGATTGCCCAGCGCACCGCCCAATACCAGCGCCAGCGCGATGGCCAGCCAGGTCTCGTTGCGGCCCAGACGCTTGAGCCAGACCACCAGCACCGCACTGACCACAATCGCGATCAGGGCGAACAGCCAGCGCTGCCAGCCGGAGCTGTCAGCCAGGAAGCTGAAGGCAGCGCCAGTGTTGTAGGCCAGGGTCCAGCTGAAGTAATCGGGAATGATCACGATCTGCTGGAACATTTCGAGCTTGCCTTCAAAGTAGAACTTGCTGGCCTGGTCAATGACCAGAACCAGCAAACTCAACCAGAGCCAGCTCAACCGTCCAAAACGGCCAACGGCATTAGGCATAGTGACGAACCTCGCCAGCGCCGCTGATGTTGTCGACGCAACGGCCGCAGATTTCCGGATGTTCCGGGTTCACACCGACGTCTTCACGGCAGTGCCAGCAACGGGCGCACTTCGGGAAGGCCGATTTGACGATTTTCAGCTTCAGGCCGCTGACTTCAGTCACTACTGCATCGGCTGGAGCCTGTACGAACGGCGCAACGCTGGCCGTCGAGGTGATCAAGACAAAGCGCAGCTCGTTGCTCAGCTTGGCCAGGTCAGCGCTCAGCGCGTCTTCGGCGTACAGCGTCACTTCGGCTTGCAGGTTGCCACCGACGGCCTTGGCCGCGCGCTGGATTTCCATCTCTTTGTTCACCGCTACTTTGACCGCCATTACGCGTTCCCAGTAGTCGCGACCCAGTTCAACGTCGGCCGGCAGTTCGGTCAGACCTTCGTACCAGGTGTTGAGCATGACGGACTCATTGCGCTCGCCCGGCAGGTATTCCCACAGTTCGTCGGCGGTGAAGGCGAGGATCGGCGCGATCCAGCGCACCAGCGCTTCGGAGATGTGGAACAGCGCGGTTTGCGCCGAACGGCGGGCCTTGCTGTTGGCGCCAGTGGTGTACTGACGGTCCTTGATGATGTCGAGGTAGAAGCCGCCCAGCTCCTGCACGCAGAAGTTGTGGATCTTCGAGTAGACGTTCCAGAAACGGTATTCGCCGTAGTGCTCTTGCAGCTCGCGTTGCAGCAGCAAGGTGCGGTCAACCGCCCAACGATCCAGCGCGAGCATTTCTTCAGCCGGCAGGATGTCGGTGGCCGGGTTGAACCCGCTCAGGTTCGAGAGCAGGAAGCGTGCGGTGTTACGGATACGACGATAGGCGTCCGCACTGCGTTGCAAAATCTGGTCGGAAACCGCCATTTCGCCGGAGTAGTCGGTCGAAGCGACCCACAGACGCATGATGTCGGCGCCCAGGGTGTCGTTGACTTTCTGCGGCGCGATCACGTTGCCCAGCGATTTGGACATCTTGCGGCCGGCTTCGTCGACGGTAAAACCGTGGGTCAGCAGTTCGCGGTACGGCGCGTGATTGTCGATGGCGCAACCGGTCAACAGCGACGAGTGGAACCAGCCACGGTGCTGGTCGGAACCTTCCAGGTACAGGTCGGCACGCGGGCCGCTCTCGTGACCCATCGGGTGCGAACCGCGCAGAACGTGCCAGTGCGTGGTGCCCGAATCAAACCAGACGTCGAGGGTGTCGCTGATCTTGTCGTACAGCGGCGCTTCGTCGCCAAGCAGCTCGGCAGCGTCCATCTTGAACCAGGCTTCGATGCCTTCGACTTCAACGCGTTTGGCGACTTCTTCCATCAGCTCGACGGTGCGTGGGTGCAGCTCGCCGCTTTCCTTGTTCAGGAAAAACGGGATCGGCACGCCCCAGTTACGCTGACGCGAGATGCACCAGTCCGGACGGTTGGCGATCATCGAGTGCAAACGCGCCTGGCCCCAGGCCGGCACGAATTTGGTGTCTTCGATGGCTTTGAGCGAGCGCACACGCAGGGTGTCGCCGCTGGTTGGCTCTTTGTCCATGCCGATGAACCACTGCGCAGTGGCGCGGTAGATCAGCGGAGTCTTGTGGCGCCAGCAGTGCATGTAACTGTGTTCGATGACGGTGGTGTGCATCAGCGCACCGACTTCGGTCAGCTTGTCGACGATCGCCGGGTTGGCCTTCCAGATGAACTGGCCGCCGAAGAATTCCAGCGACGGCACGTAAACGCCGTTGCTCTGCACCGGGTTGAGGATGTCGTCGTTGACCATGCCGTATTTCTTGCAGGTCACGAAGTCGTCCACGCCATAGGCCGGAGCGGAGTGAACCACGCCGGTGCCAGCGCCCAGTTCAACGTAGTCAGCCAGGTACACCGGCGACAGACGGTCATAGAACGGGTGACGGAAATTGATCAGCTCCAGCTCTTTACCGGTGGTGGTCGCAATGACCGAGCCTTCCAGGCTGTAGCGCGCCAGGCAGGCTTCGACCAGTTCTTCAGCCAATACCAGCAGCTTGTCGCCGACATCAACCAGGGCGTAGTTGAATTCCGGGTGAACGTTGAGCGCCTGGTTGGCCGGGATGGTCCACGGGGTGGTGGTCCAGATCACGATCGAGGCAGGCTTGCTCAACGATGGCAGACCGAACGCGGCAGCCAGTTTGGCTTCGTCAGCGATCGGGAACGCAACGTCGATGGTCGAGGACTTTTTGTTCTCGTACTCGACTTCCGCTTCGGCCAGGGCCGAACCGCAATCGAAGCACCAGTTCACAGGCTTGAGGCCCTTGAACACGAAACCGCCCTTGACGATTTCGGCGAGGGCGCGGATTTCACCAGCCTCGTTCTTGAAGTCCATGGTCTTGTACGGGTTGGCCCAATCGCCCAGCACGCCGAGACGGATGAATTCGGACTTCTGCCCTTCGATCTGCTCAGTGGCGTAGGCACGGCACAGTTCGCGGGTCTTGTCCGCGCCCAGGTTCTTGCCGTGGGTCACTTCAACTTTGTGCTCGATCGGCAGGCCGTGGCAGTCCCAACCCGGAACGTACGGCGCGTCGAAGCCCGACAGGGTCTTCGAGCGGATGATCATGTCCTTGAGAATCTTGTTCAGTGCGTGACCGATGTGGATCGTGCCGTTGGCATACGGAGGGCCGTCGTGCAGAACGAACTTCGGACGATCCTTGCCAATCTCGCGCAACTTTCCGTACAGGCCAATACTGTCCCAGCGCTGCAGGATCTGCGGTTCGCGCTGTGGCAGGCCGGCCTTCATTGGGAAGGCGGTGTCCGGAAGGTTAAGCGTGGCTTTATAGTCGGTCATTTAAGGCTCTTCATTAGCGATGGGCGCTAGGTGCGGCTAGTGCACGGGCGGTGGCGACATCCGCATTGATCGCCGTTTTCAATGCCTCCAGAGAGGCGAAGCGCTGCTCTTCACGCAGCTTTTGGTGGAAAACCACCGTCAAACGCCGGTCATACAGATCGCCGGCAAAATCTAGAAGATGGACTTCAAGGTGGGCCTTGCCATCACCTTGTACCGTGGGGCGCACGCCGATATTGGCGACGCCGGGCCAGGTCTTGCCGTCGATATCGACATCCACCAGATACACCCCGGTGAACGGCACGCGACGACGCTTGAGTTGAATGTTGGCCGTGGGCGTACCCAGTTGCCGGGCCAGTTTCTGGCCGTGCAGCACGCGACCGGCGATCCGGTACGGGCGGCCGAGCAAGCGTTCGGCCAGGGCAAAATCGGCAGCGGCCAAGGCGTTACGCACCTGCGTGCTGCTGACACGAATACCGTCCAGCTCGACGGTTTGTGCCGCTTCAACGGTAAAACCGTGCATCTGCCCGGCCTGCAGCAGGAAGTCGAAATCGCCGAGACGGTCGCAGCCGAAGCGGAAATCGTCACCGACCTCCAGATGCTGTACGCCAAGGCCATCAACGAGGATGGTGTCGACGAACTCACTCGCGCTGAGCTTGCTCAAGCGCTGGTTGAAGGCCAGGCACAAGACCCGGTCAACGCCTTCGGCAGCCAGCAGTTGCAGCTTGTCGCGCAACCTTGCCAGACGCGCCGGCGCAGTCTCGGGGGCAAAAAACTCCCGTGGCTGCGGCTCGAAAATCACCACGCAGCTGGGTACGCCCAACTCGAGCGCACGCTCACGCAGTCGGGCCAGGATAGCCTGGTGACCACGGTGAACACCGTCAAAGTTGCCAATAGTGGCGACGCAGCCCCGATGCTGGGGGCGCAAGTTGTGGAGGCCTCGAACCAGCTGCATAACGCGCTTCTTGCTCATAAAGTGGTCGATTATAACCACACCCGACGGTCGACGACAGGCAACACCGTAACGCAAAGTGATCGAGCCGACAAAACTGCCGGCCCGGGCCTGTTTATAAAGGGTAAAACCTCAGCTCAAGGCCTTGCGATTGAAGTCGCGCAGGCGAAAACCGAGCAGCAGCAACATACCGAAATAAGCGACCACGCCCGCCGCGACCAATGCGCCCAGACGCAGAAAGCGCTCAAGCATGTGCCCCTGATCCCACGCTGGCATGAAATGCATGCCGACCAGAAGCACCACGGACATCACCGCCACGGCCACCACCAGTTTGAAACCGAACTTGGCCCAACCCGGCTGCGGCTGGTACATCTGCTGCTTGCGCAGCTGATAGAACAGCAGCCCGGCGTTCAGACACGCACCCGCACTGATCGCCAAGGCCAGACCGGCGTGCGCCAGCGGACCAATCAGCACCAGGTTGAACAGCTGGGTAACTACCAAGGTGAAAATTGCGATTTTCACCGGGGTACGGATGTTCTGTTGCGCGTAAAAGCCCGGCGCCAGCACTTTGATCACAATAATCCCGAGCAAACCGACAGAGTAGGCAATCAATGCCCGCTGAGTCATTTCGGCGTCGAAGCCACTGAACTGGCCGTATTGGAACAACGAAACGGTCAACGGCTCCGCGAGAATCCCCAGCGCCAGCGAGCACGGCAGCACCAGCACGAAGCACAGGCGCAGGCCCCAATCGAGAATCCGCGAATACTCGTGGCGATCTTTGCTCGCGTAAGTTTTCGCCAGTGTCGGCAACAGAATCGTCCCCAACGCCACGCCAAGCACGCCGGATGGCAACTCCATCAGGCGGTCGGCGTAATACATCCACGACACTGAGCCTGCGACCAGAAACGAGGCGAAGATGGTGTTGATGATCAGCGAAATCTGGCTGACCGACACGCCGAGAATCGCCGGCAGCATCTGTTTCATCACGCGCCATACGCCGGTATCGCGCAGATTCAGGCGCGGCAGTACCAGCATGCCAATCTTTTTCAGGTGCGGCAGTTGATAGAGCAATTGCGCCAGACCACCGACCAGCACCGCCCAGCCGAGGGCCATGACCGGCGGATCGAAGTACGGCGTGAGAAACAGCGAGAACACGATCATGCTGACGTTAAGCAGCGTCGGCACGAAAGCCGGCACCGAGAAACGGTTCCAGGTATTGAGGATTGCCCCGGCCAGCGAGGACAGGGAGATCAGCAATATATAAGGGAAGGTCACCCGTAACAGATCAGAGGTGAGCTGGAATTTTTCCGGTGTGTCGGTAAAACCCGGGGCCGTGGCCCAGATCACCCAGGGCGCGGCAATCATGCCCAGCGCCGTGACGATCGCCAGTACCAGTGTCAGCAAACCCGATACATAGGCAATGAAGGTACGGGTCGCTTCTTCGCCCTGCTGACTTTTGTATTCGGCAAGAATCGGCACAAAAGCCTGAGAGAAAGCACCCTCGGCGAAGATCCTGCGCAGCAGATTGGGCAATTTGAAGGCAATAAAGAAGGCATCCGTCGCCATCCCGGCGCCGAATGTACGGGCAATCAGCGTGTCACGAACAAAGCCCAGAATCCGGGAAAGCATCGTGATAGAGCTGACGGCGGCCAACGATTTGAGCAGATTCATTGAGGGAATTTGTGCCTGTCGATAAACAGCAGGCGAACAAAGCGCCTACTTGTGCGATACTCCGCGCCGCAGCAGCACAGAGCCAAAGCTCGCGAGTTTACAGGTCAAGCGCCGGAAATAAATATCCCGCCTCTTTATACCTACCACTTAGCGGAACGTTTCAAGTGCCCTTGACAAGACTTCAACTCATCGGCATGATTCGCGGCCTATTTTGTTTGCTATTTCCTAAAAAGTCTTTCGAGGAGCTCGACGGTGGCCAACTCACCTTCCGCCAAAAAACGTGCAAAACAGGCTGAGAAGCGTCGCAGCCACAACGCCAGCCTGCGTTCCATGGTTCGCACCTACATCAAGAATGTAGTTAAAGCCATCGACGCAAAAGACGCTGAAAAAGCTCAAGCTGCATACGTTCTGGCTGTGCCAGTTATCGACCGTATGGCCGATAAAGGCATCATCCACAAGAACAAGGCTGCTCGCCATAAGAGCCGTCTGAATGGCCACGTCAAAGCACTGAAAGAAGCTGCTTAATCCGACGTAGTCATTAAAAAACCGACCTTAGGGTCGGTTTTTTATTGCCTGAAATTCAGCCAATAAAAAATGTGGGAGCGAGCTTGCTCGCGAACGCGACCTGTCTGTTGATACTTCTATCGACTGACTGGACCTCTTCGCAAGCAAGCTCACTCCCACATTTGGGTTTGCGGTGTTATTGCTGGACAGGCACCCACGGCAGGATCGGGATGGCAGTCACGGCATTCTGCGGACTGCCTTCGATCAAGCGGTCGCTATAAACCAGATACACCAGCGTGTTGCGCTTCTTGTCGAGGAAACGCACCACCTGCATGGTCTTGAACACCAGCGAAGTGCGCTCCTTGAACACCTCATCGCCATCTTTCAGATCACCCTTGAACTTGATCGGGCCAACCTGACGGCAAGCAATCGAGGCCTCTGCGCGATCTTCAGCCAAGCCCAAACCACCTTTAACGCCGCCAGTCTTGGCGCGCGACAGGTAGCAGGTCACCCCTTCAACCTTCGGGTCATCGAATGCTTCGACGACGATCCGGTCATTCGGGCCGACGAATTTGAACACCGTCGACACCTGACCGATTTCTTCGGCCGAGGCCAGCAATGGCAGCGCCATCAGCAAGCCCAACAATCCTTTTGCTAAACGCATCGAGTTTTCCTTAGACCAGAATCAGGTTGTCACGGTGAACCAGTTCCGGCTCCGCCATGTAACCGAGCAAACCGACAATCGCATCCGACGACTGACCGATGATTTTTTGTGCCTCCAACGCGCTGTAATTGGCCAGGCCACGGGCAATCTCACGACCATCAGGCGCCACACAGACCACCATTTCGCCGCGACGGAAACTACCCTGCACCAACTTCACACCGACGGGCAGCAGACTTTTGTTGCCCTTGGACAACGCCGACACCGCGCCATCATCCAGCACCAGCGTACCGCGAGTTTGCAGATGCCCGGCCAGCCATTGCTTGCGCGCTGCAAGCATGCCGCGCTCGGGCGATAGCAACGTGCCGATGCGCTCACCCGCCTTCAGACGATCGAGCACGCGCTCAAGACGCCCACCGACGATAATAGTGTGCGCACCGGAACGCGCAGCCAATCGAGCCGCACGCAACTTGGTCTGCATGCCGCCACGACCCAGCGCACCACCCGTACCGCCGGCGACCGCATCGAGAGAAGGATCATCTGCACGCGCCTCGTAAATCATCTGCGCATCAGGGTTGTTGCGCGGATCGGCGTCGAACATGCCGTCGCGATCGGTAAGGATCACCAGCAGATCCGCCTCGACCAGGTTCGCCACCAGCGCCGCCAGCGTGTCGTTGTCGCCGAAACGGATTTCGTCAGTGACCACGGTGTCGTTTTCGTTGATCACCGGGATGACTTTCAGCTCGACCAGTGCGCGCAGGGTACTGCGGGCGTTCAGGTAACGCTTGCGGTCGGACAGGTCGTCGTGCGTCAGAAGGATCTGTGCAGTGTGCCGGCCATGCTCGGCGAAGCTCGACTCCCACGCCTGCACCAGACCCATTTGGCCAATCGCTGCAGCCGCCTGGAGCTCATGCATCGCACTGGGTCGTGCGGTCCAGCCCAAACGACTCATGCCGGCCGCCACCGCTCCGGAGGACACCAGCACCAACTCGACGCCAGCCTCATGCAAGGCCACCATCTGCTCGACCCAGACACTCATTGCCGCGCGATCCAGCCCCTTGCCATCAGCTGTCAGCAAAGCGCTGCCGATCTTCACGACCCAACGCTGCGCACCTGTCACCTTGCTCCGCATCATCTTCAACCTTAGCTTGAGGGCAGCGCGACCCAGCGCCGCCCATGACGTTATTTGTGACTTGCGATTTCCAGATACTAAAACGCCGCTCGATTGAGCGGCGCTTAAGTTTACTGCAACGAATCAGTCACGCACGTAAATGATTTCCGGACCGTCTTCGTCATCCACATCTTCTTCGTCCCAATCATCGTCACCGATGTCATGGACCGACTTCACGCCGCTGCGACGCAGGGCACGCTTGTCATCCAGCGCCTGCAACTGTGCACGCGCTTCATCTTCGATGCGCTGATCGAGATCGGCCAGCTCTTCCTTGTACGCCGGGTCGGCAGCAAGGCGATCAGCACGGTCTTCCATGTAACGCATGATGTCGTGGCACAGACGCTCGGTACCGATCTTGGCGATAGCCGAGATCACGTAAACCGGACCGGTCCACTCGAGGCGATCAACGATTTCCTTGACGCGCTCTTCGTGATCCTCTTCAAGGATCTGGTCGCACTTGTTCAACACCAACCAACGATCACGCTCAGCCAGGGACGGACTGAACTTGATCAGCTCGTTGACGATCACTTCCGCCGCATCCGGTGCGCTGGAATCATCCAGCGGCGCCATGTCGACAAGGTGCAGCAACAGACGGGTACGCGCCAAGTGCTTGAGGAAGCGAATGCCCAGGCCAGCGCCATCAGAAGCACCTTCGATCAGACCCGGGATATCCGCGACGACGAAGCTCTTCCAGCGGTCGACGCTGACCACACCGAGGTTCGGCACCAGCGTGGTGAACGGATAGTCAGCGACTTTCGGCTTGGCGGCCGATACGGAACGGATAAAGGTACTTTTACCGGCGTTCGGCAAACCGAGCAGACCGACGTCGGCCAGCACTTTCATTTCCAGCTTCAGGTCGCGCTGCTCACCCGGCTTGCCCGGCGTGGTCTGACGCGGCGCACGGTTGGTACTGGATTTGAAACGGGTGTTACCCAGACCGTGCCAGCCGCCCTGCACTACCATCAGTTTCTGGCCAGCCTTGGTCAGGTCGCCGATGACTTCCTGAGTAGCAGAGTCGATCACCGTGGTGCCGACCGGCACGCGCAGGATCAGGTCTTCACCCTTCTTGCCAGTGCAGTCGGTGCTGCCACCGTTGGAGCCACGCTCGGCATCGAAGTGCCGGGTGTAACGGTAGTCCACCAAGGTGTTGAGGTTTTCGTCAGCCATCATGTAGATGGAACCGCCGTCACCGCCATCACCGCCGTTCGGGCCACCGTTTTCGATGAATTTTTCCCGACGGAAACTCATGGCACCGTTGCCACCGTCACCAGCCTTTACGCGAATCGATACTTCATCAACAAACTTCATAACCAACGCCTCTCGCCGTACGGACGAGCCGAAAAACAATCAAGACATAAGACTCTTGCAAAAATGAGCGCAGCGACCCCAAAACACGACCTGCATCGCACGCCGACAGCCCATACAAACAGTTTTGCAAGAGACTCACCCCACAAACGAAAAAGCCCCGTCGCAAGACAGGGCTCTTCCAGCGATCGCGCAATTAAGCGGCGACAACGCTCACATAACGGCGGTTGAACGCGCCTTTTACTTCAAACTTGATCACGCCTTCGATTTTCGCGAAGAGGGTGTGATCCTTACCCATGCCAACGCCGTAGCCAGCGTGGAATTGGGTGCCGCGCTGACGCACGATGATGTTGCCCGGAATGATTTTCTGGCCGCCATACATCTTAACGCCAAGGCGTTTGGCTTCTGAGTCGCGACCGTTACGGGTAC
>NZ_JBITSX010000026.1:0-81176 GCF_044541255.1 Pseudomonas sp. NPDC085632 | reverse complement strand
GTCGGGGTGGATTTCGAGATCAGCATGCCCGGCGGCAAGGGCGGGATGGTTGTGGTGTTTGTGACGGGGACGGCGGTGAAGTTGCGCTGAGTTTGCGACTGGCCTTGTGGGCAGACGATTTAAAATTCTTGGATTGCCGATAGGTTGTTCCGGCGGCGTGTAGTTTTACTACAAATCTTCCGGCATTTCAGCCTTTCGAATGTATAGACGAGTAGTAAAACTACAGAAGAATGGCTTGTGGCCTCCGGCTGCGTTGTGAGAATAATCGTTAAGGTTGGTCTTTTACCATCCGAAAAAGGTGAAACTTTGATGTTCTCTGCCAAAGAGAAAGAAATTTCAGCTATTTCTAACTTTTGTTCGACAGTCCTCCGGGTAGCGGCTTTTCACCAATCACTACAAGCGGCCATTTACACGCCGATCAAGGATAGACCATGACCCTGCCCGTGCTTGCCGAACTGCCCGCCATTCTCCTGCCGTTGGTCACTCGATCCGAGCAGTCGTTCCGTACGGCCGTCGCCGGGCTGGAAGACGATCACGGCTTTGCGAACTGGGCGCCAGAGCGCTGGGCGCAGTTCGCCCGCGTCACCGCCGCCAGCGAGTTTGTCATTGAACAGAGCGTTCGTGACCCTTTGATGTTGCTTGCGCTGGTGCAGTCCGGCGAACTCGACCGGGCCTTCGCGCCGGGCGAACTCTGTGCGCAGATTGCCGCCGCCGTGAATGCCGCGCAAACCGAAGATGAACTCGGTCGCGCCTTGCGCCGTCAGCGCGCGCGCCATCAGGTGCGGATTATCTGGCGCGACCTGACCCGCCAGGCCGACCTGGTGCAAACCTGCCGTGACCTCTCGGACATGGCCGACGCCACCATCGATCAGGCTTACCAATGGCTGTACAGCCGCCATTGCACACAATTCGGCACACCGACCGGTCGGCGCAGCGGTGAGCCTCAACAAATGGTCATCCTCGGCATGGGCAAGCTCGGCGCTGTCGAGTTGAACCTGTCTTCGGACATCGATTTGATTTTCGCTTACCCCGAGGGCGGCGAAACGGTGGGCGTGAAGCGCTCGCTGGATAATCAGGAATTCTTCATTCGCCTCGGCCAGCGCCTGATCAAGGCGCTCGATCCGATGACTGTCGACGGCTTTGTATTCCGTGTCGACATGCGCCTGCGCCCGTACGGTTCGTCCGGCGCGCTGGTGCTGAGCTTTAACGCGCTGGAGCAGTATTACCAGGACCAGGGGCGTGACTGGGAACGCTACGCGATGATCAAGGCGCGGGTG
This sequence comes from Pseudomonas sp. NPDC085632, assembly GCF_044541255.1. Taxonomy (NCBI): domain Bacteria; kingdom Pseudomonadati; phylum Pseudomonadota; class Gammaproteobacteria; order Pseudomonadales; family Pseudomonadaceae; genus Pseudomonas; species Pseudomonas sp. NPDC085632. The sequence continues at coordinate 79,899 of NZ_JBITSX010000026.1, read as the reverse complement.
GTGGCCGGCGATCAGGTGGCGGGTGCGCAGTTGCTCGATATGCTGCGGCCGTTCGTTTATCGGCGTTATCTGGATTTCTCGGCTATCGAAGCCCTGCGCACCATGAAGCAGTTGATCCAGCAGGAGGTGCGGCGCAAGGGCATGGCCGACAACATCAAGTTGGGCTCCGGTGGCATCCGTGAGGTCGAGTTTATTGCTCAGGCCTTTCAGTTGATCCACGGTGGCCGCGACTTGAGCCTGCAGCAGCGCCCTCTATTAAAGGTGTTGAGCACGCTGGAAGGGCAAGGTTATCTGCCGCCGGCGGTGATCAGCGAGTTGCGCGAGGGTTACGAATTTCTGCGTTACACCGAGCACGCGATTCAGGCGATTGCCGACCGTCAAACGCAGATGCTGCCGGACGGTGCGCAGGATCAGGCGCGCATCGCCTTCATGCTCGGTTTTGCCGATTGGGATGCATTCCACGAGAAACTGATGTTCTGGCGTGGCCGCGTGGCCTGGCACTTCGCTCAGGTGATCGCCGATCCCGACGAGGAAGAAGGCGCCGAAAGCGAAATGGTGGTCGGTGGTGAATGGCTGCCGCTGTGGGAAGAGGCGCAGGACGAAGAGGCTGCGTGCCGTCAGTTGGAAGAGGGTGGTTTTACTGATGCGAGCAAAGCCCTGAAAGCGCTGGCCGGATTGCGCAGCAGCCCGCAATTACGGGCGATGCAGCGGTTGGGGCGGGAGCGTCTCGATGCCTTTATTCCGCGTTTGCTCGCGCAGGCAGTGGAACACGCCAACCCGGACCTGGTGCTTGAACGGGTGTTGCCGTTGGTGGAGGCTGTTGCCCGGCGTTCGGCGTATCTGGTCTTGCTGACGGAAAACCCCAGCGCCCTGCGGCGCTTGCTGACGCTGTGTGCAGCGAGCCCGTGGATCGCTGAGCAGATCACGCGTTTCCCGCTGCTGCTGGATGAATTGCTTAACGAAGGTCGTTTGTTCAAGCCGCCATTGGCGCCGGAACTGGCCGCCGAGTTGCGCGAGCGGCTGACGCGGATTCCCGAAGATGACCTTGAACAACAAATGGAGGCCCTGCGCCATTTCAAACTGGCGCACCGCTTGCGCGTCGCGGCGTCGGAAATTGCCGGCAGCCTGCCGCTGATGAAAGTCAGCGATTACCTGACCTGGCTGGCCGAGGCGATTCTCGAGCAAGTGCTGGCCCTGGCCTGGCGCCAGACCGTGGCCAAGTACGGCACCCCGCTGCGCACCGACGGCACGTTGTGCGATCCCGGCTTCATCATTGTCGGTTACGGCAAAGTCGGCGGTCTGGAATTGGGGCATGGTTCGGACCTGGACCTTGTATTTATCCACGACGGCGATCCGCAGGCGGAAACCGACGGGCTGAAGTCGATTGATGGCGCGCAGTTTTTCACGCGCCTGGGGCAGCGGATCATTCACTTGCTGACGGCGCAGACCAACTCCGGTCAGCTCTACGAAGTGGACATGCGTCTGCGGCCGTCCGGTGCCTCGGGGCTGTTGGTCAGCTCGCTCGGTGCATTCGCCCGCTATCAGGAAAATGAAGCCTGGACGTGGGAACATCAGGCCTTGGTGCGCGCGCGAGTGCTGGTCGGCAGTCAGGATGTCGGGCAGGCGTTCGAGAAGGTTCGCGCGCAGGTGCTGGGCAAGGCGCGTGATCTGGCGAAGTTGCAACAGGAAGTCAGCGAGATGCGCGCGAAGATGCGCGACAACCTCGGCACCAAGAGCACCGCAGCCGGGACGGCGGCAAATGCTTTCGACGCCACGGCGCCGTTCGACCTCAAGCAGGACGCCGGTGGTATCGTCGATATTGAATTTATGGTGCAATACGCGGCCCTGGCGTGGTCGCACAGCCACCCGCCGTTGCTGCGCTGGACCGATAACATCCGCATTCTGGAAGAGCTGGAGCACGAAGGGCTGATGCCTGCCGAAGACGCCAGCCTGTTGCGCGAGGCCTATAAAGCCTACCGCTCCGCCGCCCACCGGCAGGCCTTGCAGAAGGACGCCGGGGTGATTGCCGGTGACCAGTTTGCCGATGAACGCCGGCAGGTTTTGCGGATCTGGAAAGAGTTGGGGCTAAGCTGAAACACCTTCAAATGTGGGAGCCAGCACCGTTAGTGGTGAGTCTGATGGCCTCATCGCGGGCAAGCCCGCTCCCACAGTGATCTGCGGTGAAATGCAGATGTTGGAGCGGATGCAAAACCCTGTGGGAGCTGGCTTGCCAGCGATAGCGGAGTATCAGACGACAATAATGTTGGATGTGAAGACCCTATTCGCGAGCAAACCCGCTCCCACAGTAGATCTACAGTGTTTGTAGAATTCTCGAGGCGGGGAGGCGTAAATGCCTCCCCGGTTCGTTTACGGAAACCACATGAATATTTTGATCGTTGGGCCCAGTTGGGTCGGTGACATGGTGATGGCGCAGACACTGTTTCAGTGTCTCAAACAACGCCACCCGCAATGCGAAATCGACGTGCTGGCCCCTGAGTGGAGCCGGCCGATCCTTGAGCGCATGCCCGAAGTGCGCAAGGCCTTGAGCTTCCCGCTCGGCCACGGCGCGCTGGAATTGGCGACGCGTCGGCGCATCGGCAAATCCCTGCGCGGCCAGTACGATCAGGCGATCCTGCTGCCCAACTCGCTGAAATCGGCGCTGGTGCCGTTCTTTGCCGGCATCCCGAAACGCACCGGCTGGCGCGGCGAGTTCCGCTACGGCCTGCTCAACGACGTGCGCACCCTCGATAAAGAACGCTATCCGCTGATGATCGAGCGGTTCATGGCTTTGGCTTATGAGCCGAACGCCGAGCTGCCGAAACCCTATCCACGTCCAAGCCTGCAAATCGATCCGGTCACCCGCGAAGCGGCGCTTGCCAAGTTCGGCCTGGCCCTTGATCGCCCGGTGTTGGCCCTGTGCCCCGGTGCCGAGTTCGGCGAGTCCAAGCGCTGGCCGTCCGAGCACTACGCCAAGGTCGCCGAAGCGCGCATTCGCGAAGGCTGGCAGGTGTGGCTGTTCGGTTCGAAAAACGATCACGCGGTCGGCGAAGACATTCGCGCACGTTTGATCCCGGGCCTGCGTGAAGAATCGGTCAATCTCAGTGGTGGCACCTCGCTGGCCGAGGCCATCGACCTGATGTCCTGCGCCGACTCGGTGGTTTCCAACGACTCCGGCCTGATGCACGTTGCCGCTGCGCTGAATCGTCCATTGGTGGCGGTCTACGGCTCGACTTCGCCGGGCTTCACCCCGCCGCTGGCCGAGCACGTCGAAGTGGTCCGTCTGGGCCTCGATTGCAGCCCGTGTTTCGACCGTACCTGCCGTTTCGGCCATTACAACTGCCTGCGCCAGCTGATGCCGGATGCGGTCAACGATGCCTTGCAGAAGTTGCAGGGCTCTGTGGTCGAGGTTCATTAAGTTGCGGGTATTGCTGATCAAGACTTCTTCGCTGGGCGACGTGATTCATGCGTTGCCGGCGCTGACCGACGCCGCCCGGGCCATTCCCGGAATCAAATTCGACTGGGTCGTGGAAGAAGGCTTCGCCGAAATCCCGACCTGGCACCCCGCCGTCGACAAAGTGATTCCGGTGGCGATCCGTCGCTGGCGCAAAAATCTTTGGAAAACCATCACCAGCGGCGAGTGGAAACGCTTCAAACAAAGCGTGCGCGCCAACAAATACGACTTGGTGATCGATGCTCAGGGGCTGCTGAAAAGCGCCTGGCTGACCCGTTACGTCAAAGCGCCGGTGGCCGGCCTCGACAAAGGTTCGGCCCGTGAGCCGATGGCTTCGCGTTTCTATGATCGCAAACTGGCTGTGGCCCGTGGTCAGCACGCCGTCGAGCGGGTGCGGCAGTTGTTCGCCATCGCTCTCGGTTACGACCTGCCCAAAGGCCTCGGCGATTACGGCCTCAACGTCGAACGTCTGGTCGAATTGCCGCGCAAAAACGCCTTTGTGGTGTTCCTGCATGGCACCACGTGGGACACCAAACACTGGCCGGAAGCCTACTGGCGCGAACTGACCGAGCGCGTCGGTTACCTCGGTGTCAGTGTGAAACTGCCGTGGGGCAACCCACAGGAAAAGGCCCGCGCCGAGCGCATTGCCGCCGGTTTCAAACACGCCGAAGTGCTGCCGAAACTCAATCTGGCCGGTGTTGGCAAAGTCCTCGCCGGAGCCCAAGCCTGTGTCGCGGTGGACACCGGTCTCGGCCATTTGGCCGCTGCGCTGGATGTGCCGACCATCTCGCTGTTCGGCCCGACCAACCCGGGCCTGACCGGCGCCTACGGCCAATTGCAGATTCACCTGGCCAGCGACTTCCCGTGCGCGCCGTGCCTGCAAAAGAAATGTACCTATCAACCGACCGCGCAGGATGCCCGTCAGTTTGACCTGAAGCGTGAACAGCCTCTGTGCTTCACGCGACTGAACCCAGAGCGTGTCGCCAGCCGACTGAGCACGTTGTTAATGGCTGAGGAGCTGCGCTGATGCAATTGGCATTCGTCCTGTACAAATATTTCCCGTTCGGTGGCTTGCAGCGCGACTTCATGCGCATCGCCCTCGAGTGCCAGAAGCGCGGTCACCAGATTCGCGTCTACACGCTGATCTGGGAAGGCGACGTGCCGCCCGGCTTCGAGGTGCTGGTGGCGCCGGTCAAGGCGTTCTTCAATCACCGTCGCAACGAAAAGCTCAGCGCGTGGATGGAGGCGGACCTGGCCAAGCGCCCGGTCGACCGCCTGATCGGTTTCAACAAGATGCCGGGTCTGGACGTTTATTACGCCGCCGACGGCTGCTTCGAAGACAAGGCGCAGAACCTGCGCCATTCGCTGTACCGCCGCTGGGGCCGTTATCGCCACTTCGCCGAGTACGAGCGCGCGGTGTTCGCCAAAGACGCGAAGACCGAAGTGTTGATGATTTCCGAAGTGCAGCAGCCGCTGTTCATCAAGCATTACGACACGCCACTTGAGCGTTTCCACCTGCTGCCGCCGGGCATCGCCCAGGATCGCCGCCGTCCGGCAAATGCTGACGAAATCCGCGCCGGTTTCCGCGCTGAATTTAATCTTAAAGATGACGAGCTGCTGCTGGTGCAGATCGGTTCGGGCTTCAAAACCAAGGGCGTCGATCGCAGCCTGAAATCACTGGCGGCTTTGCCCGCCGAGCTGAAGAAGCGCACCCGGTTGTTTGTAATTGGCCAGGATGACCCCAAGTTGTTCCAGATGCAGAGCGCGACTTTGGGTCTGGGCGATAACGTCACGTTCCTCAAGGGGCGCAGCGATATCCCGCGTTTCCTGCTCGGCGCCGACCTGTTGATCCATCCGGCGTACAACGAAAACACCGGTACGGTGTTGCTCGAAGCGCTGGTCGCCGGATTGCCGGTGCTGGTCAGCGCGGTCTGCGGTTACGCCCATTACATCGCCGAGGCGGATGCCGGGCGCGTGCTGGACGAGCCATTCGATCAAGCGCAACTGACGCAGTACCTGACTGAAATGTTGAATGACGACGCTGCACGGGCGGCCTGGAGCCGCAATGGTCTGGCCTTCGCCGAGACGGCCGACCTCTACAGCATGCCGCAGCACGCGGCCGATGTGATTCTGGCGGAGCACGCTTAATGAAGTTGATGCTGGCTGAACCGTTCAAAAGCCTTTGGGCCGGACGCGACCCGTTCGCCGAGGTCGAAGGCTTGCAGGGCGAGGTATACCGCGAGCTGGAAGCACGCCGGACACTGCGCACGGAAGTCGACGGCAACGGATTTTTTGTGAAGATCCACCGTGGCATCGGCTGGGGCGAAATCTTCAAAAATCTGCTGACTGCCAAGTTGCCGGTACTCGGCGCGGGTCAGGAGTGGAAGGCTATCCAGCGTTTGCAGGAAGTCGGCGTGCCGACCATGACCGCCGTCGCGTACGGCGAAAAGGGCAGCAACCCGGCGGATCAGCATTCGTTCATCGTCACTGAAGAACTGGCGCCGACCGTCAGCCTGGAAGACTTCAGCATCGACTGGGTCAAGCAGCCGCCGGCGCCAAAACTCAAGCGTGCGCTGATCGACGAGGTCGCGCGGATGACCGGCATGATGCACCGTGCCGGCGTCAATCACCGCGACTGCTACATTTGCCACTTTCTGCTGCACACCGATAAACCGGTGACGGCAGACGATTTCAAACTCTCGGTGATCGACCTGCACCGTGCTCAGACCCGCGCGAAAATCACGCAGCGCTGGCGCAACAAGGATCTGGCCGCGCTGTACTTTTCCGCGCTGGACATCGGCCTGACCCGCCGCGACAAGCTGCGCTTCCTCAAGGGCTATTTCCAGCAACCGCTGCGCCAGGTCCTGGCGCAAGAAGCGCCGCTGCTGAGCTGGCTCGAAGGCAAGGCCAGCAAGCTCTATGCGCGTAAACAGCGTTACGGGGATGCGCTCTGATGGCGGGTTGGACTCTCGAGCCGCAATACAGCGAACTCGCCGACGATTTTGGCAGCCTCGAAGCTGTCTTTGCGTTGCAGGGTGAACGCCTGACCCGTGACCCGCTGTCGGAAGTGATTCGTGTGCAGCGCAATGGCGTCAACTATTACGTCAAACGCTACGTCGGTGCTGGAAAAGGCTTGCGCCGTTACCTTGGCAAGCCGCGGGTGAAGATGGAATGGCAGAACCTCAAGCGCTTCGCCAAGTGGGGCATTCCCACCGCAGAGGTGGTGGCCTGGGGTCTGGAGCGACGTGGCGCAGCGTATGATCGTGGCGCCATGATCACTCGGGAATTGCCCAACACCGAAGACCTTTCGGCGCTCGCCGAGCGCAAGGATCCGAAACTCAAGGATCGCGCCTGGGTCGATGGCGTCAGTCAGCAATTGGCCGGTTATACCCGGACGATGCATGATCACCGATTTACCCATAACGATTTGAAATGGCGCAACCTGTTGATCGATGATCAGGCCCGCATATTTCTGATCGATTGCCCTAACGGCGAGTTCTGGCGCGGCTTCTGGCTCAAGTATCGGATCACAAAGGATCTGGCCTGTCTCGATAAGCTCGCCAAATACCACCTGTCCAATACCCAACGCCTGCGCTTCTATAAGCAATACCGCCAGTGCGATCGGCTTGATAGCGCCGACAAGAAACGGATTCGGCACGTGGTGAGATTTTTCGAGGGACGCGAATGACTGATTTTCTCGCCGCTGAAGACCGCGCACTGCTTGAGCGCCATGGTCTCGGCACTTTCGACGCACTGTGGACCAAACAGCTTGAAGCTGTGGACGAACCCAATACCGCCCGTGGTGGCTGGAGTAGCGTCTTTCGTCTGGACCTGGAGGGGCAGGGCTATTACCTCAAACGTCAGAGCAACTACCTGACGCGCACCTTGCATGCGCCTTTCGGCGAACCGAGTTTTGCCCGTGAATTTCGTAACATCAGCCGCTATCGCAAACTCGGCATACCGGCGCTGCAAGCAGCGTTCTTCGGTCAGCGCAAGGTCGACGGCGAGGTTCGCGCGATCCTGCTGACCCGGGCACTCGATGGCTGGAGCGATCTGGAGTCGCTGTTGCAACGTTGGGCGCAGCTCAGTGCCGCGCAGCATTCGGCCATCCTCAAGGCCTGCGGACTGCTCGCGCGGCATCTGCACGGTGTGCGCCAGGTGCACGGCTGCTTTTATCCCAAGCATATTTTTCTGCGAGCCACTGGTGACGGGTATCAGGCGCAATTGATCGACCTGGAAAAAACCCGTCCTCTGTTGTTCGGCATGCGCGACCGGATCAAGGATCTGGAACCGCTGCAACGCCGCGCGCCGGAATGGAACGAGGCACAACTGCGTGAATTGCTCGCGGCTTATCTCGATCAGTCGACCGATAGTTCGCTGCTCGATAGCTGGCTCGCCCGGCTGACCGCGCGCCGCAGTCACAAGGAGACGCGCTGATGCAATTGTCCGAGCTCGCCGGTGTCGGGCGAACCCCGCCACTGCCGCTGACCGTGACGCTGGCCGATGCTGCCGGGAGTGCGGATCTGCAATTGCTGAGTTTGCTGCGGGTTTTGCCAGGGCAGCGCTACGTCGGCGCCGGTGTCTGGCGTGGTCGTCCGGTGCTGGCCAAATTGCTGGTCGGCGGCAAGGCCGCCCGGCATTTTCAGCGTGAACTGGAAGGGGTGCGCTTGTTAGCCGCGCAAGGCATGACGACCCCCTTGCTGCTGGCCGATGGTTTGAAAAGTGACGAAGGTGGCTGGCTGCTGTTCGATTTCCTTGAAGGTGCCGAAAGCCTTGGCGATGCCTGGGCAAAGGTCGAGTCGCTGCCGTTGCTCGCTGATGAACAGTCGGCGGTATTGGCCGAGGCGCTGGGCGCCATTGGCCAATTGCACGGCAAAGGCCTCTGGCAGGAGGACCTGCACCTGGACAATCTGCTGCGTCACGGCGGTCAGTTGTACTTGATTGATGGTGCGGGCATTTGCGCAGAAACCGCCGGTCAGCCGCTGTCGCGACAAAAAGTCCTGGAAAACCTCGGCGTATTTTTCGCTCAGTTGCCCAAGGCGCTGGAGCCCTTCACCGAAGAGCTGCTGGTGTATTACTTGTTGAGCAACAGTGAGCACGCATTGCCGCTGGAAGCCTTGCAAAAGCAGATCGACAAAGTGCGTCGCTGGCGATTGAAAGATTTTCTGATCAAGGTCGGTCGCGAGTGCACGTTGTTCAGTGTGCGGCGTGGAGCGTTCGGTCTGCGCGCGATCCGCCGCGAAGAAGAGTCGGCCATGGTGCCGGTGCTGGATCAGGCCGATGCGCTGCTTGATCAGGGCCACCTGTACAAGACCGGTGGTGCGGCGAGCGTCGGCAAGGTTCAGGTGGGTTCGCGCACGCTAGTGATCAAACGCTACAACATCAAGGGGCTTGCGCATTGGCTCAAGCGTTTCTGGCGCCCGAGTCGGGCCTGGCATTCGTGGCGCGAAGGCAATCGCCTGGCGTTCCTCGGTATCGCTACACCCAAGCCGCTGGCGGTACTGGAGAAGCGCTTTTTGTGGCTGCGCAGTCGTGCGTATCTGGTGACCGAGTTCCTGCCCGGGCCGGACATCATCGAGCGCTTTGCGCCGTATGTTGAAAATGGCCTGGCACCGGAAGCGGAGCTGCAGGCGCTGGATCAGTTGTTCGCGAGATTGATTGACGAGCGCATCAGCCATGGCGATTTCAAAGGGCACAACCTGTTCTGGCAGCAGGATCGCTGGGCGCTGATCGATCTGGATTCGATGTGTCAGCATGGATCCGCCGGCAGTTTCGCGCCGGCCTATGCCCGTGACCGTGCGCGATTCATGCGCAACTGGCCGCAAAGCAGCGCGCTCTATCAGGTTATTGATCAGCGTTTGCCGAAAGAAATTTCCAGCGCGACTTGAGTCGAACCACTACAGCAGTAGAGGACAAGATTTAGCGACTTGTCCTACAGCCTCTCCAGATGCCATGAACTGTGCCCTGTTCAGTCCCGATGCTAATTTGCCCAACGACCTTGGAGGGCGAATTTTGACGATCAAACAGGCTGTAACAGTGAGTGCATTTTCATGGGTACTGGCGGGCTGCGGCAGCGTCATGAGCGTATTGCAGGACGATGCCGACGCCGCCCGGGACATGCGCAAACAAAACACCTACTGTCAATCGATTCCGCGGATTTACAGCGGGCTGGCCTTCGATTTCTGCGTGCTGAACGCGCCCCCTGATCCCAGCGGATTTCTGGTGCCGTTCGTGCTGCTGGATCTGCCATTGTCCGGTGTATTCGATACAGTAGCGTTGCCCTATACGGTTTATCGTCAGATCACCGACGGCAACCTTGGTATTTACTGGCGCAAGGGCGGTTATTGAGTCGCAGGGCAAGGTTTCTCCAAACCATTCACCCTGGGGCAATCGCGCAGGGTAATTCCCCTCTCGTTTACGCTATAATCCCGCCCTTTAGCTGTCACTCGCCCTGTGCGAGGGCACATCAATTTTCAAGGCGCATCGCGCCTGCACGCAGACTAAAGAGGCTAGACCCCTGTGGCATTGACGATTCTTGGCCTGTCCGGCGCCCTTAGCCATGATCCTTCAGCGGCCTTGTACATCGACGGCAAGCTGGTGGCGGCGGCTGAAGAAGAGCGCTTCGTACGCGATAAACATGCAAAGAACCGCATGCCCTACGAGTCGGCGAAGTTCTGTCTCGAACAGGCCGGCATCAAACCGTCCGATGTTGACGTGGTCGCGATTCCATTTGCCCCGATCAGCCTGTTCGGCAAGGCTCGCTGGCAGTACGCCAAGCGTTACTGGTATGCCCCGGATCGCGCTCTTGACGCGATCCTGATGGGCAACCGTCGCTACAAGCGTTATCGCAACAAGATTGTCTGGTGCCTCGAGCAACTGGGCTTCGATCCGAAGAAAATCAAGATCGAGCCGGTCGAGCACCACTTGGCCCACGCCTCCAGTGCTTACCACTGCTCCGGTTTCAAAGAGAAAACCGCGATCCTCGGAATCGACGGCAAGGGAGAGTACGCCACGACCTTTTTCGGTTATGGCGAAAACGGCAAGATCCACAAGATCAAGGAATTCTTCGATCCAGACTCCCTCGGCGGCCTGTACGGCGCGATCACCGAGTTCCTCGGTTTCGATATGCTCGATGGCGAGTTCAAGGTCATGGGCATGGCGCCGTACGGCGACGCCAGCAAATACGATTTCTCGCGCCTGGCTTCGTTCGAAAACGGCGAGTTGGTGATCAACACCGACTACGCCAACGTCATTGGCCTGCGTCGTTACAAAGAGAAGGGCAAAGGCTACTACTTCTCGCCGAAGCTGATCGAGTGGCTGGGACCGAAGCGCGAAGGCGACATCGCTGACGAGCCGTACATCCACTACGCCGCGAGCATTCAAGCGCTGTTCGAAAAAATCTCGCTGCAGATGATCGATTACTACCTGGGCGACGTGCTCAAGGAAACCGGCAAACTGGCCTATGCCGGTGGCTGTGCATTGAACGTCAAGCTCAACCAGAAAATCATCGCCCGCGATGACGTCAAAGAGCTGTTCGTGCAGCCTGCGTCCGGCGATGCCGGCACTGCGGTCGGTGCCGCAGCCTACGTGTCCCACGCCCGAGGTGTGCCGGTCGAGAAGATGGAACACGTCTACCTCGGCCCGTCGTACAGCAACGAAGACGTCATCGCCGCCTGCGCCCGTCACGAGAGCAAGCCGACCTGGCGCAAGCTCGACAACATGCCGGAGCAGATCGCCAAGATCATGGTTGACGGCAACCCCGTGGCCTGGTTCCAGGGGCGCATGGAGTTCGGCCCGCGTGCATTGGGCGGTCGCTCGATCATTGGTTGCCCAAGCGTGGCTGGCGTGGCTGATCGCATCAACCACCAGATCAAGTTCCGCGAGCGCTGGAGGCCTTTCTGCCCGTCGATGCTCGACACCGTTGCGCCGCAAATGATCAAGATCGATCACCCGGCACCGTTTATGACCTTCACCTTCGAAGTGGCGGAAGAGTGGAAGACCCGCGTGCCGGAAGTCGTCCATGAAGACGGCACTTCCCGTGCCCAGGTGCTCAAGCGCGAATACAATCCGCGCTACTACGACATGATGAAGGCGCTGGAAAACCTGACCGGTAACGGCGTATCACTGAACACCTCGCTCAACCGTCGTGGCGAACCGATGATCTGCTCGCCGACCGACGCGCTGAACATGTTTTTCGGTTCTGACCTGGAATACCTGATCATGGAAGATATTCTGGTCGTAAAAGCGGGTGTAAAAGGATACGAACTTGACTGAAACACTGATCAGCGTCGTCATTCCGGTTTACAACTATGCGCGAACGCTTCCACGTGCAGTGGAATCGGTGTTGGCGCAGTTGGATGAAGCGACCGCGGATCTGCTGGTCATCGACGACGGGTCGACGGACGATACGCCCGAAGTAATCGAAAAACTCCTGCTCAAGCATGGCGGGCGTTTTCGCGCGTTGCGCAAAAGTAACGGCGGATTGTCGTCGGTGCGCAATCGAGGTCTGGAAGAGACAATCGGACGGTATCTGATATTTCTCGACTCTGATGACGAAATGGCCCCCGGGGCACTGGCGGCGCTTTCACGGCACATCGCCAGTCACCCGCAAAGTCTGATGGTTATCGGCGCGCACTGGTCGGTATTTGCTGATGGAAGACGCAGCCTGCAGGCGGCCAAGCCGCTGCCTGCGACGGCCCGGCAGCGCTTGCAGGGCTACCTGTTGAGCAAGACGGTATCCATTTCAAACGGTGCCTGCGCGATGCATCGCGATGTGTTTGTGTTGGGTAATTACCCGGAGCATTTGCGCAACGTCGAGGACTTACCGGTGTTCGCCCAAGTGCTGGCGCGTTACCCCTGTACCGTTCTGGACATGCCACTGGCGCTGATCTACAAGCATGCGGACAGCATGCGCCATGATTTACGCCAAAGTCTTGCCGCTGGTACGGAACAGGTGGTCAGCGAAGTGTTCTCCAGTCGGCGGATGCCCGAGGAAATGGGGGATTTGCGTCAGGCGTTTCTGGCGCAGCGCTGTTTGTCATTGTTTCGTGACTGTTATTCCCATGGCGAATACAAACTGGCCAAGTCGTTCTATTTTCAGGCCTTGCGCGCGGACTGGCGGACGTTTTCGCGCTGGTCATACACGCGTAAGGCGTTGCGGTTGCTGTTTCGGTAAACGGGTCGCGGAGATTGCGCGGGCCTTGTAACGGATGTCGGTGAGGTGGCTGGGTGAAAGGTACGGGCGGTAGCGTGGCAACTCGAGTCTCCGGAATCATCGACGAATACCCGGTTTGGCTGGCATTTCTGGGCAGTGCGCTGTTATCGCTGATTGCGGTTCTGGGCACCGCGACAGTGGGGCGTGATGCCGCGCTGTATATTGATATCGCGCAACAGGTCACCGAGCACGGGCCTAATGTGGCCTGGGCCACTTTCGACTGGCCATGGTTTTCCTTTCTTCTGGCCGGTACGCATACCGTCCTGCATTTGCCGCTTGAGTTGAGCGCCTATCTTTGGTGCGCGCTGTTTTTTGCCGGCACCAGCGCGCTGATGGTGGACTGCGTACGTCAACGGTCTGCGCAACTCGCCGGTTGGGCGTGTCTGGTGGTATTGGCGATGCCGGCGGTGAACGCCTTTCGCAATGACATCATCCGTGAGTGCGGCTTCTGGTTCTTCTGCACGTTGACGCTCTGGCTCGCGCTTCGCTGGCAAGCGCGTGGCGGCTGGCTGCGGGCGGCATTCATTCATGTGGCTATTGTCGCCGCAGCCTTGTTTCGGCTGGAGGCTTTGCTGCTGGTTCCGGCGTTGGCGCTGTGGCAGTTGCCCAATCTGTGGTCGTCGAACCGACGGATGCGGTTCGTTCAGTTTTCGCTGCTACCGGTTTTGGGGATGCTGGCTGTTTCCGTTACCGGTGTGCTCATGTCGGCGCGCGTGATGCTGTATCTGGACATGATCGAGCCGCACGGTGTGTTTGCTTCCTTCCAGCTCCTGTGCGATCAGTTTGCCAATTCATTGATCAACAAGTACTCCCAGGATGAAGCCGGCCGGATCATTTTCTTTGGCATTCTGGCGACCATGGCCATCACCTTCGTGAAGTTGATGGGCCCGTTCGCCGTTCCCTTCGTGCTGCGGCGCAACTGGGGAGTTCTCGGTACTTACTGGCGTGATTATCGTCCGTTCGCCTGGGCGGCCGTGTTGTATCTGGTGGTGCTGGTGCTGTTTTTCATCAAGCAACAGTTCATGAACACGCGTTATCTGAGCTTTCTGAATCTGTTGTTCGTGCCCGTGCTGGCCATGGGGCTGGCAGCGTTCGTTCGCGAGTTCCCGCGTTGCGGCAAATGGCTGGTGGTTCTGGGGTTGCTGGTGATGCTGTCAAATGTCATTTCCACCGGAGCCGGCAAAACGCATTACGTCGAGGCCGGCCGCTGGATGTCGGCCCATGTCGAGCCAGGGGCGAAGACCTATTTCGAGGATGGACGGATCAGCTATTACGCCGGTCGCGGCTACGTGATGCCGTTACTGACCGCAGAGGAAGCGATGTCGGCAGCTCACGCTGGCGACTATCAATATTTCCTCATCGAGGCCAAAGGTGACGAGCCTTGGCTGAATGATTGGCTGGTGGCGCACAAGCTGCGCATCATCGAGCATTTCGCCAATCGCAAAGGGGCCACCGTGGTGGTCATCGGTCGCTGAGATTTAACCGAGCAGCGGACGCAGGCGCGAGATCAGCGGCGCTTGCCGGCTGCTCGGCAGCGCCTGCCGATAACCTTCGATAAACGTGTCGCCAGCATCCTGGCCCAGCAGCCATTGGCGGTCTTCTTTATAACGCAGCAAGTGAGCGAAGTTGCGCAGGCGTTTGCTGTCACTGAGTGCGCGTTTCTGGCAGCGCAGGTCGGCGATATCGATCAGGCCCAAGCGGTTGTCGGGTGTCAGCACCACGTTGCCGAAATGCAGCGATCGAAAGTACACACCTTTTTCGTGCAGCAGGGCGAAGTACCCGCCCAGCTGGAATCGCAATGAGTCAGCCTCATCGCCAGAACTCTGCAACTGACGCACCGTATTGCCTTCCAGCGGGCTGTAATACACGCAGTCACGTTCGATGCTCGGAATACGATAGACCGCAATGACTTTCGGGCAGAGGATGCCGCGTTGCTCGAGTGCCCGGGTATTGTCGGCAAAGCGTTGTGCATAGGGGTAGAACAGCGCCGAACTGAGCAGCCGCTTGCGGCGGAACAGCTTGAGCATGCGTCCATCGGCCAATCTGAGCACTTTGTCGCCGGAACCGTCGGCCTCCAGTACGTGTGCACCTTTGCGCAGTGCCTCGTAAGTGCTGTGATCAATCGATTGCATATCCGGCTCCCCATCATTAGCGGGGTATCTTAACCGACTTGGCCGAAGGCTGGTTCGAAGTCATGTTTATCGGGGCAAAAACGCGTGTGATATCATCGGCGCCTCACTGAATTGCGCGGATCACCATGAGCAGTCCTGAACCGAAAGCCCAGTCCACGCTGGCGATCTATTTCCGCCTTTTGGCTTACGTGCGGCCTTATGCCGGCCTTTTCCTTCTCAGCATCGTCGGGTTTCTGATCTTCGCATCGACTCAACCGATGCTCGCTTACATCCTCAAATACTTTGTCGACGGTCTGGCCAATCCTGAAGCCAGTCTGTTCCCGGGCAACCCTTACCTGGGCAAGCTGCAGCTACTCGAAACCGTGCCACTGATGATTGTCTTCATCGCGCTGTGGCAGGGCGTGGGCTCGTATCTGGGCAACTTCTTTCTGGCGCGGGTTTCGCTGGGGCTGGTGCATGACCTGCGGGTGGTGCTGTTCAACAAATTGCTGGAGTTGCCCAATCGCTTCTTCGACAAGAACAATTCCGGCCATCTGATTTCCCGGATCACTTTCAACGTGACCATGGTCACCGGTGCCGCGACGGATGCGATCAAAGTCGTCATCCGTGAAGGCATGACCGTGATTTTCCTGTTCTGCACACTGTTGTGGATGAACTGGAAACTCACCTTGGTGATGGTCGCCATCCTGCCGTTGATCGGTTTGATGGTGAACAGCACCAGCAAAAAATTCCGCAAGCAAAGCAAGAAGATCCAGGTTTCGATGGGGAACGTCACGCACGTCGCCTCCGAAACCATTCATGGCTACCGTGTTGTGCGCAGCTTCGGCGGCGAGCAGTACGAAAAGGATCGCTTTCGCGATGCCAGCCAGAGCAACACCGACAAGCAGTTGACGATGACCAAGACCGGCGCGGTCTACACGCCGATGCTGCAACTGGTGACGTACAGCGCCATGGCCGTGGTCATGTTCCTCGTGCTGTACCTTCGCGGCGATGCATCGCCGGGCGATCTGGTGGCTTACATCACCATGGCCGGCCTGCTGCCCAAGCCGATTCGCCAGCTGTCGGAAGTCAGTTCGACGATTCAGAAGGGTGTCGCCGGTGCCGAAAGTATTTTCGAGCAGTTGGACGAACCGGCGGAAGTGGATCAGGGCAGTGTCGAGCGCGATCGTCTCCAAGGACGTCTGGAAGTGCGTAATCTGAGTTTCCATTACCCCGACACCGAAAAAGCGGTGCTCAACGACATCAGTTTTGTCGTCGAACCGGGGCAGATGGTCGCTCTGGTCGGCCGTTCGGGCAGTGGCAAGTCGACCTTGGCCAGTCTGATTCCGCGCTTTTATCAGCATGATCATGCTCAGGGCCAGATCCTGCTCGATGGCGTCGAAGTGCAGGACTTCACCCTGCGCAGCCTGCGCCGGCAGATTGCGTTGGTGACCCAGCAGGTCACGCTGTTCAACGATACGGTGACCAACAACATCGCTTATGGAGATCTGGCTGGCGCGCCGTTTGATGAAGTCAAACGTGCTGCCAGTGAAGCCTACGCCGACGAATTCATCATCAAGATGCCGCAGGGCTATGAAACCATGGTCGGCGAAAACGGTGTGCTGCTCTCTGGTGGCCAGCGTCAGCGCATCGCCATCGCCCGAGCCCTGCTCAAGGATGCGCCGTTGCTGATTCTCGACGAGGCGACGTCGGCCCTCGACACCGAGTCGGAGCGGCACATCCAGGCAGCGCTGGATCATGTGGTACAGAACCGCACGACCCTGGTGATCGCTCACCGCTTGAGCACCATCGAGAAAGCCGACCTGATTCTGGTCATGGATGACGGGCGGATTGTTGAGCGTGGCACTCACGCGCAACTGCTTGAGCAAAATGGCTACTACTCGCGCCTGCATGCCAAAGAGTTTGAAGAGGGTGACGAACCGCAGCCGGCCCACGCGACCAACGTATGCTGACGATGTTTCGCAGCTTTCGTGAACGTGGCTGGACTGAAATCGACCGGGAAACCTACGCCCGGGCCTGGCAGCGTTTCGGTGGCAGCTTCGCCACGCATCCGGAGGTCGTCGAGCGCCTGTCGACCTTCGTTGCTATCGAACTGCGTTATCTGGGCTGGATCGTTGACGGCGCTGTCGTTGCCGCCATTCCCTGCTGGGGGCGGCATGTCGCCTTGTCCAAGGAAGTGCTCAAGCGCGAGGGCAAACGCGGTTTGCTCGATATGGGCAATGCGGAAATCATTCTACCGATCGCGCCGGACGTCACCGTGCCGGTGCGCCAGCGCATGGCTTATGTGTCGCAACTCAATGCCGAGCAGATCAGCACCTTGAAAGTGCAGCCCGAGGGCTTGGCGCTGGCGCGTTTGCCGGAAGAGTATTCGAAGAAATTTCGTTATAACCAGCGTCGCGAGCAGCGCCTGCTGGAAGAGGCGGGCGGATCGCTGGTGCCGATGTCCGACTTTACGCCGCAGGAACAGGCTGCCGCTTACGGCGATCTGTTTCAGCGTCGCTGGGGTTTTGAGGTGCCGGGCAAAGCCGGGCTGGTTGAGGTCTTTACTTTGCTGCGCGAGTTCATGACCGGTTCGGTGGCGATGCTCGATTCGGCGCCCGTGGCCATTCAGGTGCTGTACCGCGTCGAGGCCCCGCAATGGGTGTCGCTGGAGTACATCAACGGTGGCGTTGACCCGCAGAGCCGCGAGTTCAGTCCCGGCAGTGTGCTGAGCTTCGTCAACACCCAAGAGGCCTGGGCGCACGCGCAAGCACTGGGCAAGCCTTTGCGCTATTCATTCGGTCGTGCCGACCGTGAGTACAAGGATCGCTGGTGCCACACGGTGCCGGTCTACAAGGTCTGAATCCATGAGCGCTCGCAAGCAACAGCTTCTCAAGGCCCATCGGCGCAACAAGCGTCTGTTTCTGATCGCCTTTATGGTGGTGCTGTTGTTGATCGGCTTCATGATCGCCTGGTGGCTGGTGCCGGTATTACTGGTGCTGGCCTGGGTCGCTCACGAGGCCTGGTTTGCCGATCACTTGTTCTATCGCCCTTCTGACGACTACCAGTACAACTTTCCAGCACAAACCGCGCGGCAGGTCGTGAGCCTTGAGGGCGGCGTTTTGCGCCTGAGCGAGCCGCTGGCGCAGGGCGAGACATTGGTGCTCGAGCTTGAAGTGAAATCCACTTGGCTGGGGCGCTGGTTCGACCCCTATGTTGACGTGGGCGATGATCGCCAGGACTTCGAGCGTGGCGTCAAAGGCCGGCGTTTCCTTAACCTGTCCGGTCAGGCCGATGCGCTGGCGCTAGGTGCTCTGGCCCTGCGTGGCCGATATTGCGTACCGGCTGTGACGGGGGTGTTGTGGGTCATGGCCAACCCTGACTACAGCCGCCAGCGGGTGATGGTCATCGCTCCCCATGCCGACGATGCCGAACTCGCTGCATTTGGCCTTTATAGCCGATGTGAAGACGTCAGTGTCGTCACCCTGACCCAGGGCGAAATCGAGGCCGAAGACTTTCAGCGCCTGGGTCTTGATCAAGCCGCCGCGGCACGCTTGAAGGGCCGTTTGCGCAGTTGGGACAGTCTGGTGATCCCGTTGTGGGGGGGGGTGCCTGCCGATCGCTGCGTGCAGCTGGGTTATTACTGCCTGCAACTGCCGTCGATGGCCGAAGAGCCCAGCCAGGCGTTCGGCTCACGTGAGTCGCAGGAAAGTGACGTGCGCAGTGTGCGCCGGCACAACCCGTTGACCCTGCCCGCCGACGTTGATGGACGACCGACCTGGGACAATCTTCTGGGCGACCTGGCGGCGCTGCTTGAGCACTATCGCCCGGAAGTCGTGGTGACGCCACACCCTGAACTCGATCCCCACAGTGATCATGTGGCGTCTACCCAAGCGCTGCTTGAGGCTATCAAGCTGAGTAGCTGGAAACCGGCCACGCTGCTGATGTACGCCAATCACCTGCACGACAACGATCGCTGGCCGATGGGGCCTGCCGGTGCCGGTATTGCGCTGCCGCCGGCCATCGAGCCATTGCCGGCTGACCGGCTGTGGAGTCCGCTGTTGTCAGCGGAGGTGCAACTGGACAAAGCCATGGCACTGGCCATGGAGCACGATCTGCAGGGCGGGCTGGTGTTCAAACGGCAATTGCGCCGCTGGATCCAGCAGGGTCTGGCGGGTCGCCGCTGGCCTGACACAGGCAGTAACGAGTTTTTCCGCAAGGCGGTCCGGCGTCACGAATTGTTCTGGGTGCGCGACCTTTCAGATTGAGGCGGACGGCGCTTTACCCTGTGTTAATATCGCGCCCCTGTTCATTTTGTATGTGGGTTGCTCCATGAAGTTGTCCATGCCGCGTTTCGATCAAGCCCCGGTCTTGGTAGTCGGCGATGTCATGCTCGACCGTTACTGGCATGGCGGAACCTCACGGATTTCCCCTGAGGCGCCGGTGCCGGTCGTTAAGGTCGAGCAGATCGAAGACCGTCCAGGTGGCGCCGCGAACGTTGCCTTGAACATTGCCGCGCTGGGTGCGCCGGCGTCCCTGGTCGGTGTGACCGGTGACGACGAAGCCGCCGACAGCCTGAGCAACAGTCTCAAAGGCGCGGGCGTACGTGCCCTGTTCCAGCGCATTGCGCACCAGCCAACCATCGTCAAGCTGCGGGTCATGAGCCGGCACCAGCAACTGCTGCGTATCGACTTTGAAGAACCGTTCGCCACCGACGCCCTGGCGCTCGGTTCGCAGGTCGATGACCTGCTCGAAGGCATCAAGGTGCTGGTGCTCTCCGACTACGGCAAAGGTGCCCTGAAAAACCATCAGGCATTGATCCAGGCCGCCCGCGCGAAGAACATTCCGGTGCTGGCCGACCCGAAGGGCAAGGATTTCTCGATCTATCGCGGCGCCAGCCTGATCACCCCGAACCTCAGCGAATTCGAAGCCATCGTCGGCGGTTGTGTCGATGAGCATGAGCTGGTGAGCAAGGGCGCCGCATTGATGCACGACCTCGAACTCGGGGCGCTGCTGGTCACGCGCGGCGAACACGGCATGACCCTGCTGCGCCCGGACCAACCGGCACTGCATTTGCCGGCTCGTGCCCGTGAGGTGTTTGATGTCACCGGTGCCGGCGACACGGTAATTTCTACCCTGGCCGCAGCGATTGCCGCCGGTGAAGATCTGCCCCATGCCGTCGCGCTGGCCAATCTGGCCGCCGGCATCGTGGTTGGCAAACTCGGGACGGCCGCCATCAGTGCCCCGGAACTGCGTCGCGCCATCCAGCGTGAAGAAGGTTCCGAGCGTGGTGTGTTGGGTCTGGAACAGTTGCTGCTCGCCGTGGCCGATGCCCGCGCGCACAACGAGAAGATCGTCTTCACCAACGGCTGCTTCGACATCCTGCATGCCGGGCATGTGACCTATCTGGAACAAGCGAGGGCACAGGGCGATCGCCTGATTGTCGCGGTCAACGACGATGCATCGGTCAGTCGCCTCAAAGGCCCGGGCCGACCGATCAACAGTGTTGATCGGCGCATGGCCGTTCTCGCCGGACTCGGCGCGGTGGACTGGGTGATCAGTTTCCCTGAAGGCACACCGGAAAACCTGCTGCGCGAGGTCAAGCCGGACGTGCTGGTCAAGGGTGGCGATTACGGGATTGATCAGGTGGTCGGCGCTGATATCGTCAGCGCTTATGGCGGCACCGTGAAGGTGTTGGGGCTCGTGGAAAACAGCTCGACAACTGCGATTGTCGAGAAGATTCGCAGTCGTTGATCAGATGAATTTTTACCGTTGTGTACTGCGTGTGAACGGATTTTGCCTTGGGGATTTTACCGTTTCCGTTGATGTAGGCAGCTTTGAATCCGATGCGCTTGCCTGCCTACGTCGCGTGGTCAATTAACTTATGAAAGTCATGCTCCTGGTGATGGACGAGCAGCGGGTCATTCTCGACCGGCTCTACGACATCGTGCAGCAGAACTGTGATGAATGTTTCATTTATCGCTTGAGCAAACAGCAGCAATTGAATCTGGGCTCGTTTCTCGCCTCGGTCGATTACCAGACCTTCGATCGCGTGGTGATTTTCTCCCGGGTCAAGCGCTTGGCCACGCAGTTGCAGGTGCTCAAATGCATACCCGGGCTGGTCTTTCTGGAGCACGATGCGTACCAGAACTACATGCCGGCGAGTAAGTACCGTGGCGTGTATTCCCGACTTTACAGGCGCCTGCCGAGCTGTCGGGCGCTGGTGTCCGGTGCCGTGGTCGCGCGCAAGATGCTGGCCGAAGGCATCGACACGGTGTTCGTCTCCAAAGGTTACGACGAGCAGATGCTGCACAACACCGGTGTTGAGCGGGACATTCCCGTCGGCTTCCTCGGCAGCCTGAAAAGCACCGAGTACGCCGAGCGCAAAGCCATGCTCGAATCGCTCTCCAGGCGCACCGGCATGTTGGTGACCCGCACCAAGTCCGGCGCGGAATACCTGCAAACGCTCAATCGCATCAGGATTTTCGTCAGCGCCGACATCGGCATGAACGAGTTCATGATCAAGAACTACGAGGCCATGGCTTGCGGCTGTGTGTTGCTGGCCTGGAGCCAGGGCGAAGAAGACCGCCTGCTCGGTTTTGAAGACATGCACAACACCGTGTTCTACCGCAGCGAAGAAGAGGCGGTGGAGAAGATCAAGCTGTTGCAGAGCGATCCGGAACTTGCGGAGCGCATTGCCCGCAACGGCCAGGAATTTGCGCAAAGCCGCTATTCCTTCGCCCGCGTCGGCCAGGCACTGGCCACGGAAATCCAGCGTGAGATGCGCCCATGGCAACCGCCTTCAGCGTTCACACGGTTCTGGGTGAAGCTGCGTTATGGGATGAAGGTGCCAGTCTGAATGAAGGATCAACAATCGTCGCAACCCGGCGAGTTCATGGCGCTAGATGCGCTGCCCGGTGGCGATCAGTCCGTTCTGGAGGCTTTGCCTGCTGAGCTTCTCGACTGTCTGTGCCGTGCGCCCCGGGTCGTGTTGATTGCCAACAATCCGGCCATCACGGCGGCAGATTTTCAGGCACTGGACATTGGCGTCGATGACGTCGTGGTCAGCTTCAATACCTGCATCAAGGCAGCGCTGCTCAACGAGCAAAGCGTCAACGTTTTCGTGCATGGCTACAACGCACCCGATGCGTATTTTTTTGGTCTGCCTTACGCGCCCCCGGTACAGCGGATGTTCGAACAGGCGAGCGAACGCTGTTTCAGCATGCTGGTGGGTTGTGCCGCACCGATGTGTCCACTGCCACGTGTCGCCATGTACTGGGATCGCATTCCATTACCGCCGCTGTGGAACTATCCGGTCGACCGCCCGGGCGGCAAGCGCTACGTCGGGCCTTCCACCGGTTTCAACACGCTGGTGTTGTTCGACTGGTTACGCGGTCACGCCGGTTATACCTATCGGCTCATGACCCTTGGTTTTTCCAACGAAGCAGGAAAACTCTGGGGTGGCCATGCGTGGGATTATGAGCGCGACTGGCTGCAGCAATCGGACATCATCGTGGTGCCGCTGCAACCCCGGCGCTGGTGGCAAAAGCTGTTTCGGCAAAAGTAAGCAACAACGTGTATCCGGTTGCCGGCAGGCCCGAACTACTTTCAAAAGGTGCTGTTGAGTGTTGAAAATTGCCGTAGCTTTTTTCGGGATCCCGAGAAATTCGCCGATCTGTTTCCCCTCCATCGAACAGAATGTTCTGGCGCAGTTGCCTGCGGGCAGCGATGTGAAGTGCTTTTATCACCTGTATAAAATCGATGAGGTGCAGAACACACGGTCTGGCGAAAAAGGCGAACTGTCGGCAGACAACTACCAGCCCTTCGAGTCGATGACCGGTGCGCTTACTTCGACCGAAGGAGTGCTGGAGCGCTGGGATTTCGATCAGGTTAAAGCGCAGGGCGACACTTGGGCCGATGACTATGCGTCGCTGCGCAATCTGATCTATCAGCTCAACTCGCTGCACACCGTGACCGCAATGATCGAATCCTTCGATCCGGATTTCGTTGTGTTCGTGCGCCCGGATAACTTCTTCCACACCGCGTTGCCTGGCTATGTGTTCAATCATCCGCAGGCACGGCGACACAACGCCTACATCCCGGACTGGCAGTGGTGGGGAGGGTTGAACGACCGCTTTGCGGTGTGTGGGCGCGATACTTATGTCGCGTATGGCAAGCGGATTGAGCGCATTTTTGAATTCTGCAAGGCGACAGGTCGCAAACTGCATTCCGAACGCTTGCTCAAATATGCGCTGCAGCAGGTCGATGCCAAGATCTGCACGCTGCCGACTCAGGCATCACGAGTGCGCATTACCGGCGTATTTGCCGAGGAGTCGTTCTCGCCCAAGCGCGGCATGGGCAAGCGCGAGAACCGCTACTTCCATTTCTTCGCCGCGTTGCGCACGTGGTGGGATCGCCGCCGCTAAACTGCTATTTGGCGGTTTTTTTGCCCAGCCCGACCAATCGCAACGCCTTGATACTCAACTGCTTGAGCCCCTGACGCGGGGCTTTCGCCGGTTGCAGGCCCTGTTGCACCAGCCAGTCCTTCCAGCGAATCCGCTCCTCGCGCACGACCCAGCCGGTTTGTGTGGCAAAACTCTCGGCCAGATAAAGACCACGAGTACTGGCAGGAACGAGTTTGTCGCGCTTGAGCGTGTACAACTCGGCCAGTGGCGCGCCGTCCTTGAGTGGCATCAAGTACAGGTCGGGGCGCTTGCGGTCGAGTCGGGCCACCAGTTGATCACCCTCCAGACGCTCGTCGACGTGGAACAGACTCAGGGACTTGGCTTCCTTGGGGACATCCAGGCGCAAATCGTAGATCAATTGCAGTGACGCGGTCGGGAGATGCACGTAGGCCCTTGGCCGTTCGAGCAACTGCAGATTGGCGCTGCGTATAGGCCGCGCCGAGCCGGACAACGGGGTCAGCCGAAACGGCAGGGCTTCGCGATAATGCAGGGCCGCAGAGTAGGGGGCTGGCAGCCAGGTGTCGTTGAAGCGCCCGCCGAGCCAGCCTTCCGGTGTCTCGAGCAAACACTCTTCAGCAATTTCCTGAATGGCCGTGTGTAACGGGATATTCAGTTCATGAGCCGGCACGTAACCGGAAATCAATTTGAGCACGACGTCGCCACGGTCCTGTCGGCGCTGGCGCACCAGCACCCAGTAATCGCGATTCTGCCAATGCAGTGTCAGACGTACCGAAACGCCAAGATTGGCCAGCTCCAGCGAGAAACGCTCAGTGTCGGCCACGCTCACCGGTTTGCGCCGTTGCAGGGTTTGCGCGAAATTCAGCGGCATGCCGACGCTCTGATAGGTCAGGCCTTCGGGCGTGGCTTCGACGAACAATGGCAGGGTCTTGAAGTTGCTCGGGTTCTTTCTGATGAGCGTGCGCGGCATATCGGCTCCTGCTTAAGGCCGCGGGGCGGCGTCAATGACCACGAAGGACCTGGGCAACGGTCGCAACGTTGTGGGCGAGGTGCAGCGGATTGATCGTCCCGACAATAGCACTGGCCACGCCAGGTTGTGCGAACAGCAATTCGAAGCTGGCGCGCACCGGGTCCACGCCCGGGCTGAGGCACACGTGACCGCTGGCCAAGGCTTTTTTCACCAGAATGGCTTTGCCGTGCGCAGCAGCATAGTCAATGACAGCCTTCTCGTTTTGTTCGTTCAGATTGTAGGTGACCATCGCGCAGTCGCCTTGCTCCAGTGCTTTCAAGCCACCTTCGACAGTCTTGCCGGAGAAGCCAAAGCCGCGAATCTTGCCTTCGGCCTTGAGCGCCGCGAGAGTCGCGTAAACCTCTTCGTGTTCGAGGATCGCCATGTCATTGCCGTCGGAATGCACCAGCACGAGGTCGATAAAATCGGTTTCAAGACGTTGCAGGCTGCGCTCGACGGACATCCGCGTGTGCGCTGCGCTGAAATCGTGATGCGAGAGGCCGTCGGCGAACTCTTCGCCAACCTTGCTGACGATCACCCAATCCTTACGCTGGTCGCGTAGCAGCGGGCCAAGGCGTTCTTCGCTGCGGCCATAGGCCGGGGCGGTGTCGATCAGGTTGATGCCCAATTCCCGCGCCTGACGCAGCAGCATCCGCGCTTCGTCATCACCGGGAATCTGAAAACCGTTGGGGTATTTCACCCCTTGGTCACGGCCGAGTTTGACCGTGCCCAGGCCCAGTGGCGAAACCGTCAGGCCGGTGCTGCCCAGCGGGCGATGAAAGTCATGCAGGCTGGCAATGGTCATGGCAGCAGTTGCTCCCAGGCGGGAACGCCCATCGGTGGTTTTGGCAGGGCCGGCAATGGTTCGCTGGCGTGCGGCTCGATGCCGTCGCGTTCCAGAGAGGCGATGACGCGATCGGCGAAGTCTGGCGCCAGCGCCAGTTTGGTTGGCCAGCCGACCAGCAGGCGGCCCTGTTCGGCAAGGAAGGCGTTGTCCGGGCGAGTCAGCCCGGTTTGCAGCGGCTCGGCACGGTCAACCCGCAGGGTCGCCCATTGGGTAGTGCTGAGGTCGATCCACGGCAACAACTGCGCGATCTCTTTCTGCGCGGTGGCGATCTGCTCGGCCGGCTCGCGGTTAACACCTTCGCTTTCGGCGATGTCGCCGCCCATGTACCAGACCCACTGACCGTCAGCCGCCGGGTGCGTGGTCACGGTGATCCGCGGTTTGGTGCCGCCACCGAGGCAGTGGGCGTACAGCGGTTTCAGGCCCGGGCCTTTGGCGATGATCATGTGCAGCGGACGGCGTTGCATGGCCGGCTGGCTCAGACCGAGGTCTTCAAGCAATTGCGCGGTACCGGCGCCGGCGCTGAGGACGATGCGCTGGGCGCGGATCTCGCGGCCGTCGACTTTCAAACCGACCAGCACGCCCGCTTCCAGCAGCGGCTCGATGGTTTGCCCGGCGAGCAGGCCATCGCCGGCCAGATCGGCGAGGCGCTGAATCAGGCTCGGCACGTCGACCACCAGTTCGGCGAGGCGGTAGACCTTGCCCTTGAAGCGCTTGTCTTGCAGGGCCGGAGGCAGTTGCTCGCCCTTGACCTGATCGACCCGACCACGCACGGCTTTGCTGGCGAAGAAACTGGTGAGGTTGCCGGCGAGGGTGCCCGGCGACCATAGATAGTGAGCTTCGGAGAGCAGGCGCACACCGGACAGATCCAGTTCGCCATTACCGGCCAACGCTTCACGCCAGCGGCGCGGCATGTCGGCGATGGCCTCCGAGGCACCGGTCAGCGCACCGTGCAGTGCGTACTTGGCGCCGCCGTGGATGATGCCCTGGGACTTCACACTTTGCCCGCCGCCGAGGCTGGCGCTTTCCACCAGCACGGTCGAAAAACCCTGACGGCGCAGACGCGCATTCAGCCAGAGGCCGGCGACACCAGCGCCGACAATCAGAACGTCGGTGGAAATAACGGATGGCATGCAGCGACCTCAGGTGTTCAAGACGAGGGCGCAGTATACAGACTCGGGAAAGGGGCGGATTTGTCGATGATCAACAGAGGGAACGCAGAACCAAATGTGGGAGCGAGCTTGCTCGCGAAGAGGGTGTCAGATAGCAATCATGCGACTGACGAACCGCTTTCGCGAGCAAGCTCGCTCCCACAGGGATTGTGTTTGGATTTTAATGGCCGGCGGTTTTCGAGAACAGCTGGATCACGACGACGCCCAGCACGATCAGCGCCATCCCCAGCATTGCCGGGATATCCAGTTTCTGCCCGTAGATGAACAGCGCCGCGACGCTGACCATCACGATGCCCATGCCGGCCCAGACCGCGTAGGCTACGCCGACCGGAACGGTGCGCACCACCAGCGTCAGCATCCAGAACGCAATCGCGTAGCCGACGATGACCAGCACCAATGGCAGCGGCGTACTGATGCCTTTGACCGCTTTCATGGAAACAGTGGCGATCACTTCGGCGCAGATGGCAATGGCCAGGTAGGCATAGGCGTTCATGGTTCAAATCCTCATGTAAATCGTTGCTTGCTGAGGTGGCATTCTAGTGATTCGCCAGATGGGGTAAAGTCATTACCTATCTGTTCTGAAGATGGGTTGGTGGATCGGCATGCAGTGGAATCTGGATCAACTTCGGGTGTTTGTCGACGTCGCCGAACACCGTTCGTTTTCCGCCGTGGCGCGCCAGCAGCGCAAAGCGCAGTCGGCGATCAGCAGCGCGATTGCCATGCTCGAAGATGACTTGGGTGTCAGCCTGTTCGAGCGTAGCAGCGGCCGTCAGCCAACGCTCACCGAGGCGGGCGAAGCGCTGTTGGAAGAGGCACGTGAAGTCCTGCGCCAATGCGAGCGTCTGAATGGCCGGGCGATGGCGATGATGCGCGGTCAGGAAGCGCAATTGCGGGTGGCCCAGGATGAGGCGATGCCGTATCAGGCACTGGTGGAAAGTTTCGGCGCGCTCGCCGAACAATTTCCCAGCCTCGAAGTGCAACTGACCAGTGCCGCCCAGGGCGAAGTCGCGCGCAAACTGGTCGAGCGCCGTGCTGACCTCGGCCTGCTGTTCTATCACGATGAAATCCCCGAAGCGCTGGAGCGCCGCGTGCTCGGTAGCGTGGAAATGGTCACCGTCTGCGGTATTAATCATCCGTTGGCCACGCAGTCTTACGTGACCTGCCAGCAACTGGCGCAACATCGGCAATTGCTGATGTCGACGCAAACCAGTGTCTATCCCGGCAACGAGCCGGCCAGCCCGCAGGTATGGCGTGCCGACAGTTTTTACGTGATGTCGGAATGGCTGGTGCGTGATCTCGGCTGGGCCTGGTTGCCGCGCCATGTGGTGCAGTACTCGGCGTATCAGGGCTTGATGGTCGAACTCGACAGCGAATGGACGCCACCGGCGCTGGTGGTGGAACTGGTCTGGCGCCGCGACGAACCCCTCGGACCGGCCGCGCGCTGGCTGGCCGAACGTTTTGCCGTGCACTTGCGGGCGATCGGTGAAAAAAGTCGATAAACTCCGCCGCCATGAATAGAACTCTCTACACCGCGCTGTTTTACCTGGGGCTGCCATTGGTGGCGATTCGGCTGTGGCTGCGAGCGCGCAAGGCACCGGCGTATGCCAAGCGGATTGGCGAACGCTTCTCCTACGGCATGCCGAAACTGCAACCTGGCGGCATCTGGGTGCACGCGGTATCGGTGGGCGAAAGCATTGCTGCCGCGCCGATGATCCGCGCTTTGTTGCAACGTTATCCACAGTCACCGATTACCGTGACCTGCATGACCCCGACCGGATCGGAGCGGATTCAGGCGCTGTTCGCCAACGAACCGCGCATCCAGCATTGTTATCTGCCCTACGACTTGCCGTGTGCGGCGGCGCGTTTTCTGAATCGCGTTCAGCCCAAGCTCGCGGTGATCATGGAAACCGAGTTGTGGCCCAACCACATTCACCAATGCGCCAAGCGCGGGATTCCGGTGGCGCTGGCCAACGGACGTTTGTCCGAGCGCTCGGCACGCGGCTATGGCCGGTTCAGCAAACTGACCGCGCCGATGCTTGCCGAGATGAGTCTGTTCGCTGTACAGACCGAAGCCGAAGCCCAGCGTTTCCGCGATCTGGGTGCGCGCCCGGAAACGGTCGAGGTCACCGGTTCGATCAAGTTCGACCTGACTATCGACCCGCAATTGCTGCAACGCGCGGCCGACCTGCGCGGGCAGTGGCAGGCGCTGGAACGTCCGGTGTGGATCGCCGCCAGCACCCACGAAGGCGAGGACGAAGTGGTGCTCGATGCCCATCGTCGCTTGCTGGCCAATCACCCGGATGCACTGCTGATTCTGGTGCCGCGTCACCCGGAACGTTTCAACTCGGTATTCGAACTGTGTCAGCGTGAAGGCTTCGCCACGGTACGACGTTCGACCGGGACCCATGTCGATGCGCGGACGAGCGTGCTGCTCGGCGACACCATGGGCGAGTTGTTGTTTCTCTATGCCTTGGCGGACAGTGCGTTTGTCGGCGGCAGCCTGGTGGCCAACGGCGGACACAATCTGCTGGAGCCGGCAGCCTTGGCAAAACCGGTGATCAGTGGCCCGCACCTGTTCAACTTTCTCGACATCGCCGCGCAATTGCGTGAAGCCGGAGCGCTGGCCGAAGTGGATGATGCCGAAGGGCTGGCGGTGGAGGTGCAGCGCTTGTTCGAATTGCCGCGTGATGCGCAGCGCATGGCCGACGCCGGGCTGGCGGTGATGCGCCGCAATCAGGGCGCGTTGCAGCGCTTGCTGGATGGCTTGGGCCGACTGATCAAATAAAGCAAAAAGATCGCAGCCTTCGGCAGCTCCTACATTGGAATACGTTTCCTGTAGGCGCCGCCGAAGGCTGCGATCTTTTGTTTTTAAGGCTTAAGGCCGGGCCTTGAGCTGCGCCTCGGCAGCCTTGGCCAGATCCGGCGGCAGGAAATCCTTGTCCGGGTTGTAGTCGGCTTTCAGATAACGCCGCAGGTCTTCCAGATCACCCGGGTTCAGCGTTCCCGCCGCCTGCTTCAAACGCAGGTTGTCGAGGATGTAGTCATAGCGTGTGTTGTTGTAATTGCGCACCGAAGTGTACAGCTGACGCTGCGCATCGAGTACGTCAACGATGTTGCGCGTACCGACCTGATAACCGATTTCCGTCGCTTCGACAGCACTCTGGTTGGAAATGATCGACTGACGACGCGCCTGCACCTGCTCGACATCGGTATTTACCGCGCGGTGCAGGTTGCGAGTGTTCTCGACGATCTGCCGACGCAGCGATTCGCGCTGTTGTTCGCTCTGATTCAGTTGCTCATACGACTGGCGCACTTGCGAACTGGTCAGTCCGCCGCTGTAGATCGGGATGTTCAGTTGCAGGCCGACCGTGCTCTGTTCGACGTTGCCGTGATAAGGCGTGCCGAACGAGTTCGGGTTGGCAAAACCGAGCGCATCGTTGTCGCCTTTCTCGTATTTGGCCACCGCATCAAGGGTCGGCAAGTGGCCGGCCTTGCGCTGCTTCAACGTTTCTTCAGCCGAGCTGACAGCGAAGTTGCTGGCCAGCAGATTGAGGTTTTGTTTCGCCGCAGTATCGACCCACGCCTTGGCGTCGTTCGGCGCCGGCGGCAGGATCGGCAACGTGTGGACGATGCCTTGAATCGAGTTGTACTGACGGTTGGTCAGGGTGATCAGCGCTTCAAACGCATCATCAACCTGACGCTGCGCAACGATACGGTTGGCGCGTGCGGTGTCATAACTGGCTTGCGATTGCAGCACGTCGGTCTTGTCCGACAGGCCGACGTCGAAGCGCTCGTTGGACTGGTCGAGCTGGCGCTTGAACGCGGCTTCTTCGGCCTTGGTCGAGGCGAGGTTGTCCTGGCTGCGCAGCACGTTGAAGTAATCTTCTGCCGATTGCAGGATCAGGTTCTGCTCGGTCGCCGAAAGTTGCAGTGCAGCTTGCTCGTTGACGTCCTTGGCAGCCTGATACTGGAACCAGCGATCGGCGCGGAACAAGGGTTGGGCGAGGGTCGCCTGATACGAATGAGCGCTGCGGTTGGCCACGGCAGAAGGCTGGTCGATCGAGGTGCGCACGTTGGCAGTCTCGGCACCGCCGGACAGGTTCGGCAGCAGCCCGGCGCGGGCCTGCGGCACTACTTCTTTCTGTGCGCCGTACTGAGCGCGCGCAGCGGCCAGATCGGCGTTATTGTCGACCGCCTCCTGATAGACGCTGACCAGGTCGGTTTTGGTCGACAAGGGCGCTTCTGCTGCCCAGGCCATTGCGTTGGACGCACAAGACACGGCAACAGCCAGTGAGAGTTTGCGCAGCATGAGGCGATCCCTAGCATTAATATTATGGAAGTAATCCGGGCGCCAAAGGTAAGGCGCAGGCCCCACAGCGTCAAGGCATGGCAGGGCAAAGCGAGTGTAGTTGCGCATTTGCCTCACAACAATCGGCCAAGCCCCTGTATTTATGCCATTCATCATGGTGTTTGCTGCGGTGTTGGCGTTCTTTGCCGGTTGTGTCTAGACTGGCCGGGTTCTTGTCGGGGTGCCTTGCTATGAGGCTGAGATCGAATAATTTCGGATCCCGTTGAACCTGATCAGGTTAGCGCCTGCGTAGGGAACAAGATTTCTCGTCACCCGGCGAGTCCTCTTGTGCTTCGTCCGGGAAATTGTTCGACAATCGAACGCTCGACGACGATGCACAGCACCGGTCCTGGTGCGTCCGTGCCTTTCAGGTTCTGCTCCGACAATCCACTGCCTGGATGCTGTCTGGAGAGCCCGTGATGACGACTACAAAATCAAAAAACGCGATCAACCTGAGTGACTCGGCCAAGGTCGACGAGCAATCGGTCAAGCCGTTCACCCGTTCGCAAAAAGTCTACGTTCAGGGCTCGCGCCCGGACATCCTCGTGCCGATGCGCGAAATCACCCTCGATGTGACCCCTACCGACTTCGGCGGCGAAATCAATGCGCCGGTGACCGTCTACGACACCTCGGGCCCGTATACCGATCCGAACGTGGTGATCGACGTACGCAAAGGCCTGGCCGATGTGCGTTCGGCGTGGATCGACGACCGTGGCGACACCGAGCGTCTGGCGGGTCTGAGTTCCAACTTCGGTCGCGAGCGCCTCGCCGATCCGGAACTGACCAAGCTGCGCTTTGCCCACGTCAACAACCCGCGCCGTGCCAAGGCTGGCGCCAACGTCACGCAAATGCACTATGCGCGTCAGGGCATCATCACGCCCGAGATGGAATTCGTTGCCATCCGCGAAAACATGAAGCTCGAAGTGGCCCGCGCCGCCGGCTTGCTGGATCAGCAACACCCGGGCCACAGCTTCGGCGCCAGCGTGCCGAAAATCATCACCCCGGAATTCGTCCGTGAAGAGATCGCCCGCGGCCGCGCAATCATTCCGGCCAACATCAACCACACCGAACTGGAACCGATGATCATCGGCCGTAACTTCCTGGTGAAGATCAACGGCAACATCGGCAACAGTGCTTTGGGTTCGTCCATCGAAGAAGAAGTGGCGAAACTGACCTGGGGCATTCGCTGGGGCGCGGACAACATCATGGACTTGTCCACCGGCAAGCACATTCACGAAACCCGCGAATGGATCATCCGTAACTCGCCAGTGCCGATCGGCACGGTGCCGATCTATCAGGCCCTGGAAAAAGTCGGCGGCGCGGCTGAAGACCTGACCTGGGAACTGTTCCGCGACACGCTGATCGAGCAGGCCGAGCAGGGCGTCGACTACTTCACCATCCACGCCGGCGTGTTGCTGCGCTACGTGCCGCTGACCGCCAAACGCGTGACCGGCATCGTTTCCCGTGGCGGCTCGATCATGGCCAAGTGGTGCCTGGCGCATCACAAGGAAAACTTCGCCTACACGCATTTCGAAGAAATCTGCGAAATCATGAAGGCCTACGACGTCAGCTTCTCGCTGGGCGATGGCTTGCGTCCGGGTTCGATTGCCGACGCCAACGATGCCGCGCAATTCGGCGAACTGGAAACCCTCGGCGAACTGACCAAGATCGCCTGGAAGCACGACGTGCAAACCATGATCGAAGGCCCGGGCCACGTGCCGATGCAGTTGATCAAGGAGAACATGGACAAGCAACTGGAGTGCTGCGACGAGGCGCCGTTCTACACCCTCGGCCCGCTGACCACCGACATTGCGCCGGGCTACGACCACATCACCTCGGGTATCGGTGCGGCGATGATCGGCTGGTTCGGTTGCGCCATGCTTTGCTACGTGACGCCGAAAGAACACTTGGGCCTGCCGAACAAGGATGACGTGAAGACCGGGATCATCACGTACAAGATCGCCGCGCACGCAGCGGACTTGGCCAAAGGGCATCCGGGCGCACAGATTCGCGACAACGCCTTGAGCAAGGCGCGCTTCGAATTCCGTTGGGAAGACCAGTTCAACCTGGGACTTGATCCGGACACCGCGCGTTCGTATCACGATGAAACCCTGCCGAAGGATTCGGCGAAAGTCGCGCATTTCTGTTCGATGTGCGGGCCGAAATTCTGCTCGATGAAGATCACTCAGGAAGTCCGCGAGTATGCGGCCAACCAGCGGATCGATGCGGTCGACGTGGACGTCGCCCAAGGCCTGGCGGAACAGGCCGAGCGGTTCAAGAAGGAAGGCAGTCAGCTGTACAAGAAGGTTTGACCCCGTACTGATCGTTCCCACGCTCCGCGTGGGAATGCAGCCCGTGACGCTCCGCGTCACTGGACGCGGAGCGTCCCTAGAGGCATTCCCACGCAGAGCGTGGGAACGATCACAACACAACAAAAATGTCCCTCTGAGATAACACCCTTGAGCATTCAACCCAGCACCTATTCTCCCGACCTCGCCGTGCCCGCCGACAAGCGTGTATTCGGCGGTCGCGATCTGTTTTCCCTGTGGTTCTCCCTCGGCATCGGCCTGATGGTTCTGCAGACCGGCGCATTGCTCGCGCCAGGTTTGGGCCTGTCCGGTTCGCTGCTGGCGATTTTCCTCGGCACGCTGGTCGGCGTGCTGCTGCTGGCCGCCGTCGGCGTGATCGGCAGCGACACTGGCCTGTCATCGATGGCCGCGCTGAAACTCAGCCTCGGCAGCAAAGGCGCAAGCCTGCCGGCGCTGCTCAATCTGCTGCAACTGATCGGTTGGGGCTCGTTTGAAATCATCGTCATGCGCGATGCGGCCAGCCTGCTCGGCACCCGCGCGTTCAGTGAAGGCTCGCTGTGGTCGAACCCGGTGTTGTGGACACTGTTTTTCGGTACGCTGGCCACCTTGCTCGCGGTCAGCGGCCCGCTGACTTTCGTCCGGCAGATCCTGCGCAAGTGGGGCATCTGGCTGTTGCTGGCGGCGTGTCTCTGGCTGACCTGGAACCTGTTCGCCAAAGCCGATCTGGCTGATCTCTGGTCGCGTGCCGGTGACGGTTCGATGCCATTTGCCGTGGGCTTCGACATTGCCATTGCGATGCCGCTGTCGTGGCTGCCGCTGATCGCCGACTACTCGCGTTTCGGCAAGCGGGCGAAGAATGTTTTCGGTGGCACTGCGGTCGGTTTCTTCATCGGTAATTTCTGGCTGATGAGCCTTGGCGTCGCGTACACGCTTGCGTTCGCGCCTAGCGGTGAAGTCAACGCGTTGCTGCTGGCACTGGCCGGCGCCGGACTGGGCATTCCGCTGTTGCTGATTTTGCTCGATGAGTCGGAAAACGCCTTCGCCGACATTCATTCGGCAGCGGTATCGAGCGGGATTCTGTTGCGCCTGAAAGTCGAGCACCTGGCCTTGGCCATCGGCGTGATCTGCACGCTGATCGCACTGCTGGCGCCGTTGGCGCAGTACCAGAATTTCCTGCTGCTGATCGGTTCGGTGTTTGCACCGCTGTTCGGCGTGGTGCTGGTGGATCACTTCATTCTGCGCAAGCGCAGCGCTCAAGTCGCGTCAGCCGCCTTGCGCTGGCCGGCGTTGTTGGCGTGGCTGGGGGGCGTGAGCACCTACCACTTGCTGGCGAATCTGTATCCGGATGTCGGTGCAACCCTGCCGGCGCTGGTGCTGGCAGGGCTGTTGCAGCTAGTGCTGGGCCGGGCTTTCAGTTACGGCCGGGAAACAGCTCAGGCTTGAGAATGCCATTCAGACGCGGGTAAGGAATCTTCAGTTCGACGTGGCCCAGCGCGTAAGGCGCAATGGTGGTCACGTCGTACTTGAGGATCACGCCGCCATAAGTCAGCGCCACGTTCGGGGTTTTCACGAACGGCCAGTTCGCCACGAACTCCGGTTCCTGATCGAGCTTGGTGCTGATCAGCCAGCTATTGTGCGCGACCTGCGCCGCCTTCCAGAACGCCTCTTCCTGGCCCGGCACAAGCATGTCGGACAGGTTCAGCACCTTGTGCTGCTGGCGCGAATAGTTGATGAAGCCGCGACCCGGTGTGCCATGCGCGCCGCCGGTGTCGAGGTAGCTAGACACCTCGATGATCACCAAGCCGTCATGCTGCTCGCGTACTTTCGCCTGCAGATAGCTGCTGTTGCGCGGGCCGGCAGTGGCCAGAAACTGATCGCGATAGGCCGCCAGGGTTGGCGCCACCGGTGCGTTTTTTTCGGTGCGGGTCATTTGCAGCAGGCGTTTTTCGATAATGCCGTCCAGCGCAGGTTCGGCCGGGAAGCGCAGGGTGTCGATGTTCACCAGTGGGCAGTCAGGGTTGGAACAGCCCGGTTTCAGTTGTTCCGACGCATCGCGGGTAGTTTCCAGCGGCGTGCGGTAGTTGGGTTGGAACAGGCTTGCGCACGCGCCCAGAGTCAGGGCAATGGCGGCCACGGAGGCAATTTTGAAAAGCGACATGGGCGTCCTTTCGAAAGCAGGGGAAGGCAAAAAGATATCCGCTTCGACTCTCGCAGAAGCAGTCAGTTCGCCACTAAGCTAATTAGAGTGGGTTTCGCCTCCACCGTCCATCCCGCTGACGGTAAAGGGGCTGCATCAAACGGTGCGGGCGCGTTAGGATGGCGCGAAGTCGAGGTTGCCAATAACAGGAACCTCGTAATGGATTTGCAGTAGACGAGGATGCTCATGACTGATTTTGCCAACGCCATTCCGACCACCGTTGACGTCGTGCGGCGTGAACGTTGCTACGAGGGCTTTTACAAGCTCGACCGTTTGCACCTGCGCCACGAATTGTTCGCTGGTGGCATGAGCCGCGAGATCAATCGTGAAGTGTTCGTGCGCCACGATGCCGTGTGCATGCTGCCGTACGATCCGCAGCGCGACGAAGTGGTGTTGATCGAACAGTTCCGCGTCGGCGCCATGGGCAAGACCGACAACCCGTGGCTGGTCGAACTGGTCGCCGGTCTGATCGACAAGGCCGAAGTGCCGGAAGAAGTTGCTCGTCGCGAAGCGCAGGAGGAAGCTGGGCTGGACATCAAGGCCCTGTGGCCGATGACCCAATATTTCCCGTCGCCGGGCGGCAGCAACGAGTTCGTGCATTTGTATTTGGGGCGTTGCAGTACCGAAGGCGTAGGTGGCCTGCATGGCCTGGAAGAAGAGGCAGAAGATATCCGCGTCACGGTCTGGGCCTTTGAAGATGCCTTGCAGGCCGTCCGTGACGGACGCATTGCCAATGCGGCGAGCATCATCGCGTTGCAGTGGCTGGCGCTGAACCGCGCCGAAGTGAGGGGGTTATGGTCGTAAACAAGTTGCGCGATCGCTATCGAGTCGACCTCGCGGGGCTGCAAGCCGCCTGCGAGGCCAACTACGCGCGTCTGATGCGACTGCTGCCGGACATGCGCAGCGAGCCCGAGGCGAGGCGCATCGCCGTGACTCAGGGCGAGCAGATGCTCGGCGTGCTGGCCCTCGAGGTGCTGCAAACCTGCCCTTACACCACGACGTTGCAAGTGCGCCAGGAACACAGCCTGCCGTGGTTGCCGGTGCCGCAACTGGAAGTGCAGGTCTATCACGACGCGCGCATGGCCGAAGTGGTCAGCGCCGAGCATGCACGACGCTTTCGCGGCATCTATCCTTACCCGAACGCGGCCATGCATCAGCCAGATGAAAAGGCCCAGCTCAATCTGTTCCTGGGGGAATGGCTGAGTCATTGCCTGGCGTTGGGGCACGAGTACGAAGTCGTACGCTAGTTGTGAACTGCGTCCGGTTCGGCAGTTTCCTCTTTCGGTGATCCCCCAGCATAATTGCGGCACTATCGATTCCGTGCTTTTGCCTTGGGAGAACGCCTTGCCGAGCGTATCCACGTTGACCTCCGCCGATTCGCCGCTGCTGGTGCAGTTGTCCGACAGCCATCTGTTCGCTGAAGCGCACGGTACGCTGCTGGGCATGAACACCCGCGAGAGCCTGCAAAAGGTCATCGAATTGGTGCTGGGGCAGCAGCCGCAGATCGACCTGATTCTGGCCACCGGCGATATCTCGCAGGACGGCACGCTGGAGTCGTACCAGCAGTTTCGCCAGATGAGCGCGCAGATCGACGCGCCGGCGCGCTGGATTCCCGGCAATCACGACGAACCGATGATCATGGCCCAGGCCGCCGTGCAGAGCACGCTGCTGGAGCCTGTGGTGGATATCGGCAACTGGCGGGTGACCATGCTGGATTCGGCAGTGCCGGGTTCGGTGCCGGGGTATCTTCAGGATGATCAATTGCAGCTGCTGGCGCGCTCGCTGAGCGAAGCGCCGGAGCGTCATCATCTGGTGTGTTTTCACCATCACCCGGTGTCGATCGGTTGCGCGTGGATGGAACCGATTGGTTTGCGCAATCCCGAGGCATTTTTCGAAGTGCTGGATCGTTTTCCACAGGTCCGCGCCGTGCTGTGGGGGCATGTGCATCAGGAAATTGACCGCGAACGTAATGGCGTGCGGTTGATGGCTTCGCCGTCGACCTGCATTCAGTTCGAGCCGGGGAGTGAGGATTTTAAGGTCGGTGAGCAGGCGCCAGGCTATCGGTGGTTGCGGTTGTTGCCGGATGGGCGGTTGGAAACCGGGGTTGAGCGCGTCACGGACTTCGAGTTCACTGTCGACTACGGTTCTGAAGGTTACTGACGCCGAAGCCCCTCACCCCAGCCCTCTCCCAGAGGGAGAGGGAGCTGACCGAGGTGTATT
This sequence comes from Pseudomonas sp. NPDC085632, assembly GCF_044541255.1. Taxonomy (NCBI): domain Bacteria; kingdom Pseudomonadati; phylum Pseudomonadota; class Gammaproteobacteria; order Pseudomonadales; family Pseudomonadaceae; genus Pseudomonas; species Pseudomonas sp. NPDC085632. The sequence goes on along the minus strand of NZ_JBITSX010000026.1, from coordinate 42,601 downwards.
GCGTCATGCGCCGACCTGAAATGCCGAGTCGATTATGGATTCGCCCAATCACTTTCAGGTCGGCGTATCTCTTAAATATCTCCTAATCAGTCCCCTCTCCCTTTGGGAGAGGGCTAGGGTGAGGGCCGCCCCTGCAGAATGACCAATTTCTCGAAACCACCCCCAATCCGCTCTTCTCTCCCTGTAAACTCCGCAAACCCAAACCGACACCCAGGGAGCTCAAATGTCCGGTTCGATCCTCTACATCCACGGTTTCAACAGCGCCCCGGTCTCGAAAAAGGCCTCGCAGCTGTTAACGGTGATGGAGCAACTGGCGTTGAGCGACAAACTGCGTGTCCCCGCCCTGCATCACCACCCGCGCGAAGCCATCGGTCAGTTGGAACAAGCGATTGCCGAACTGGGCAGCCCGCTGCTGGTGGGAAGCTCACTCGGCGGCTACTATGCGACTCACCTGGCCGAGCGCCATGGCCTGAAAGCCCTGCTGGTCAACCCGGCGGTCAGCCCGCACCGGATGTTCGACGGCTATCTGGGCCCGCAGAAAAACCTGTATACCGATGAAACCTGGGAGTTGACTCACGACCACGTCACGGCTTTGGCCGAACTGGAAGTGCCGGCGCCTCAGGATGCGCAGCGCTATCAGGTCTGGTTGCAGACCGGCGATGAAACACTGGATTATCGCCTCGCCCAGCAGTATTACCGCGCTTGTGCCTTGCGCATTCAGGCCGGCGGCGACCACAGTTTCCAGGGTTTTGCCGGGCAATTGCCGGCGTTGCTGAGTTTTGCCGGCATTGGCCCCGATGTGTATCAGGCAATCGATTTCACCGCACTGTGAAGTCTTGCCCCTATTTCATGAATGACTGACGACGAGACCCTATGGCCACTCCCAGCGCTAGCTCTTATAACGCCGACGCCATCGAAGTCCTCTCGGGCCTCGACCCGGTGCGCAAACGCCCCGGCATGTACACCGACACCAGTCGGCCGAACCACCTCGCCCAGGAAGTCATCGACAACAGCGTCGACGAAGCCTTGGCCGGCCACGCCAAATCGGTGCAGGTCATCCTGCACGCCGACCATTCGCTGGAAGTCAGCGACGACGGCCGTGGCATGCCGGTCGACATCCACCCGGAAGAGGGTGTGTCGGGCGTCGAGCTGATCCTCACCAAGCTCCACGCGGGCGGCAAGTTTTCCAACAAGAACTACCAGTTCTCCGGCGGTCTGCACGGTGTGGGTATTTCCGTGGTCAACGCCTTGTCGACCGAAGTGCGCGTACGCGTAAAGCGTGACGGCAACGAATACCAGATGACCTTCGCTGATGGTTACAAGGCTACCGAGCTGGAAATCGTCGGCACCGTCGGCAAGCGCAACACTGGCACCAGCGTGTACTTCGCGCCGGACCCGAAATACTTCGATTCCCCGAAATTCTCCATCAGCCGCCTTAAGCACGTGCTCAAGGCCAAGGCTGTTCTGTGCCCAGGTCTGCTGGTCAGCTTCGAAGACAAAGGCACTGGCGAGAAAGTCGAGTGGCATTACGAAGACGGTCTGCGCTCGTATCTGGTCGACGCCGTCAGCGAATTCGAACGCCTGCCGAACGAGCCGTTCTGCGGCGCGTTCGCCGGTAATAAAGAGGCGGTCGACTGGGCGCTGCTGTGGCTGCCGGAAGGTGGCGACGCAGTGCAGGAAAGCTACGTCAACCTGATCCCGACGGCGCAGGGCGGTACCCACGTCAACGGTTTGCGTCAGGGCCTGCTCGACGCGATGCGCGAATTCTGTGAATTCCGCAGCCTGCTGCCGCGCGGAGTGAAGCTGGCGCCGGAAGACGTCTGGGAGCGTATCGCCTTCGTCCTGTCGATGAAAATGCAGGAGCCGCAATTCTCCGGCCAGACCAAAGAGCGACTGTCATCCCGTGAAGCGGCGGCGTTTGTCTCTGGCGTGGTCAAGGATGCGTTTAGCCTGTGGCTCAACGCCAACCCGGAAACCGGTCTGGCGCTGGCCGAACTGGCGATCAACAACGCCGGTCGTCGCCTGAAAGCGAGCAAGAAAGTCGAGCGCAAACGCGTCACCGCAGGTCCGGCATTGCCGGGCAAACTGGCCGACTGCGCCGGTCAGGATCCGATGCGTTCCGAACTGTTCCTGGTCGAAGGTGATTCCGCCGGCGGTTCCGCCAAGCAAGCGCGGGACAAGGAATTCCAGGCGATCCTGCCGTTGCGCGGCAAGATCCTCAACACCTGGGAAGTCGACGGCAGCGAAGTGCTTGCCAGTCAGGAAGTGCACAACATCGCCGTGGCCATCGGTGTCGATCCGGGCGCGGCGGACATGAGCCAGCTGCGCTACGGCAAGATCTGCATCCTCGCCGACGCCGACTCCGACGGTCTGCACATTGCGACCTTGCTGTGCGCGCTGTTCGTCCAGCATTTCCGCCCGTTGGTGGATGCCGGTCACGTCTACGTGGCGATGCCGCCGCTGTACCGCATCGACCTGGGCAAAGAGATCTACTACGCCCTCGACGAAGCCGAGCGCGATGGTATTCTCGACCGTCTGGTCGCCGAGAAAAAACGCGGCAAACCTCAGGTCACCCGATTCAAAGGTCTGGGTGAAATGAACCCGCCGCAGCTGCGCGAAACCACCATGGACCCGAACACTCGGCGCCTGGTGCAACTGACGCTGGGCGAAGATTTTGCCGAAACCTCGGAAATGATGGACATGCTGCTGGCGAAGAAACGCGCCGGTGACCGCAAGACCTGGCTCGAATCCAAAGGCAACCTCGCCGAGGTGCTGGCCTGATGCGGTTTGGCTGGGCCTTGGCGGGTGCCTTGCTGCTGAGTGCAATGACCGTATCGGCTGAGCCATTACAGGAATTGCGCCTGCTCTCCGAGCATCCGGTCGACGGCATGCGCGGCGGTAATTTGTCAGGGCTGGCGCTGTGCGGCAATGAGTTGTGGACCGTGTCCGACCGCGATGACGACCAGATCTACCGGCTTAAAACCGCTGATCAGGTCTGGCAGGCGGAAACCGTGCACATCGACGTACCACCGGTGCCTGACAGCGGCTTGCCGTGGGGCTTGAGTTCGCGCACCTGGGCGGCGTCGTTCATCCGTGGCGGTGATCTGGATTTCGAAGGCATTACCTGCGACAGCACCGGCAATCGCTACATCGTCAGCGAGGCCCATGCCGCCGTGTTGCAGGTGCCGCCACAAGGCCCGGCCTCGTGGCTGAAAATCTCGCCGATGCTGGTGAAGGAAGCTCGGGCCAGTGGCATGTTGCTGCACTTCAACGCGCTGTTCGAAGGTCTGGCGATCAACCCGGCGGGTGATCAGCTGTGGCTGGCGGCGGAGCGTGAGCGCCGTGGCCTGCTGAAGATCAAGCGTCAACAAACGGTCTGGGATTGCGACGGTGCTTGCGTGCTGCTCAGCGAGGCCGGGGTCGAGATGCAGCCGCCGCAATTTCCCAAGGCGCGCGCCGTGACTCGCGACTTTGCTGATCTGTCGCTGTTCAACGGCAAGTTGTTCACCCTTGAGCGCAACGCGTTTCAGATTTGCCGCCGCGATGCGGTCACCGCCAAAGTCGAACAATGCTGGTCGTACGCCGAAGATGCCTTGCAGCCACAGCGCCTTTATTCACAGGCCTATGGCCTGGCGGAAGCGCTTATCGTGGATGCGCAAGGTGCATGGATTGGCCTGGACAACAACGATGGCGTGCGCGCCGATGGCGAGAAACGCCCGATCGTCTGGCGCTTTGCTGCCCCGGATGGCGGTTGGAGCGCCAAGCCATGAGTCAACAGCCGCCGGGCAAGCGCGCCGGTCGGGTGCTGATGATTCTGGCGTGGTGCGCGGCACTGTTTCTGGCCACGCGGTTTTTCGGTCAGTGGGAGCAGCGCCAGCAGAATCCGAACGTCGTAGTCAGTTCGGAGCAGGGCGAAGGTTTTATTGAAGTGAAGCTGGCCGGCAACGCCCAAGGGCATTTTGTCGCCAGCGGTCAGATCAACGGTGAGCCGGTGGAGTTCATGCTCGACACCGGCGCGACCGATGTGGCGATCCCGGCGGGTCTGGCCAAACGTTTGAAGCTGGAAGAAGGTTTCGGTGTGACCCTGAGCACGGCCAATGGCCTGAGCCAGGGCTATCGGACCAAAATCGACCGCCTGCAACTGGGTGACATCGTGCTGCGGGATGTTCGCGCACTGGTGGCGCCGGGACTGCATGGCGATCAGGTGCTGCTCGGCATGAGCGCCCTGAACAAACTTGAATTTACTCAGCGCGGTGGCACCATGCTGCTGCGCCAGACAACGAACCGATGAGGCCTGCATGAGCAACCCCCTTGATCTCAGCCTGGACGGCGTAGAACGCCGGTCGCTGGCCGACTTCACCGAAAGTGCCTACCTCAACTACTCCATGTACGTGATCATGGACCGTGCCTTGCCGCATATCGGCGACGGTCTGAAACCGGTACAGCGTCGCATCATCTATGCGATGAGTGAGCTGGGGCTGGACGCCGATTCCAAGCACAAGAAGTCGGCGCGAACCGTCGGCGACGTGCTCGGTAAATTCCACCCGCACGGCGACTCGGCGTGCTACGAAGCGATGGTGCTGATGGCCCAGCCGTTCAGCTATCGCTACACGCTGGTCGACGGCCAGGGTAACTGGGGGGCGCCGGACGATCCGAAGTCCTTCGCCGCCATGCGTTACACCGAAGCGCGCTTGTCGCGTTACTCCGAAGTGCTGCTCAGCGAACTGGGCCAAGGCACTGCAGATTGGGGCCCGAACTTCGACGGCACGCTGCAGGAACCGCTGGTGCTGCCGGCGCGCCTGCCGAACATTCTGCTCAACGGCACCACCGGCATCGCCGTGGGCATGGCCACCGACGTGCCGCCGCACAACCTGCGCGAAGTCGCCACCGCGTGCGTGCGCTTGCTCGATGAGCCGAAAGCCACGGTTGAACAGCTCTGCGAACACATTCAAGGCCCGGACTATCCGACCGAAGCAGAAATCATCACCCCGCGCGCCGACCTGCTGAAAATGTACGAAACCGGCAAGGGCTCGGTGCGCATGCGCGCCGTGTACCACGTCGAGGACGGCGACATCATCGTCACCGCGCTGCCGCACCAGGTCTCCGGTGCGAAAGTGCTGGAGCAGATCGCCGCGTTGATGCAGGCGAAACCGTCGAAAGCCCCGCAGATCGCTGACCTGCGTGACGAATCCGACCACGAGAACCCGTGCCGCATCGTCATCATTCCGGTCAACAGCCGCGTCGATCACGAAGCGCTGATGCAGCACCTGTTCGCCAGCACGGAGCTGGAGTCGACCTACCGGGTCAACGTCAACATCATCGGTCTGGACGGCAAGCCGCAGCTGAAAAACCTCCGCGCCTTGCTGGTCGAATGGCTGGAATTCCGCGTGCAGACTGTGCGCCGACGCCTGCAATTCCGCCTCGACAAGGTCGAGCGTCGTCTGCACCTGTTGGACGGTTTGCTGATTGCCTACCTCAACCTGGATGAAGTGATCCACATCATCCGTACCGAGGAATACCCGAAAGCCAAGCTGATCGAGCGTTTCGCCCTCAGCGAGATTCAGGCCGACTACATTCTTGACACCCGTCTGCGTCAGTTGGCGCGACTGGAAGAGATGAAGCTGCGCGACGAGCAGGACGAACTGCTCAAGGAGCAAGCCAAGCTGCAAGCCCTGCTGGGCAGCGAAGCCAAGTTGAAAAAACTGGTGCGCACCGAGCTGATCAAGGACGCCGAAACCTATGGCGACGATCGCCGCTCGCCAATCGTCGAGCGCACCGAAGCCAAAGCGTTGACCGAGCACGATCTGCTGCCGAACGAGAAAGTCACCGTCGTGCTGTCGGAAAAGGGCTGGATTCGTTCGGCCAAGGGTCACGAGATCGACGCCACCGGCCTGTCGTACAAGGCTGGCGACGGCTTCAAGACCTCGGCGGCAGGGCGTTCCAACCAGTCTGCGGTGGTGATTGACTCCACCGGCCGCAGTTATTCGGTTGCCGCGCATACGCTGCCGTCGGCGCGTGGCCAGGGCGAACCGTTGACCGGTCGTCTGACACCGCCACCGGGCGCGACCTTCGAATGCGTGCTGATGCCGGAAGACGACGCGCTGTACGTGATCGCTTCCGACGCCGGTTACGGTTTCGTGGTCAAAGGCGAAGATCTGCAAGCCAAGAACAAGGCCGGTAAAGCCCTGTTGAGCCTGCCAAACAACGCCAAAGTGATCGCGCCGCGACCCGTGGCTGACCGCGAGCACAACTGGCTGGCATCGGTGACGACCGAAGGTCGCCTGCTGATCTTCAAAATCAGCGATCTGCCACAATTAGGGAAGGGCAAAGGCAACAAGATCATCGGTATTCCCGGTGAGCGTGTGGCCAGTCGCGAAGAATATGTCACGGACATCGCCGTCATTCCGGAAGGCGCCACCTTGGTGCTGCAGGCCGGTAAACGGACCCTGTCGCTGAAGGCCGACGACCTCGAACACTACAAAGGTGAGCGTGGACGTCGTGGCAATAAGCTTCCAAGGGGCTTCCAGAGAGTGGATGCGCTGCTCGTCGAAAACCTCAATTAAGCGTCCTAGAGCGTCCGATCCACGATTTAACGCGTAGATCGACGCTTTGGCGCTGGAGTCGGAACGCATATTCACGGATGATATGGCCTTTCCAAGCGCCGGCGTGGCCGAGCGTTCTTCATATTTATTGAGTATTTTCACTGTGGTCAGCCTTGTGGCGGCCACCTGGACGGGATGATGACTGCTCTGCGCCCCCTTATTTTCCTGCTCGCCGGCGTTTTGGGCCTGGCGGGTTGCAGCGTTCGCCAGCCGGTGTCGCTGTATCAACTGGACAGCGGAAGTCCGGTTCAGCCTGCGCAAAGCGCGGGCATGGCGGTTTTGTTGGGTCCGGTAGTCGTAGCCGATTACCTGCAACGTGAAACATTACTGCAACGTCAACCGGATGGCAGTTTGCAAGCGGCGACCGACGGTCGTTGGGCCGGCAGCCTTTCGTCGGATATCGATCAGTTGTTGATGCGTCAGGTGGCGGGTCATCTGGACAGCCAGCGCGTGGTGCTGGCTCCGGCCACCGGTGGGTTCACTCCGGATGTGCAGGTGTTGTTGACTATCACGCGTCTGGACTCGGGTGAAAAACAACCGGCGATTCTTGATGCGCAGTGGCGTCTGATCGACCGCCGTGGTCAGGTGCGCGATAACCGCATCGTTCATCTGCAAGAGCTGCACGCCGGCAGTACGGCTTCGCAGGTTCAGGCGCAGGGTATCTTGTTGCAGCGTCTGGCCGAGCAATTGTCGGTGGCGCTGAAACCGTTGGCCAATCAGCCTCCGGTGGCCGAGGCACCGCGTAAATCGGCGCCGAAGCCGGCAGCGCCGGCGGCGGAAGCCGAGAAACAGCCGAAGATTCCGATGGCATCGCCGATACGTACCGATATGGAAGTGTTCCGCTTCTAAGCCTGGATCGAGTCAAGACAGAGCCCGCCTTGTGCGGGCTTTGTTGTGTCTGGGGGGGTGGAGAGACCAGAAGCCCCTCACCCCAGCCCTCTCCCCGAGGGAGAGGGAGCCGACCTAGGTGTCTGGCGCTATGCATTGACCTGAACGAGCTTGGCGATTATGGGGTCGGTAGGGCAGGGGCCGACCGTGGTGTCTGGCGCTATACTTCGACGATCCTGGCGATTATGGATTCACAGCTGGGCGTTCAAGTCGCTGCAGGTCTTCAATATCCCCGGATCGGTTCCCTCTCCCTCTGGGAGAGGGCTAGGGTGAGGGGGAAAGTGCAGGCAACAAAAAAGCCCGCAGACAATCACTTGTCTGCGGGCTTCTGTGTTTCAAGCCTAAAACTTAAGCCCGACGCTCATGCATCCGCGCCAGTTGCCGCTCCAGCATCGACGGATAAGGCTCCATCAAGCGCTCTACGCAGCAAGCACCCTCAGGGCTGGCGATCGGCCGGATTCGCGCACGCTGGCGGATCAGCGCGTCATCACTGATCTTGCGCTCAACCAGCAGCAGGTTGCGGCTGTGTTGCGACAAGGCCAGTGCGTCCTGTGCGGAATCGGTCAGCAGCAGATCAATCTGGCTCAAGCCAAACAGCTCGTCACCCAAAGTCAGGCCCAGCTGCAATTGCAGGGTGATACCACTGTCAGCGACCTCAATCTGCAACTGATGACCCAATGCCCGTAGCAGTTCGCCGCAGCAGATCGCATTGGTCAGGTAGTCATCGCCACTGTCTTCGGTGTGAAACAGCATGAGCGTGCTGCCGTCATTGAGGGTTTCGATTTCGCCCTGATACAGCGAAGCGGCCTGATCGAGGCAGTCGCGATAACGCTCCTGCAACTCTTCCAGGCGTGCCCGCGGCAAGCGGCGCAGTTGTTCCTGCGAGCCCAGTTGCACGGCCAGCACGGCGGTGTGCTGCGGCACGCTTGGCGACGGTTGGCGGACGACGGGTTGGGGGGCGTCATCGAGCGACTCGTCGCGCAGATCGGCGAACGCGTCATCGTCATCATCGTCTTCGACGGTGCTGACCAGATGCCGCGGCGCAGGCTTCTGCGCGGCCATCGGACGGGTTTCGTCGAAACTCGGATCACGCAAGTTGCGCATTTCGAATTCCGGCTCGTCTTCTTCGTCCTCGAATTCCGGCTCCGGTTGAGGTGCAGGCTCCGGCGCGTAGTTGGCGTGTAGTTGACGCGCCAAATCACCGATTTCATCCTGACGATCGATGCCCGGCGTGTGTTCGTCGATACGACGCAACCAGACGCGCAGTTGCAGCAGCGGCGTCGACAGATAGCGGCCCATGCGCAGGCTCAGGGCCAGCGACAGCGCCAACAGAATCCCGCTGAGAATGCCCATGCTTTGCAGGCTGATGGTCATCGGCTGCTGGAACTGATCCATGTCGAGGCTGATGCGCAGTTGCCCGGCGGTCACGTCCTGAAAGGTGATCTTGCTCTCGTACATGCCTTCGGCTTCGCCCAGCAGGCTGTGCTTGGGCCGCTGACCGGACTCGGCGAGGATGCGGTTATCCACGCTGTAGATCGCCGCGTGGGCCACCAGTTTGTTCTTGGTCAGGTTGTTGAGCAGCACATTGAGGCTGAGGATGTCGTTGGACACCAACAGCTCGGTAGCAGAGGTCGCGGTCTGCGTGGTCAGGCTTTCGCCCAGTGCATCGGCCTGCTGGTGCATGGCCTGCTTGAATTGCAAACCCATCACGCCGGCATAGATCACCAGGGCCAGAGCGACCAGGATCACGTTATGGCTGGCAATGCGCAATGCAATCGGTACACGGCGGTGGCGCAGTGCACGGAAGATCAGCAGGAAGAAGTTATCGGTTTTAACTGGCGTGGGCCGGTTCACTGAGCTCGGCTCTTTTGTCCGTGAAGTTGACGCGCAGTATAGCGACAGGCCCTAGACCGGCATAGCGCTCGCGGTGCCCGATGGTCACTGAAAGTGGGTAGAATGCGGTTTTTTTCCAGTTGCGGGGGTGCGCGTTGCGCGAAATCGTCCTGATTAACATCACGGGGGTCGACCGTCCGGGTCTGACTGCGGCCATTACCGGCGTTCTGGCACAAGGTGGTGTGAACATTCTCGACATCGGTCAGGCGGTGATCCACGACACCCTGTCGTTCGGCATCCTGGTTGAAATCCCCGATTCCGAACAGGGCAAATCGGTGCTCAAGGACATCCTGTTCAAGGGCTATGAGCTCGACCAGCAGGTGCGCTTCACCCCGGTGTCCGAAGAGGATTACCAGCAATGGGTGGGCAATCAGGGCAAGAAGCGCCATATCGTCACCCTGCTGACCCGCAAAGTGACGGCCGGCCAATTGCAGGCGGTCAGCTCGATCACCGCCAAATATGGTCTGAACATCGATCACATCGACCGTCTGTCGGGTCGCATGCCGCTGGACACGCCAGCCGACAAAGGCAAGGGCTGCATCGAGTTCTCCGTGCGTGGCGAAGCGGCCGATCCGCAGGCGCTGCGTGCCGAATTCCTCAGCGTTGCCCAAGAGCTGAATGTCGACATCGCGTTCCAGGAAGATTCGCTGTTCCGTCGTAATCGTCGTCTGGCGGTGTTCGACATGGACTCGACGCTGATTGAAGCCGAAGTCATCGACGAATTGGCCAAGGCCGCCGGCGTTGGCGAGCAAGTATCGGAAATCACCGAGCGAGCGATGGCCGGCGAACTGGACTTCCGTGCCAGCTTCAAAGAGCGTCTGGCCTTGCTCAAAGGCCTCGACGTCAGCGTACTCGACTCGATCGGCGCTTCGCTACGCCTGACCGAGGGCGCCGAAACGCTGTTCGCCGAGCTCAAGCGTCTGGGCTACAAGACCGCGATCCTCTCGGGCGGCTTCACCTATTTCGCCAAGCAGTTGCAGGCCAAACTCGGCATCGATTACGTGTTTGCCAATGAACTGGAAGTGGTCGACGGCAAGTGCACTGGCGTGGCGATCGAGCCGATTGTCGATGCGCAGCGCAAGGCTGATTTGCTGAAAGAGTTGGCGCACAAGGAAGGTTTGCGTCTGGAGCAGACCATCGCGGTCGGCGACGGCGCGAATGACCTGCCGATGCTGGCGATTGCCGGGCTGGGCGTGGCGTTTCGCGCCAAGCCACTGGTCAAGCAGTCGGCGAAGCAGGCGATTTCGACGTTGGGTCTGGATGGCGTGCTGTATCTGCTGGGTTTCCGTGATCGCGACGGGCAGCTCTAAGATCTTCAATGCTTGATCTGGCTCCTTCGCGAGCAGGCTCGCTCCCACATTGGAATGCATTTCAATGTGGGAGCGAGCTTGCTCGCGAAGGCCGCAACGCCGATTTATGACTGATCGCTCAAAGCGACTTCCACAGCGAATCGAAATCCTCCTCGCTCCCGCTATTCTGCGCGGCCTCCAGCGAGCGATAAGCGAACTGATTGAAACTGTGCGTACTTGCCACCCGCCGATCCAGCCCGGCACGGTGTTCTTCGCCCTGAGTGTTGATCAGCACCTTGCTGCCCTCCTGAAACGGCAAGCGTGGCGCCAGCAAGGTCGCCGGCAAATCGATCGAACTGATCTCCGGTAACAATAGTCCGCGCAAATACTGACTGTGATCGTCCCGCGAACGTACCAGTTGCAAACCGCAGGGCTGCGCGTGCGGTGCCACCAGTTCAATGCCCATCTGCGTGCCGCCGCCGCGCACCTGTCGAATCCAGCGGATCACCGCAATGCTCCAGCCCAGACTGACACTGTCCTGAACCCCGAGCATCTCCCCGGCCTGTAATTCGGCGGGCACTTCACTTGGCCACGCCAGACAGTAACCGCCGGGGCTGTGATTGATCACCGGCAAGGCATGAGTCGGGTAATGCGGTGTGCTGTCGGTGCCGTTTTCATCCTCGAGCAAATGGTCGTACTGAATTTCCTCGTAGGGTAAAAATTCATCAGCCTTGCTCTGCGGCGCTGCGTCGAAGGCCTGGCTCCAACTGTCCTTTTCACCTTGGGCGACGGCGCTGCTGAAATTCGCCGAGCGCGCGCCGGGATGCTTGAGCAGTTCGCTGAAACTGCGCTCGCCAGCGAGGTAGAAGTGCAGAGCGCTCATGCCGACGCAAACGGTCAGATTGCCTTGGCCGACGGTGCGCTGAAAGCTGCGCTCGGCGGCGTGCCCCCAGCTTGCGTGCAAGTGCTGCAGGGTATCGAAGCTCAGTCCGGTCGGTACAGACAGCGGCGTCGTCGTGTTCTGATGCAGCAGATGCGCTTCGATGGCGTTCACCAGCGGCTGTGGATCGAAGCTGAGCAATCCGCGCTGTTGCTCGCTGCGAAACATGCTGCGGTAGCGTGGCCCCGCATCCAGTTCCGCGCTGATCGCCAACAGGCCAGCGTCCGGGCTTGCGGGATGCAGCTTGAGCAACGCACTCCACGGCTCCAGCACTTCAGCCAAGCGGGCGATCTGGTTCTGCCGCAACTGATTACAACGGGCGCTGCCCAGCAAGAGTGCGGCGATGTAGGTCTGTTCCAGGCTCAGGTCTGTCGTCAGGCTGGCCAGATCGTCGTGCACGCGGCGGTGTTGCAGTTGCAGTTCAACGGCGCTGCGATACAGCTGATGCAGTTCGAACCACAGATGCTCCGGCGGCGAGCTGTACAGCTGCGTGGCGCGCAGCAACTGCCCTTTGAGTGCATGGGCTGCCCGTTGCAGGGCCAAGCTGACCAATGCTGCGCGATCCTTGCTGTACTTCGGCGCAATGCGCAGCACGATCTGTTTGTAGCCGACGGCCAGATGGCTTTGCAGTGCCTGACAGAGATTGCTGATCTTGCGCGAACGCACGTCGAGCATGATCGCTTGATGCAGGAAGTGCCGCTCCAGATGCTGGCAGACGAAATACACCTCGGGTCGCAACAGCTCCAGCAGGCTGAGGCGGTTGTCGCTGGGCGTGAGCAGTTGGTTGAGTTCGCCCATGGCTTGATAAAGCAGGCGAGCGGTTTCGCCGATATTGGCTTTTGGCAGGCCGGCGATCCAGCGCTTGAGGTCACGCGGGGTGGCTTCGCAAAACGACAGGCGTATTTGCGTCGGAGTTGGGGCGCTCAGGGAGGCTTGGGGGCGAGATTCACTCATGCCGTGAATGGCTCCGGCGGCGAAATGGGCAATGCCCCAAACTCTAGCAGCTGTGGTCTTTTTCGTCGGATGGCGTCAGGCTTTTTGACCGCTGGTCTGCTGGCCGGATGCCAGTTCATGAGCCCTACTAGTCTCTCAGGCGTGCGATCGGAAACGCACGGTTGCACGGCCTGCCGCCAATCTCGGGCAGGTCTCCCGAAACTTCAAGGAGATGAGGTTCATGTCTAAATATGCAGTGGCAAATCAATGGGGTGGCAGTTCGGCGCCGTGGCATCCGGGTGGAACCTGGGAACTCGGCGGGCGGGACAACCAGAATGTCGTCGCTATCGAGATCAATTCGCGCGATGACGGCAAAACGTTCACCGGCACCATGACCTATGCCGGGGAAGGTCCCATTGGCTTCAAAGCGCAACGCACCGGTCAGAACCAGTACAACGTCGAAAATCAGTGGGGTGGCAACGATGCCCCATGGCATCCGGGCGGCAAGTGGGTGATTGGCGGCCGGGACAATCAGAACGTTGTTGCGTTGAGCGTCACGTCCAGTGACGGAGGGAAAAACCTCAGTGGCACCAATACCTATGTCAACGAAGGCCCGATCGGCTTCCGTGGGCAGATAGAGTAACGGCACCACCGAGTCGTATCCGCCCTTTCGCAGACGTGCGAACGGGCGGATCAGTGGCTCACAGCATTTCAGGCGTTTGGCAGCGCCAGGCCTTGACCCATCTGCACAGGCGAACCCGCGACCAGTTCTTCAGCCCACTTCACCTGATCCGGCCCGAACAGCACGATCGCGGTCGAACCCAGCTTGAAACGACCCAGTTCGGCGCCTTTTTCCAGGTGAATCGGCGCACGCGCGGCTTCGTCGTAGCGGAAGGTTTTCAGTTCGCGCTTCGGCGGCGTGACCAGGCCGGCCCAGACGGTTTCGATCGAAGCGACGATCATCGCGCCGACCAGTACAACGGCCATCGGCCCGCGCTCGGTGTCGAAGATGCACGCCACGCGCTCGTTGCGGGCGAACAGTTCCGGAACGTTTTCGGCCGTGGTCTGGTTGACCGAGAAGATGCGGCCCGGGATGTAGACCATCTCGCGCAGGGTGCCGGCCAGCGGCATGTGCACGCGGTGGTAGTCTTTCGGCGACAGGTAAATGGTGGCGAAGTCGCCGCCCATGAACGGTGCCGCGTTGGCCGCGTCACCGCCGAGCAGTTCGAGCACGCTGAAGCTGTGGCCCTTGGCCTGGAACACGCGACCGTGTTCGATCGGGCCGAGTTGGCTGACTGCCCCGTCGGCCGGGCTGAGGATTGCGCCCGGGGTTTCATCCAGTGGACGCGCGCCGTCTTTCAGGGCGCGGGTGAAGAAGGCGTTGAAGTGCTCGTAAGCGGTCAGGTCTTCGACCAGCGCTTGCGACATGTCCACCTGATAACGCTTGGCGAACCACTGGGTGAACGCATTTTTGAACCAGCGCACGCGGCACTCGGCAATGCAGCCGGCGAGGCGCGACAGCAGGTGATGAGGCAGTAGGTACTGGCTGAGGATAAACAGACGCTCTTTCATTAGTTGTCCTTAAAAACCTTAAATCTCGACGGGCGTATCAGGGTGGTTACCCCATTCGCCCCAGGAACCGGCGTAGCCCTTGACCCGCGGATAACCGAGGGACTTGGCCACCAGATAAGTGAAGCCCGACCGGTGATGGGTCTGGCAGTGGGTAATGATTTCTTTGTCCTTGGTGATCCCGAGATCGTCGAGGATCTGCGGCATGTCCGTGCGAATGCGCAGCTGACGCGCCTTGTCCATGCCCGCTGTCCACTCGAAGTTGACCGCGCCGGGGATGTGCCCGGCCTTGGCGGCCAGGACTTTCTCGCCGGAATACTCCAGCGGCCCGCGCGCATCCCAGATCGCCAGATCGGCAGCACCGAGACGGCTTTGCAGATATTCGCGCGTGGCAGTCGGCTCGTCGTGCAAGGTCAACGGCAGCGGGCCACCGACGGCTGCTGGCACCTGGATCGACATCGGCATGCCATCTGCCAGCCATGCCGGCAGACCACCGTCTATATAGTGGTACTTGTCATGACCGATGACGTCGAGCAGCCAGATGAAGCGCCCGGCCCAGCCGCCGCCTTCGTCGTCATAGACCACATAGACCGCGTCCTTGCGATGGCCCAGCTCACCGAACAAGGCTTCCAGATCGGCTTTGGCCGGCAGCAAACCTGGCGCCGGCGGCTGGCCGAGCTGGGTACGTTTCGGATCGACAAAGCGTGCACCGGGAAGGTGACCTTCGGTGTAGCGCGCGGGACTGGTCAGGTCCACCAGAATCAGGTTGCTGGCCTCCAGCCGAGGAAGCAAGTCGCTCGGTTCGATGACGAGCGGCAAGCCAGAGAAGTCAGACATGTGAGGTCTCCAGAGCACAAAGGGGAGGATTGTAGCGCAGCCTCATCGGCCACGGCTGCTAAAGCTGTGCAGGGCTTTTTCGATGCACTGGGCGGTTTTACCAAAGGCTTGCACGGTGATGTCGGCGAACGGCCCGCCGCCCTGATCGGCGACGACGATCATGATCACTCGGCCGTTATTGACCAGTGAACGCAGGAATAGATGCTCGCCGCGAAACAGCGTGCGCAGGCTCGCCGGTAGCAGCGCGGAGAACTGCGCATTGTTCTCCGGCGTGATCCGCACCTGCGCCTGTTGCGCAAGCAGCCGTTGCAGAACCTTGCTCTGGCTGACGACAAAATTCAGCGCCGCCGCTTCTTTCGGCAAACCATAGGTTTGCTGCACGCGCAGACTGGATTGCGTACGATCGGCCATCAGGATCATCACCCGGCGCATGCCGCTGGCGGCCAAGGCATCGCGCGCGGCGACGGTCAGGCTCATGGCATTGGTGAAGCGGCTCGGTTCGGCGAGCAGTTCGGCGCATTGCTTGCGCCACTGGCCCAGGTCTTCAGCGGTGGGCGCGGCGGCAGGCAACATGCCGGCCGGCAAACGACGGGTGCCCCACGGCCACAGCAATGAAACCGCCGGGTGCCACAAGTCCGGCATCGCATGATGGCGCGCGCTGTTCGCGGCTTGCTGGTGCAACTGTTGTTGCACTTCATCCATGGAAATCTGCAGATACAGGCTGGTCAGGTACTGCCAGCGTTCGCTGTGTGGACTGTCCCAGGCCTGTTGCGCCGACAGCGCCAGACCATTGGCCAGCAGCACGGTATTGGCCGGCTGATTGAGCCAGCGGCGCAACGTCGGATCATCGTCGAGGCGATTCTGCTGGCGCAGCGGATGTTCGCTGTCGCGGGCGATGCGCAGCACCTTCACCAGTTCGCGTTGCTCACTGAGCAGCAGTTTATAGCCCTGCTGCACCCAGATCGGCAGGTGCCAGGCCTCGACCAGCGCTTCGGCGATTTTCAGCAGGCGCACGCCGAATAATTGCTTTTCGACCGTATGCGCCGATTCACCCTTGTGGATAACCCGCAGTTCCCACTCTTCTAGCAATTGCGGATAGGTCAGCGCCAATGGCCATAGCGGCGACAGAAACAACAGGCTGCCCCAATGAATGTCCTGCCACAGCCGCGCCAGGCGACTGGCAAAGAAACCGTTGGCCTGTTGCGTCGCGTGCTGACTGATCATCTGCAATTGGCGCAGGGCCTTGGGGATTTGCATCAGCGGTTCGGCGGGGAGTCGCGCGAGCAATTCTTCGGTGCGGGCGAGGCCCAGACGATTGATCGCCACCTCAAGATTTTCTGCCGGCGTGGCCATGGTGCCGTGGGTGTGACGATTCGCCTCACGGATGATGCTCAAGGCCAGTGCCGGGCTGTCCTGCATCAGGTCGGCGATGTCGCGCAGCGAGCTGCGATTGTCACGGATCGCGCGGCAGACTTTGTCGTGAGCCTCTTGCGGGACGGGCAGTCGCACGCCATCGAGCAACTTTACCCAGCCGTCGAGGGTGGTCGGTTTTGCGTGTGGGACGTTCGTTTCATTAGCCATGTCTGGACGGGATCTTCACTGACTGTAGACGCGCCCGGCATGGGCTAAATTGGCTTTTCGCCTGAACTGGCTATAGTCTGGCGCAGTTTTGCCGATAAGTAGAAGAAGAGATTTTTTAACTTCCGAATATGACCTTGAACCCGACTTAAGTAAGTACTTTCTACCTATGGCTAAAATTATCGGCATCATCGTCGTATTCGCGAGCGTGCTCGGCGGATACGTGCTCTCCCACGGCAAGATTGCCGCCCTGATCCAGCCTTTCGAGGTGATGATCATCGGTGGTGCTGCACTCGGTGCATTCCTGCAGGCCAACCCTGGCTACATGACGATGCACGTGCTCAAGAAATCCCTGAGCATGTTCAGTTCGCGCTTCAGCCACACGTTCTATCTGGAAGTGCTCGGGCTGATCTACGAGATCCTCAACAAGAGCCGCCGCGAAGGCATGATGGCCATCGAAGGCGACATCGAAGATGCCGCTGCGAGCCCGATCTTCGCCAAGTACCCGGCCGTGCTCAAAGACGAGCGCATGACCGCGTTCATCTGCGACTACCTGCGCATCATGTCGTCCGGCAACATGGCCCCGCACGAGCTCGAAGGCTTGTTCGACATGGAGCTGTACAGCCTGAAGGAAGACCTTGAGCACCCATCGCATGCAGTGAATGGCATCGCCGACGCCATGCCCGGTTTCGGTATCGTCGCGGCGGTACTCGGTATCGTGGTGACCATGGCCTCGCTGGGTGAAGGCGATCAGAAGTCCATCGGTCTGCACGTGGGTGCGGCACTGGTCGGTACCTTCTTCGGTATTCTCGCGGCGTACGGTTTCTTTGGCCCGCTGGCACATTCCCTTGCCCACGATGCCAAGGAAGAACTGAACGTCTATGAAGCCATCAAGGCTTCGCTGGTGGCTTCGGCTTCCGGCATGCCGCCATCGTTGGCGGTCGAGTTCGGTCGCAAGGTGCTGTACCCGGCCCACCGTCCAAGCTTTGCCGAGCTGGAACAAGCCGTTCGCGGTCGCTAAGCCATGGAAAATAATCAGCCGATTATCATCAAGCGCGTCAAGCGCATAGCCGGCGGGCATCACGGCGGGGCGTGGAAAATCGCCTTCGCCGACTTCGCCACGGCGATGATGGCGTTCTTCCTGGTGTTGTGGCTGTTGTCCACGGCAACGCCGGAGCAGAAGATCGCCATCGCCGGTTACTTCAAGGACCCGGTCGGCTTCTCCGAAAGCGGCACGCCATACATCATCGACCTGGGCGGTACGCCGACTTTGGCGCCGGAAAACACCCTCAACCCTGAGGTGAAATCTCAACCGCAGCCTGACAAGGTCACGGTCGACACCGAGCAAGTTGAAGGCATGGCCGAGCAGGTCGAGAAGGAGCGTCTGGAACTGCTCCTGCAAGAACTGCAGAACAAGGTCGACGAGAACCCGCAACTGCAGAAATTCAAGGATCAGATTCTCTTCGAGATCACGCCGAACGGCTTGCGCATCCAGATCATGGACGCCGAGAACCGGCCGATGTTCGACTCCGGTTCTGCACGCCTGAAGCCGTACTTCGAAGACATCCTGCTGGCGATGGCCGACACCATCAAAGCTGTGCCGAACAAGATCAGCATCAGCGGTCACACTGACGCCAAGCCGTACACCGGCACCGGCGATTTCGGTAACTGGGAACTGTCGGCCAACCGCGCCAACGCTGCACGTCGTGCCTTGGTCGCCGGCAGCTATCCGGATGCGCAAGTGGCGCGGGTCGTCGGTTATGCCTCGTCGGCGCTGTTCGACAAGGAAAACCCGTTCAACCCGGTCAATCGCCGTATCGACATTGTGGTGCTGACCAAAAAAGCCCAGGCGGCCATCGAAGGTTCGCAAGGTGCGGATCCGGCGAAGCCGGCGGATCAGGGTCAGAACGGTGCTGCTCCGGCAGCGCCTGTCGACCCGAATGCACTGCCGGCGGATCAGCAACCGGTGCCAGCGCACGAACTGCGCGAACGTCTGAACCTGTTCGACGACGCCGCGCCGAAACCGGCCCAGCCGGGGAGTGCGGCGCCAGCGCCTGCTCCCCCAGCCACTGCCCCGGCCCCCGCGCCGAAGCAGTGATCCACAAAAAGCCACGGTCACCGTGGCTTTTTTGTATCTGCCTGCGTCGCAATGACCAGTCGCAGTTTTCGCAATCACGGAAGATCAGTAAATGGAAAGACTCAAAGCCTATTTTCAACGGCATGGCAACGCACCCTTCAAATTTGGCGAGGGGCGGGTCAGTGGCTATATTTCCGCCACCCTCGGGCTGTTGAGCCTGCTGGCGGTGTTCTGCTTCCTGTTTCCCGAATGGCTGACCACGGCTGAGTTGCGCAAGGTCTATGACGAGCAGTTCGCGAGGACCACGCTGTTGCTCGGTCTGGTGCTGTCGTTCGGTCTCGGTACCCTGAATATTCTGCTCAACAAGCGCAAACGTCTGGGGATTACCGGGTTGGTGGCGTCGGGGCTGGCGGTATTCCTTGGCGGCACCAATGTGCAGGTCAGCTCGATCGGGCAGACGCCGTACTCGCTGGGTCTGGACTGGTTTGTTTTGGCGCTGCTGGTGTCGGCCATCGTGTTCATTCCGCTGGAAAAGCTCTACTCCAAAGACCCTGAGCAGAACATCCTGCGCCCGCACTGGCGCACCGACCTGACCTATTTTTTCGTCAGCCACATGCTGGTGCAGTTCATCCTGATCTTCATCACCGCCTCCTCAAGCTACATCGCCGGTTGGGCGGTGTCGCCCGGCTTGCAGGCGAGTGTGCAGAGCCTGCCGCTGGTGGTGCAGTTTCTGCTGGCGATCCTGGTCGCTGATCTCGGCCAGTACTGGCTGCACCGGCTCTATCACGTGGTGCCATTTATGTGGCGTATCCACGCGGTGCATCACTCCAGCACGCACATGGACTGGCTCGCCGGCTCGCGCGTGCATTTCATCGAAATCCTGCTGACCCGCACCGGCGTGCTGGTGCCGTTGATGTTGCTGGGCTTCGCCCCGCAGGCGCTGAATGCCTATGTGATTCTGGTCGGTGTCCAAGCGGTACTGGCCCACGCCAACGTGCGAATCAACGGCGGCTGGCTGAATTACCTGATCGTGCTGCCGCGCTATCACCATTGGCACCACGCCCGGCACAAGGACTACATCTACAAAAACTACGCGATCCACACGCCGCTGGTGGACATGCTGTTCGGCACCTTCAAATTGCCGCCCAAAGAATGGCCGGTACGTTACGGCGTGTTCGGCAAGGAATTGCCGGGCGGGATTGTGCGTCAGCACCTGTACGCGTTTCAAAAGCCTGAGCCGAAGATAGCTGTGCCAAAGCCGCCAGCCAGCGTTTGAGGCAAAAAAAAGCCGCGAGATGATCGCGGCTTTTTTGTGTCCGGCTACTTAATAGCCATTTTCCGGCAGGCTGGCGATGATCGAGCGGTAGCTGTTCATCCGCTGTTGTTGCACTCGGCCATCTTCAAGGGCCTTGAGCAACGCGCAACCCGGTTCACGGTCATGCTTGCAGTCGCGGAAACGGCAAGTACCGAGCAGATCATCGAACTCGATGAAGCCTGCCTCGACATCAGCGCGGCTTACATGGCCCAAGCCAAATTCGCGAATACCCGGGGAGTCGATCAGCTCACCGCCACCGGGAAAGTGGAACAGCCGTGCGGTGGTCGTGGTGTGCGTGCCTTGACCCGATAGCTCAGACAACGGCCCGACGCGGGTTTCGACTTCCGGCAACAGGCTGTTGACCAGCGACGACTTACCGACGCCGGACTGTCCGACGAACACGCTGATGCGTCCGTCGAGCTGCTTCTGCAACTGTTCCATGCCGTTGCCGTGATGCGCGGAGACTTCCAGCACCGGGTAGCCCAGCGTGCGATACACCGCCAGCAGCGCATTGAGCGCCGGGGCATTCTGCTCGTCGATCAGGTCGAACTTGTTCAGCAGCAACAACGGACGGATGCCGGCGTGTTCGGCCGCGACCAGATAACGGTCGATCAGGTTGGCGTGAGGCTCAGGCAGCGGCGCGAAGACGATGACGATCATGTCGACGTTGGCCGCTACCGGTTTGAGCTGGCCACGGCTGTCCGGGCGGCACAGTTCGGTGGTACGCGGCAATTGCGCGACGATCACCCCGATGCCCTGATTGCCGGCACGCCAGACGACGGTGTCGCCGGTCACCAGCGCAGGCAGGTTGGCGCGCAAGTGGCAGCGGAACACCTGGCCTGCCTGATCACCGTCAACCGCTTCGACCTCGACCTGCACACCGAAGTGGGCGATCACCAGGCCGGTTTGTTCCGGGCCCAGGTCGCCGCCCTCAAGGGCTTCGACCGCCGAGGACTCGCGTTTGGCGGCGCGGGCAGCGCGCTCGCCCTGAATCTTTTCGATGCGCCAGTTTTGACGACGATTGAGTTGGCGTTTGGCCATGGGTGTTCCGTCTGAAGAATGCTGCGATTAGGTAAAACGGCCGCGAGTTTAGCACGCCCGGCCATCGGCCTAGGCTAAACTGCGCAGCATTGCTTAGGAGCCGACATATGCCAAACCCGCAGAACCTGATCTGGATCGACCTGGAAATGACCGGTCTGGATCCGGAAAACGACGTCATCATCGAGATGGCCACCATCGTCACCGATAGCGATCTCAACACCCTGGCCGAAGGCCCGGTGATCGCCATCCATCACAGCGACGAAGTGCTCGCGCGCATGGACGAGTGGAACACCCGCACCCATGGCAACTCCGGCCTGACCCAACGCGTGCGCGACAGCCGCATCAGCATGGCCGAAGCCGAAGCCGAAACCATCGCCTTCCTGGAAAAATGGGTGCCGAAGGGCAAGTCGCCGATCTGCGGCAATAGCATCTGCCAGGACCGCCGCTTCCTTTATACGCACATGAAGGCGCTGGAAAGCTACTTCCACTATCGCAACCTCGACGTTTCCACCCTCAAGGAACTGGCCGCGCGCTGGGCTCCGGACGTGCGCGACAGCTTCAAGAAGGGCAGCACGCACCTGGCGCTGGACGATATCCGCGAATCGATCGCCGAACTGCAGCACTACCGCAAACATTTCATCAAGTTCTGATGTGTTTGTGCAGGAGCTGCCGCAGACCGTGATTTTTTTTGCGCTTGTTGTGCATATCGCAAATATTCAAAGATCGCAGTCCTTGGCGGCTCCTAATTGAAACATGCCGCTCATACTCTGTCGTGCCTGCGCGAAATGATGTGGAGGCGTTTACCCTGACCGCTGCATCTGTGCGAAATCTGTTGCAACAACTTCTCGCTGACGTTTCGAAACGAAGTTATACCAACGTTACTGTTGCACCTCTCGCATTTACATATTGTACCTTTGGCTGATATTCCGAGCGGGCACGCCAGGCTGTGTTTGATCTTGCGTATTTATTGTCATGCTCGGTAAAGCAATGCGTTGGCCGCTTGGTTTAAGTGTGATTCCTTCCAGAATTAGATCTCGAATAACTATTTTATTCTTACACTTTTGCATGAGAGGTTTTTTTGGGTGGATGTTATTACTGTCGCTCCATGCTTCGAATTTTAGAAAAGTTCGGGTTTATGACTATCAAGGAAGAAGTTAATGAGTGAGAGGCTTAATGCGTCACAGGATCAACCCCATGAGGCAGGCGTGGCAGAAAGTATCGGTAGCCTTGCCGTAAAGTTTGACGCGGGTGCATCCAGTCGAAACAAAGTGCTATACGCAAATGGGCGTATGCAGGTCAAGGTACAAGTTGTAGTGACGGGGCTGGATCGCAATGGTGATGTCGTTACTGTTTCCGACGAGGTCATGGAGAGTATTCGTCTTATTCACTACGATAGCGGCAGAGCCTTGCGCAATGGTTGGCGAGCCAGCACGGAGCAGGGCCGTTTCACCCTGGCGGTAGCGCACTCCGCCACGGTTGTGGAGGATGAGGATGATGGAGACGAGGATCTTTCCGGCCAGCGCCGGGTACGAACGTTCTGGGTATCCAGCGAAAACGTTGAAACCATCCAGATCGGTGCTTCCATAAAACTTGATAACACAGTCATCCGCAGTAATGGAACAACTCTGTCGAGCAGGCATGACAGCAGTATCAGCATTGAGGCCATCCTGCCGGTAACCTACGCGATTGAGCAATTCCGTTGGGAAAATGTCTGGTATGACGGCGGCTTTAAAAATCAGCGTGTCTACAAATACTATCTCGGCTTGTATCCCCATGCACAACAAGTAAAGTTGGTGGACTGGATTGTTGAGAATTCTGATGACAGCGTTGTATTTGCCTTCGGAAATAAAGTCGATGGATGGAATGCAGCGTTTCAGGCAGGCGTTCTGATCCATCCGGACCTGCACACGTTTAACATGTCGTTACCGTTTGTCGAGGCCTCCGGTGTGGTGCCGGAGGCCGTCAGGATGATTTACCATGAAAAGGACTATAGGGTTAAAGTCAACGACCGTATCGGAGAACTGACGGTTGTCCAGGCACTGTCCCCGGCAGCACGAAATCAACCACCCGTCGACAGGTCGGAAATATTCCGCTTCACCGCTCTGGATCAATTTGGCACTAAACATGAGCTGGCTATCCGCACTAACTTTAAAGAGCGAAGCTTCAGGCTTGAACGCGGCTGAGACTTTTATTGTTGGTGCCGGCGCGTAGTGGCTAAACTGCGCGCCTCACTGCCAGGATTGCCACCATGTTGCTGATGCTCTATCTGATCGCCATTACCGCTGAAGCCATGACCGGCGCGCTGTCTGCCGGACGGCGAGGCATGGATTGGTTTGGCGTGGTGTTGATCGCCTGCGTAACAGCCTTGGGCGGTGGCTCGGTGCGCGACGTGCTGCTCGGGCACTATCCGCTGACTTGGGTCAAACACCCGGAATACCTGGTGCTGACCTCGGTCGCAGCGATGTTCACGGTGTTCACCGCACGCTGGATGCGCCACTTGCGCTCGCTGTTTCTGGTACTTGACGCCGTCGGTCTGGTGGCATTCACCCTGATCGGCTGCATGACCGCACTGGAAATGGGCCACGGCATGTTGGTGGCTTCGGTCAGCGGCGTGATTACCGGGGTATTCGGCGGCATTCTTCGCGATATTTTCTGCAACGACATTCCGCTGATTTTTCGCCGCGAACTTTATGCGAGCGTTTCGTTTGCAGCTGCATGGTGTTACATGCTCTGTCTTTATCTGAATATGCCGAGTGAGCAAGCTATGCTGATAACCCTGTTCGGCGGTTTTTTGTTACGTCTGCTGGCGATCCGTTTTCATTGGGAAATGCCAAAATTCGTTTATAACGACGAGCATTAACCCTCGGCGCAGGGATATGTTGGTTTGCCGGATAAAAACCTGTGACCCGCTGAAGCTTGCAAATGCATGTTTCTTACATTTTTCGCTTTGCTGTTTATTTGAAAGGTATGTAGTTTTTTTGTTGGCATATTCCGATGCCGATATTAAATATAACTTTTCAAAGGGATACATCATGAGCGAAAGCATGGATGCTACAACCGATCAGCAAAACAGTCCGCCGGTTTTTGCAGGCCTTGCCAGTATCAAGGTCAAGTTTGATGCCGGCGACAGTGCTCGCAGTAAGTCACTGTTCGCCAATGGCCGGATGCAGGTGAAAGTTCAAGTTCTGGTTTCCGGGATAGATGCCGACGGTAATGCTATGCACGTACCGGCAAATGTTATGGAAAGCATCGAACTGATTCATTACAGCTCGGGCAGGACGTTGCGCGACGGCTGGGCCGCGAGCCTGGAGCAAGGGCGGTTTACCATTGAGGCGCGTCCTTCATCCACGGCAGGAGACGTTCAAGACGGTGATCTGGAAAATGACAGCATCCATCCTCAGGTTCGCACGTTCTGGGTGTCCTCATCGAGCGCCGGAACGACCCAGATTGCCGCGCGCCTGTCTCTGAACGGTGAGAGGATTCTCAGTAATGGCACCACGCTGTCGAGCGTTCATGACAGCAGCGTAACCGTCGAAGCACAACCACCTTCGGCGTATAGCCTGACGGAGTTTCGCTGGTATCAAACCCGGCGCGGTAATGAGGCCCCCGGCAATCGCATCTTCAGCTATCGCCTTGGACTCTATCCAGGGGGGCAGCAGATTAAACTCGTCGATTGGATTGCGGAGGGAATAGAAGAAGGCGCTGACTATAGCTTTGCAGGGGGTAACAGGCTTAATGAATCAAAAACCAATTATATGGAAGTCACGCTTGTTCGCCCCGGAAGAGGCACGCTGACTGTGACCTTGCCGAGTAGAGGCGATCCTTTTGTATTCGCTTTTTTTTCTGACGCTCATACATGGTCTCAGGATCATTATGATGTAAGGATTCAGAGCGACGGGGAGCTGACTGTCGTGCAAGGCCTTTCCGAATTCTCGACACAACAGGAAAAATATAAGTACGGTAAAAAACTATACTTTCTCGCTGTTGATGAACACGGTACGGAGCATAAGCTGGCAATTCGCGTGAACTTTTATGAGCGTAATTTATATCTGGAACGAGGCTGAGTCTCACCGTCACTGATTCAATTTCTGCGGGTGTAGTAGATATATATGCTTTTTGGCATGGCGGCTATCGGTAAGCTGTTGTGTTCAATTGTCAGGTATTCGCACCCAACGTGCTTTTACTTATATCGAGTGTTGGCCCTTGAATTATGCGGGGCCAACACAACTACATCTCAAGGATGAGTATTCATGACTGGCAAGCCGCCTAAGGTCAAACCTGTAACTGCCCCGACAAAAAAAACCGATTTCAACGTAGAGGGAATTCATCGCCCACCGTCCCCCGCTTCCGCAATGCAGCAACCGCCCAAACCGCATCGCCAGGAACCCTTGCATCCTTCCTTCGGGTCTGACTCTGTCGCATTGACGCCAGCGATCAGGGTGAGCGTAAGTCCGAGGTCATCCACGATCGCTGAATTCGCGATGCATGCCACAAAGTCGGCACTGGCCGATTACTGGATACCCACACCCAAAGGCCTCGGCGAGGCCGATGCGCAGGGCATCCGGATTGTGAAGCAGCGTCAGTATGTCGTTGTAGCCGATGACCATATCGTGCAAGTGGTCGCGGACGCCGAAAGTGGCCTGTTTCGGGCCACTCTGGCCAGTGAGCTCGACCCCTCCGGCCCGCTCATGAAGCGGGACAGCGAGGGCCGGTTCTGGGTCCCGCTGGACGGCGATTTCCCCACCTTCACTGATTCAATATCAGTACAGACCGCACAACTTTTTCGCCGGATGGGCCGTTCCGTGGCGCAGTTTTCCGACGCCACGGTGCACCGCATGCTGGCAGTGAGCGGGGTCAATGAATCAGTGCTGCACGATGTGCTCATCAATGATCGCCCTGTGCCTTTTTTACTGGAGGACACCATCAGGCGGTTCGAACTTGATCAGCAGATTCAGGCCCAGGGACGCGGGGGCGCACCTGATCGGTTTAAGCGGTTCAGGGATCTGGACGATGCATTTGAATCCGACTGTGATGAAAACACTTTGCGGATGCGCCGGGTATTTCCAGATCTGCCGAAAATGGCTGCGCTGGCGATATGGCGCAATATGAGCGCTGCCGAGCGTTTGCATATGCACAACCAGCCAGGCATGCCTCAGCGAGTGGCGAAAGAGGCACTGGTGGCACTGCGAGACATTCGCCTGGCAAGGGCCGTGGAAGGCATTTACTTAGAGGCCGTAGCCAATCCGGACAGTGATCGGTTAGTGCTGCATATGATCGGGGATCTCGTGAATTGGCCGCAGCAGATTCGTATCGAGATTCGCCAAGGAGTGATGGACGGGGATGTCCTCAGCGCTATCGGCGATGCCCGATCGCCGGTTCGTCACGTATTGATTCGTCAGGATGATGGCTATTTCATTCAGAGCAGCGACACTCAATTAACTCAAGGATCGAAAGATCTGTATTCAACTCTCTGGCTTCTCTTGTTGCCCAGGCATCGTCATTTGCTGGGTGTAACAGAAGGTGATGGTTCGGCACTGCAACAGTTGATCCGTGCACAGCCGTTGCCGCCACGCCAAGCCGTGAGCGGGTTGCTGGGGCTGGCGCCACTTCCGGTGACCGTCGATCCTGCCACCGTACAATACAGGCAGGCGGGCCAGTTGCGTGGTGGTGGCGACAATCAGCCGGCAGCGAAAAAGTCCCTCGTAGAACGCGTGCGTGATCTTTACCCGCAGCTTCCAGATAAGGACGTGACGGCATTTATCAATGAGCGCTTGAAGAATGATCCATCAGGCGTTTTGTTTCGCTTGGATACGGAGCTTGCGACGTTGCGTGATGAACTGGCGATATGGACTGCCGATGACGAGTCGCCTCATACGCAGAGGTCCGAACCGGAAGGCGCGCTGACACCCGCCGAACGACGCCAGGCTCGTGAGAAGTTCAGCGAAAAGTTGCAGGATATCTGGCAGCGCAAGTCGGTTTCGAAGTGGGAGGAAGGAGACTTTCAGTTTTCTCACTATGTAGATTTTTCGGGTGAGCTACCAAGGTTGTCCTCCCGATTTGAATATGTAACGGAGTTGTTATTGACCGCCAATGAACCAGGCGCACGGTTAGG
The DNA here is from genome assembly GCF_044541255.1 of Pseudomonas sp. NPDC085632. Classification (NCBI taxonomy): domain Bacteria; kingdom Pseudomonadati; phylum Pseudomonadota; class Gammaproteobacteria; order Pseudomonadales; family Pseudomonadaceae; genus Pseudomonas; species Pseudomonas sp. NPDC085632. The sequence continues at coordinate 15,527 of NZ_JBITSX010000026.1, read as the reverse complement.
CGCGTTTCTTGACAGTTTTCCCAATATTCAATGTTTGGGGATCTTTGGCATAAAAATGGAAGAGTTCCCTTCAGGAATATTTCAAATGCGCCAGTTAAGTGAGCTTACGCTGGACGGGTGCTCGCTAAAACTATCCGAGGTCACAGCTGAAGGATTGTCCAGAATCGAAACACTTACCAGATTGAATCTGGCTAACAATCCTCTGACAGTTAGCCCGCATGTAGGCTACATGGCAGGGTTGACCGGATTGATGCTGAGCAATGCCAATCTTTCCCGCGTTCCTTCAGGCATAGATACGCTTAGGGAACTGGGTGTCGTGGCGTTGCATGATAATAATATTTCCGACGTGGGATATGAGCTGTTCGAAATTCCGGATACACAGGATCTGTTCGTTGGTTTATTGAATAATCCGCTGAGTGACGCCTCAAGGCAACGGATCAGTCAGTATCTTGAAAATTCAAGTATGGATCGGAAGGTGGAAATCCAGGCGGAGGATGTAGTTTCAGAATCTGACTCCGATAGTGAGTCCTCAGAGAGCGGATTCTCGACAGGTTCAGAAAGTGACTGAATGTTGATGGAAGTAACGGCTTCTTTGTTTTTCTCACATGATCTGACATGAATTGGCTGCCAGGCTGCTCCCCTTTTGATTCTCTATGATTTGGGTCGAGAGGGGAGAAAGATCATTGAGTGTTGGAATCAAAGGCGCGAGAAGAGTTTTGGTAAGTTGCGTTTCATCAAGTCTGGGGTTATTGAATATATTGGTATTTGTGTGGGTTTTTGAAGGAGGTTTTAAAATGTTGCCTCTTCACAATTTGTCTGATGTCGCTGCTGTTTTTATTTAAATCGATCTTCAATACTTTGCTGAGTCCTTAAAGGGCGAAATCTATTAATCAGCAAGGTGTTTTTAAATGTTTGATGATCAAATTGGTGTTTCCCGTATCGAGGTGAAGCTCGACGCTACAAGGTCTGGCCAGCATAAAGTACTTTATGCCAACGGTCGTATGCAAGTGCGTGTGTTAGTGCTACTGCACGGGATCGATAACAATGGCGACGGCGCTTCACTGCATGGACACCCTGCGTTGCAGTCACTGCGGTTGATCGCCTATAACGGCGCGCGGCCTCTGGAGGGGGACTGGAGTGTATCGCTTCAGGAGAATCGTTATGCTCACGAAATGTCGGGTGGAGCAACGCGGCTGACAGAAGTCCCACGTACCACGCACAACCGGATAAGCGATGACTCTGATCCGGTACAGATTTTTCAATTCTGGGTTTCGGCTTCCAGGCCTGGAATCATGGAAGTGGCCGCGGAGATTTCCATAAATGGCGTCGTATTGCGAAGCAACGGAATTGGTTTCGACAGCAGTGTTACGCTGGAGGCGATTCCGCCGAAAAAATATAATCAGAACAGTTTCTCTCTTCATAAGTACGGTGCACTCACCGAAAGAGTATACGAGGAGCGAATTCAATACTTTCATCTCGGACTACACGCTGATGGTCGTCAGATTCACCTGCTTGACTGGTACAGCAAGGAGATAAAACTTAACCCGTATGATGCTGAAGATGCGGTAATGGTGTACTCGTCAGGCACGATAAACCTCTACAGTGGCGGCGGCAGAAGTTTTTATGGCTATCTTGCGCCGATCTATGGGCGATCGGCCTCGGTCAAAACGTATCTCGGTTATATCACGTTCCCGATTAACGATGTGCCGGGGGTGTTGACACTATTGCAACGAATTACTATCCAGACAGAGGAAAAACCGGCTAACGAAGGTGCGTTCGAACTCGCTGTTATTGATGAGTTCGGTACGGAGCACTGGCTTGGTATTGAAGGTGATAAAGAGAAGCGAACATTTATTCTGGGTGAGTCGAAACGGGCTACAAAACAATTTACCTGATTGCATTTCTTTGGTCGGTGAATTTTCGCTGGCCGACTTGACCTGCCATTGTCTATATCTGGAATAAAGGAGATTTTTTTCTATGGAAAGTAATTCGTCTTCCGCTGTTCAATCAAACGCTTTCAACTTCGGTGAGTTTGTTTCCGGGGGTGTTGATCCGCGTACAGGAATGTATACGTGCTCCTTTTCTTTGGGAAAGTTGCATTCGTCGGATCTTAACGGCCCTGAGTTTGCACTTTCACTGGGTTTTAATCCGCTCAATCAGACAGATGTCGGGTTCGGCATTGGCTGGTCTTTGACCCTGACAAATTACGACTTGCGCAGCAAAGTCATGACATTGTCCAACGGTGAGCGCTACAAGGCTGTCGAGACGTCTGCCGGTCTGAAGTTCAAGGAAATGAAGCTGCAGACGGCGAAAGTGTTGGTGACCGGGGCAGGGCGTTATGAAGTTCGATACAAGGATGGTCGGCGTGAATTGCTAAAAGTCCAGGCTGGCACTCAGGTGGCGGTAGCGGAAAAAATAATCGCGGCGAACGGTGTGAGCATTGCGTTTAAGCACGAGTTGTTCAACCAGTTTCCCAGATTGAGCGAAGTCCGTGACGCCAAACGATGCCTACTGAAAATTACACGCAATGCAGGTCAGGTCACATTGACCCGGCATCCCGAAACCTCGTCCAGCGTCGACTACAAGTTGATCTTGAAAAACGCTCGAGTAACGGCAATCGAACTGCCGGTCGGTAAAGGGTGGGAACTCGAATATGAAGTCATTGATGAGGCCAGCTATTTGCACCGCGTCGTAAATCCATTGCGCGGCGTGGAAATCATTCGCTACAAACGGCAAGGTCATCAGTTCGTCAATGGCGTGGAACAGACATTGCCGTTTGTCATCGCTCACGATATTTATCCTGGCTTCGGCCAACCCAGGCTCTGCAAGGTATACACGTACTCCGACCATAACTTCCTTGGGCAGGGTCTCCTTCCGTCCAAGGACAGTGATCTGGATCCTCTCTATCTGGCGCCCGGTCACTATGTCTACAGTTCGGACGAGCAGTTGTTGGTAAGCGGCAAAGTACATACCCACATTAAACGCACCTACAACAAGTTCCATCTGTTGGTGGCTGAGGTCACAACCTGTGGCGACGCCCGGATCGCCACCGCCACGGAGTATCACTGTTCCGTCACCAAGCCCTTCAATGATCAGGTGGCCCAGTTCCGCCTGCCGAAAGTCCAGACTGTGACTCATATTGATCGGCGCACCCAACAGCAGCGTGTGGAAACCACCGTCACCGAGTTCGATGGCGAAGGCAACTTGCTCAAGCACGTTGAGCCAAGCGGGGTGATAACTTCGACGGAATTTTATCCGGCAAGTGGCGGCGTTAATTGCCCAGAGGATCCGCTGGGTTTCTCCAGATTCCCGAAAAAGAGGACAGTTACCGCTGCTGCGTCGGATGGGGGGGCGACTGTCACGTACTACGACTATGCCCTGCATACTGCGTTGGAAGGTGCGGAGCTGGCATCGGTGTTACCGGTTGGGGAACGCTTTTTCGAAGTCGTGGAGGACATTGAAGTATTACGTTCGAAAACCGAACGCAGTTACCTGAATACGCCCAAGGACCCACTCAAGCACGGGGCCACAAAAGAGCAAAGTATCCTCCTGAATGATAAAAAAACCGCTACCGGATTTTCCTATGAGCTTGAGGGTGACAGGTTGCGGGTCAAATCCAGTACACGCGGATTTGACGGCGCGCTACAGACCACTGAGAAAGTGCTTTCGACGCTAACCGGATTACCGGTGTCAGAGGTCGGTGTCGATGGCGAACGCATCGAGCATGAATACGATGCGATCGGCCGGGCAGTGTGCAAAACGGTCGCTTCCGGCACCCCCTACGCCGCCTCTACCACGTGGTCCTATCTGGCCGCCAGCCGAAAGCAACCGGCTACGAGGGTGACCACCGATCCCGCCGGCGGCGAGCAACGAGTGAGCTATGACGGCCTGGAGCGAGTGATCACCGTTCAGGAAAAGGATTGCGATCATCCAGACGAAGACGGGCTCATCCCGACTCGTACGCTTTATTCTGCCCTGCATGATTCGGTCGGTCACAAGATGGAAGTGACGCTGACCGATTGGCGTGATGGCAAGCCTTATCCGGTCAGCACCCGCTACGAATTCGATTCCTGGGGCCAGGTCAGCAAAACGCTGCATGCCGATGGGCGTATCGAACACAGCGAGGCGGATCCAGTCCTTCGCCAGCAAACCCATTGGTTCCAGGGGATGGGCAAGACACTCACCCTCATCAATGAGTTCGGTAAACCGCTCAGTGTCGAGAGCTTCAATCTGAACAACAAGAGTCTAGGCAAAAGCGTTTATACCTATGACGGGTTCGGGCGCACAACCAGCGCGACAGATCCTGTCGGCAATACCACGCGATATGAGTACGACGTTTTTGACCGGATGATCCGCTCTGTCCTGCCCGACACCAGTGTGGTCGTGACCGACTACGCCGAGCATAGCGATGAAGGGCTACCGATCGGCATCAAGGTCGGTGACAAAGTGTTGGGGCAACAATCTTATGATGGTTTGGGGCGTTTGACGCAAAGTACCGTGGGCGGGCGCAAGTCCGAGGCCGGTTATGAAGCAGGCTTCACTCAACCACAGTGGTACACGAGTGCTGATGGCAAAAAAACCGAATTCACTTACTTGCGCGATATGGGTGGTTCACTGATTGAGCGCAAGTCAGGGGAACTGGTCACGACCATGACTTATGAGCCCCTCAGCGGCAAGCCCTTGACCTGTACCGAAAACGGCCGGGAACGGCGCTTTACCTATTACCCTTCCGGACGCGTCAAATCCGAAACGACGACCTTCGGCGCTATCACGAAAGCAACGTCCAGTACCTGGTCCCTGCAGGGGCGACCGATCACCCATGTCGATGTACTCGGAGCCGAAAGCAGATCCGAATACGATCAGCATGGCCGCCTGCTATCCACCTCGCAGGGCACGCTGAAAACCGAGTTCCACTACAACATCCAGACGGGGATGCTGGACTGGACGAAAACCGAAGAAACGTCGATCAAGCGTCAAATGATCACGCGGTTTGCCTATGACGATATCGGTCGTGAAACCCGTCGTACATTCGAAATACAGGGGCAGCCGGACCAGACTCTGGAATCGACTTATACCCTTGCCGGCAAACTGGCGCAGAAAGTCTCCAGGCGTGGCACGCAACTATTGCGCGATGAACAATTCACTTACGACGTGCGCGGGCGTCTGATCCAGTACGACTGTGCTGGCAATCAAAAACCCCGCGATCCGTATGGCAAGGAAATTGTCCAGCAGACGTTCACCTTCGATGCACTGGACAACATTCTTACCGTGCAGACGAAGTTCCCGCTGGGCGTGAATCTGACCACCTTCAGTTATGACAATCCCGATCCTGTACAGCTCAGTGCAGTCAAGCATTCCCATGTCGACTATCCACCGGCAGTGACGCTGGAGTACGACGCCAACGGCAGGATGATCAAGGACGATCAGGCGCGAACTCTGGCCTATGACGCGTTCGGACGTCTTGAGCAATTGTCCGGCGCAGGGGAATCAGTCATTCGTGGCTACCATTACGACGGTTTCGACGATCTGGTTGAACTGTCGCAACCCGACAAGGTAACTACGCAGCGTTACTACTATGCAGGCTGTGTCGCCAACGAGGTGAGTGGTGAAAATTCATCCAGTGTTGTGCGTCACGGTGGCGCGCTTGTGGGGCAACAGCAACTCGGTTTGAACGCCGGCGCGCAACTGTTTGGCACCGATCAGCAGCAAAGTGTGCTGGCAACGCTGGGCAAGGAACAGCTCACCGATTGCGTCTACAGCCCCTACGGGCATCGTCCGGCTGAAGGTGGTTTGTTCAGTCTGGCGGGGTTCAACGGCGAGCAGCTGGATCCGGTAACAGGGCTGTATCTGCTGGGTAACGGTTACAGAGCCTATAGTCCGACACTGATGCGTTTTCTCGCCCCCGACAGCATGAGTCCGTTCGGCGCGGGCGGATTGAATGCCTACAGTTATTGCCTGGGCGATCCTGTCAATCGTGTCGACCCGACCGGGCATATCTCTTGGCAATCGATCCTGGGCATCGGGCTCAGTATCCTCGGGGTTGTCGCCAGCGTGCTGACGATGGGCGCGGCGACGCCATGGGCAGCGGCGGCGTTGGGACTGGCAGTGACTTCAGGCTTGGCAGGTATTGCCAGCGAAGTGGTCGACGGGCTTGCACCGGGTTCTCAAGCAGGCGAGATATTAGGCTGGATCAGTTTCGGTCTTGGGCTGGCTTCGCTCGGTGCAGGGTTGGCAGCGGGTGCAAAAGCGGCTGTGAATGCTGGCAGGAAGATGGCTTCAGCTTTTAGCAAAGGGCTCAGTCCCGGCGCCGATGACACAGCCAAAGCGGCAAAACATTTTAAGAAGCCTGGAAAAGGCGCCAAGGCTTCGGCCAAAAAAACCAAGGCGCCCGCGGAGGAAGTGGCGCAAGAGCCCTGGCAATTGCAGAAAGCCAAGGAAAACCAAATCTCGACTGACGTTAGGAATAAAATGGCTGAAGAGTTCTACAAAAATGTGGAAAGCAATAAGTCCGCCAGACAAGCCGCGGGCTTGAGCGAGATGTATTACGAGGAGTTCGGCGCAGCTGGCGATGGAAGAAAAGTAACGCATGTTTTTTTTGCGCGTTCGAAAGGACGTGGGGAGCGTATTTACCTTCTAGAAGACAGTAATACGAGAGTTTGCAAAGTCCTGCAGGCGGGGGGGCATTGGGATGATGGGCACACCAACTCAGTACTGAAATCGGCTAAAAAGATGAAAACAACACGCGTGTAAGCGGCCTGAGTACTTTGTTTGCCCGTTATGGGTTTGAAGGTCTGGAGTGCCGTTCCAGCGCCCACTCCACATGCTCTCTAACCAACTCTGACGGATAATCCCGTCGCGCCTTCAGCGCTTCCAGCACCGGAATCGTTGAGGGCGCATTGCCCAATCCCACCGCCAGATTCCTCAACCAGCGCTCATACCCGGCTCGCCGCAATGGCGAACCTTCAGTGCTACTTAAAAATTTCTCTTCGTCCCACAAAAACAGCTCGGCCAGTTCAGCATTGTCGAGGTTGTGCCGTGGCTTGAAATCGCTTTCCCCGGAAGGCTTGGCGAAGCGGTTCCACGGGCAGACGATCTGGCAGTCATCACAGCCGAACACGCGATTGCCGATCAACGGACGCAAGTCTTCAGGGATGGCGCTTTTCAGTTCGATGGTCAGATAGGAAATGCAGCGCCGCGCATCCAGCACATATGGGCCGACGAAGGCGTTGGTCGGGCAGATATCCAGACACGCAGTGCAACGGCCGCAATGTTCGCTGCTGTGCGGTTCATCCACCGGCAGCGGCAGATCGACGAACAGTTCGCTCAAGAAGAAATAACTGCCGGCCTTGCGATTGAGTACCAGCGTGTTTTTGCCGATCCAGCCCAGGCCGGCCTGTTCGGCGATGGCTTTTTCCAGCACCGGGGCGCTGTCGACAAATGCACGGAAACCGAACGGGCCGATTTCGGACTGAATCTTGTCGGCCAATTGCTGCACGCGTTTACGGATCAATTTGTGGTAATCGCGGCCCAAGGCATAACGCGAGACGTAGGCTTTTTCCGGTTGCGCGAGCATTTGCGCCATTTGTGTGTCGCCGGGCAGGTAGTCCATACGCAGCGAAACCACGCGCAACGTGCCCGGCACCAGCTCTTCCGGGTGCGAGCGTTTGCTGCCATGGGCGCCCATGTAGTCCATTTCGCCGTGGTAGCCGGCCTCGAGCCAGCGCGCGAGGTGCTGCTCATGCTCGGCCAGATCCAGACCGCTGATGCCGACTTGCTGAAAGCCCAGCTCGCGGCCCCAATCCTTGATCGATTGGGCGAGGGCGGGCAGGTCTGTGGTGATGGCGGACATGAGGCGAGAGAAACCGGAGCTGAGGTGCGTATAATTCTGCCAGACATCGGAGCCCGAAGACGCATGCCGCACACGAAAGATGAATTACCCGACGCGCTGTATGGCGCCGCACAGGTGCGCGAACTCGATGCGCGGCTGATTGCCGCTGGCACGCCGGGCTTCGAATTGATGCAGCGCGCGGCCCATGCGACCTGGCGAGCGCTGGTGCGGCAATGGCCGTCGGCGACTGAACTGACGGTGCTGGCCGGGCATGGCAACAATGCCGGTGACGGTTATCTGGTCGCAGCCATGGCACAGCGGGCCGGCTGGCAGGTGCGGGTGTTGGCGGTCGGCGATCCGCAGCGTTTGCGGGGCGATGCGGCGTTGGCCCATGCCGAAGCGTTGGCGGAGGGTGTCGCGGTGCCAGGCTGGCCGCCTCAAAGTGAACTGCGCGGCGTCATACTCGATGCACTGCTCGGCACGGGTCTGAGCGGTGATGTGCGCGAGCCTTACGTGTCGGCGATCAAGGCCATCAACGCCAGCGGTTTGCCGGTCACAGCCGTCGATATCCCTTCCGGACTGTGTGCCGACACCGGACATGTGCTGGGTATCGCCGTGCAGGCCGATCTGACGGTGACCTTTATCGGCCTGAAACTCGGCTTGTTCACCGGGGACGCGGCGGATCACGTCGGCCAATTGGTATTTAACGATTTGCAGGCCAGCGCCGACATCTATCGTGACATTCCAGTCATCGCCCGACGGCTCAACACGGCTAATCTTCCGGGATTGGCGGCGCGTGCACCAGCTTCGCACAAGGGCCGTTTCGGCCACGTGCTGCTGATCGGCGGCGATCACGGATTTGGCGGAGCGATCTTGCTCAGTACCGAAACCGCCTTGCGCAGTGGCGCGGGCATGGTGTCGCTGGCGACCCGTCCTGAACACGTCCCGGCGGCGCTGACGCGAGTGCCGGAAGCCATGGGGCTCGGAACCTCGTCGGCCAATCAGTTGATGAGTTTGCTGGAGAAAGTTTCTGTACTGGTGGTTGGTCCGGGGTTGGGACAGGCTAGCTGGGGGCGGGCGCTGTTGTCAGCTGCCGCCAATGCCGCGCTGCCGCAAGTCTGGGACGCCGACGCGTTGAACCTGTTGGCCAGTGGTCTGGTCGAGTTGCCCAAGGATTGCGTGATCACCCCGCATCCGGGCGAAGCCGCACGTTTGCTGGGAATCAGCACCGCAGAAGTGCAAGCGGATCGTCCGGCGGCAGCGTTGGCATTGAGCAAAAAATATACAACGGTTGTGGTGTTGAAAGGCGCCGGCACCCTGATCGCCCATCCCGATGGCCGTCTGGCGCTGTGTCACCAAGGTCATCCGGCCATGGCCACAGCCGGGCTGGGCGACGTGCTCGCCGGTTTGACCGGTGCGCTGCTGGCGCAAGGCATGACCGGTTTTGATGCGGCGTGTCTGGCGGTCTGGCTGCACGCCAATGCCGGTCTGCAACAAGGAAAATTCGGCCGTGGGCTGGCGGCCAGTGATCTGATTCCAGTCATTCGTCAGTTGTTGGAGGAGCAAGCACCGTGTCTGAAGTAACCCTGTACCTGGCCGATGAACAGGCCATGAGCGACTTTGGCGCACGGATCGCCCGCGTGACCCAGGGCCACGGGCTGATTTTTCTCGAAGGCAATCTGGGCATGGGCAAAACCACCCTGTCGCGGGGCATCATTCGTGGCTTGGGTCATGTTGGCGCGGTAAAAAGTCCGACCTTCACCTTGGTCGAACCTTACGAAATCGGTGACATCCGCGCCTTCCACTTTGACCTGTATCGCTTGGTCGACCCGGAAGAACTGGAGTTTCTCGGCATCCGCGACTACTTCGAAGACGACGCGATGTGTCTGATCGAATGGCCCGATAAAGGTGCAGGCTTTTTGCCAAAGCCTGACCTGACCATTACCATTAGCCCGCAAGACAGCGGGCGTTCGCTGAAAATTTTATCCCAGGGCTCGCGTGGCGAGGCCTGGTGTGCCGCTTTGGCATTGGAATCCAATTAAATGATGGGGTTAGGTATGCGCTTTCGCGCGATGGTGGCTGCCGCTGGACTGTTGTTGATGGCAGTAACCGTCAACGCTGTGGCCGATTCAAAGGTCAACAGCGTGCGCCTGTGGCGGGCGCCGGATAACACGCGACTGGTCTTCGACCTGAGCGGCCCGGTGCAGCACAGCGTTTTCACCCTGACTGCGCCGGACCGGCTGGTGATCGACATCAACGGCGCCACCCTCGGTGCGCCGTTGAATGTGCAGACCGCAAACACGCCGATCACCGCGATGCGTTCGGCCCAGCGTACGCCGACTGATCTGCGCGTGGTCATCGACCTGAAAAAAGCCGTCACCCCGAAAAGCTTCTCGCTGGCGCCGAACGCGCAGTACGGCAACCGTCTGGTGGTCGACCTGTTCGATAATCCGGCCGACGCCGCGCCGCCACCAGCGCCAACGCCGCAGGTCGCGACGGTGCCAGCCGTGCCGGTGACCCCGACAGAACCGGCAATCAAGTTGCCGCCAGCCCCCGCCGGCAAACGCGACATTATTGTGGTGATCGACGCCGGCCACGGTGGCGAAGACCCGGGTGCGTCCGGTTCGCGTGGCCAGCGTGAGAAAGACGTGGTACTGCAAATCGCCCGCGAACTGCAGCGTCAGGTCAACGGCATGAAAGGCTTCCGCGCCGAATTGACCCGTACGGGTGACTACTTCATTCCGTTGCGCGGCCGTACCGAAATCGCCCGCAAGAAAGGCGCCGACCTGTTCGTTTCGATTCACGCCGACGCCGCACCATCTGCTGCAGCCTTCGGCGCTTCGGTGTTTGCCCTGTCTGATCGTGGCGCAACCTCGGAGACCGCCCGTTGGCTGGCCGACAGCGAAAACCGTTCTGACTTGATCGGTGGCGCCGGCAACGTCAGTCTCGATGACAAGGACCGCATGCTCGCGGGCGTACTGCTCGACCTGTCGATGACGGCCTCGCTGACCTCCAGCCTCAACGTCGGGCAGAAAGTCCTGACCAACATCGGTCGCGTGACCCCGCTGCACAAGCAGCGCGTGGAGCAGGCCGGGTTCATGGTGCTGAAGTCGCCGGACATTCCGTCGATCCTGGTCGAAACCGGGTTTATCTCCAACGCCAACGAAGCGAACAAGCTCTCGGCCTCGGGCCACCAGCAAGCGCTGGCGCGTTCGATCAGCAGCGGCGTGCGCCAGTTCTTCCAGCAGAACCCGCCACCAGGCACCTACATTGCCTGGCTGCGTGATTCCGGCAAGATTGCTCAAGGCCCGCGTGATCACCGCGTTGGTCCGGGCGAAACGCTGGCGATGATCGGCGTGCGCTATCAGGTGTCGCCGGCCACGCTGCGCGCCGCCAACAACCTGAAAAGTGATGAGCTGAAAGTCGGTCAGCATCTGACCATTCCTGGCACCGAACTGGCGTCCAAAGAATGAACGAAGTGCTGAACGCCGCTGCTCGCATTGAACTGCTCAGCCCACGGCTGGCCAACCAGATTGCCGCCGGTGAGGTGGTTGAACGCCCGGCCTCGGTGATCAAGGAACTGCTGGAAAACAGTCTCGACTCCGGCGCCAAACGTATCGACGTCGACGTCGAGCAGGGCGGCGTCAAGCTGCTGCGCGTACGCGACGATGGCAGCGGTATTTCCGCCGATGATCTGCCGCTGGCCCTGGCCCGTCACGCCACCAGCAAGATCCGCAACCTCGAAGACCTTGAACAGGTGATGAGCCTCGGTTTCCGTGGTGAGGCACTCGCCTCCATCAGCTCCGTGGCGCGCCTGACCCTGACCTCGCGTACTCGCGATGCCGATCAAGCCTGGCAGGTGGAAACCGAAGGTCGTGACATGGCGCCTCGGGTTCAGCCAGCGGCGCACCCGGTCGGCACCTCGGTGGAAGTGCGCGACCTGTTCTTCAACACCCCCGCGCGACGCAAATTCCTCAAAACCGAAAAAACCGAATTCGATCATCTGCAAGAAGTGATCAAACGGCTGGCGCTGGCGCGTTTTGACGTCGCGTTTCATCTGCGCCACAACGGCAAAACCATCCTCAGCCTGCACGAGGCCCACGATGATGCGGCCCGCGCACGGCGTGTGGGGGCGATCTGTGGCTCAGGTTTCCTTGAGCAGGCGCTGCCGATCGAGATTGAGCGCAACGGCTTGCACCTGTGGGGTTGGGTCGGTCTACCGACCTTCAACCGCAGCCAGGCGGATTTGCAGTATTTCTTTGTGAATGGCCGGGCGGTGCGCGACAAACTGGTCGCCCACGCCGTGCGTCAGGCCTATCGCGACGTGCTGTTCAACGGCCGGCACCCGACCTTTGCATTGTTCTTCGAAGTTGATCCGGCTGCCGTCGACGTCAACGTGCACCCGACCAAGCACGAAGTGCGTTTCCGTGACGGGCGCATGGTGCATGACTTCCTCTACGGCACGCTGCACCGTGCGTTGGGCGATGTGCGTCCGGAAGATCAACTGGCCGGTTCCGTGACCACCGCCGTCGTGCGCCCAACCGGCCTCGATGCCGGTGAATTCGGCCCACAGGGTGAAATGCGTCTGGCGGCCAATGCGCTGCTGGAGCAACCGCAGCCGCAACCGGCGTTCAATACCTCCTCCGGTGCCAGTGCTGGCGGCGCTTATCAGTATCAATACACACCGCGCCCCCAATCGGCGGTGCCGCCGGCTGCCGAGGCGCAAGCTGCTTATCGAGAGTTTTTCGCACCGCTGCCGGAAGCCAATGCCAACGCATTGCCGGCCGGTCAGGAAGACATTCCGCCGCTCGGTTACGCGCTGGCGCAGCTCAAAGGCATTTATATTCTGTCCGAGAACGCCCAAGGTCTGGTGCTGGTGGACATGCACGCCGCTCATGAGCGGATCATGTACGAACGCCTGAAAATCGCCATGGCCAGCGAAGGCCTAAGTGGCCAGCCGCTGCTGGTGCCGGAATCCCTGGCCGTCAGCCAGCGCGAGGCCGATTGCGCTGAAGAGCACGCCGCATGGTTCCAGCGTCTGGGCTTCGAATTGCAGCGTCTGGGTCCGGAAACGTTGGCGATTCGCCAGATTCCCGCGTTGTTGAAGCAGGCCGAAGCCAACCGCCTGGTCGGCGACGTGCTGTCGGACCTGATGGAATACGGCACCAGCGACCGGATTCAGGCGCACCTCAACGAATTGCTCGGCACCATGGCCTGTCACGGCGCGATTCGCGCCAACCGGCGCCTGGCCCTGCCGGAAATGAACGGTCTGCTGCGTGACATGGAAAACACCGAACGCAGCGGTCAATGCAACCATGGCCGACCGACCTGGACCCAACTGGGCCTGGACGATCTGGACAAACTGTTCCTGCGCGGTCGTTGATGAGCCAGCTCCCTCCAGCGATTTTCCTGATGGGCCCGACCGCTGCGGGCAAGACCGATCTGGCTATCGAGCTGACCAAGGTGCTGCCGTGTGAATTGATCAGTGTCGATTCGGCGCTCGTCTACCGTGGCATGGACATCGGCACCGCCAAGCCTTCGAAAGAATTGCTGGCCGAGCATCCGCACCGTTTGATCGATATTCTTGATCCGGCCGAAGCGTATTCCGCTGCGGATTTCCGTCGCGATGCCCTGCAAGCCATGGCCGAGATCACCGCGCGCGGAAAAATTCCGCTGCTGGTCGGCGGCACGATGCTCTATTACAAGGCTTTGGTTGAAGGCTTGGCGGACATGCCAGCCGCCGACCCCGACGTCCGCGCGCAGATCGAAGAAGAGGCTGCACGCCTTGGCTGGCAAGCTCTGCACGACCAATTAGCGTCCATCGACCCAGTGTCGGCGGCGCGAATTCACCCGAACGATCCGCAGCGCCTGAGTCGCGCGCTGGAAGTTTACCGGGTCAGCGGTCAGAGCATGACCGAGCTGCGTCAGCAACAATCTGCGCAAAGTACTGAAGCAGCCGCTTCGGGACTGCAACAATTGCCCTATACTGTCGCGAACTTGGCCATTGCCCCGGCGAATCGTCAGGTACTGCACGAGCGCATTAAACAAAGATTCACAAATATGTTGGAACAGGGGTTCATCGACGAGGTCGTAGCCCTGCGTAAAAGAAGTGACCTGCATTCGGGGTTGCCGTCTATACGTGCGGTAGGCTACCGCCAAGTCTGGGACTACCTGGATGGCAAGCTGACATTGGCTGAGATGCAGGAACGGGGCGTCATCGCCACGCGCCAATTGGCCAAGCGCCAGTTCACCTGGCTGCGCAGCTGGGAAGATATACACTGGCTGGACAGTCTGGATTGCGACAATCTGCCACGCGCCTTGAAATACCTTGGGACCATCTCCATATTGAGCTGAGTCCTTGCAATTGCCGTCTATCCTTGGGGGTGTGACGGCCAAAGCCATCTGAATTACCTATTTTTTATTATTGAATCCTTAAAGGAGTGCGGCACATGTCAAAAGGGCATTCGCTACAAGACCCTTACTTGAATACTTTACGTAAAGAGAAAGTTGGGGTTTCCATCTATCTGGTCAACGGTATCAAACTGCAAGGCACGATCGAGTCGTTCGACCAGTTTGTGATCCTGCTGAAAAACACCGTGAGCCAAATGGTTTACAAACACGCTATCTCGACAGTAGTGCCGGTTCGTCCAATTCGTCTGCCTAGCGCAACCGAATCCGAAGCAGGTGACGCTGAGCCAGGTAACGCCTGATAGGAGTCTCCTTTGTTCTTTGAGCGCCACGGTGGTGGTGAACGAGTCATCCTCTTTCACTTGGATGGACAGGACCCTGAGGCGCGCGAAGATCCGCAGGAGTTTCAGGAATTGGCTAATTCGGCCGGCGCCGAGACCGTTGCGTTTTTTAACGTGCCGCGTCATCGGCCAACCGCCAAATACCTGATCGGCAGCGGCAAGGTCGAGGAACTGCGCGACCTGGTCAAGGCTGAAGAAGCCGATCTGGTGATTTTCAATCACATCCTCACGCCCAGTCAGGAACGTAACCTCGAACGTGTTTTCGAGTGTCGCGTGATCGACCGTACCGGCCTGATTCTCGATATTTTCGCCCAACGCGCCCGTACCCATGAAGGCAAGCTCCAGGTCGAACTGGCCCAGCTTGATCACATGAGCACGCGGCTGGTTCGTGGCTGGACTCACCTTGAACGTCAAGGTGGCGGTATCGGCATGCGTGGCCCGGGTGAAACCCAGCTCGAAACCGACCGCCGTCTGCTGCGGGTTCGCCTGCGCCAGATCAAGGGCCGGCTCGAGAAGGTGCGCAGTCAGCGCGAGCAATCGCGACGCGGCCGCTCCCGTGCGGATATCCCTACCGTGTCTCTGGTGGGATACACCAACGCCGGCAAATCCACACTCTTCAACAACGTGACGAAATCCGACGTCTACGCGGCCGACCAATTGTTCGCCACGCTGGATCCGACCCTGCGCCGTCTCGACATTGACGACCTGGGGCCGATTGTTCTGGCGGACACGGTGGGCTTCATTCGTCACTTGCCGCACAAGCTGGTCGAGGCATTTCGGTCTACCCTCGAAGAGTCGAGCAATTCCGACCTGCTGTTGCACGTGATCGATGCGGCCGAACCGGATCGCATGTTGCAGATCGAGCAGGTGATGGTGGTGCTGGCGATTTTGTCCGTGTTGCTGCCGGTGCTGCTGATGATCGACATGGCGCTTCCCTCTGGAGTGTCAGC
>NZ_JBITSX010000025.1:0-82081 GCF_044541255.1 Pseudomonas sp. NPDC085632 | reverse complement strand
ATTCCCGGGCGCTGGGCAACAAACCGCTCAGGTCGGGCAATGAGGTCTGCTATGCGAAACTCGAAACTGAAAACTCTTTTAGCGCCGACGCTGCTCGGGCTGGCGATTTTCGCCGGCACCGCGCAGGCCGCCGCGCCACTGCGTCCACCTCAGGGCTACTTCGCGCCTGTGGATAAATTCAAGACTGGCGATAACAGCGAAGGCTGCGATGCGATGCCGGCGCCGTACACCGGGCCACTGCAATTTCGCAGCAAATACGAAGGCTCAGACAAGGCCCGTTCGACGCTGAACGTGCAGTCGGAGAAAGCCTTCCGCGACACCACCAAAGACATCACCACGCTGGAACGCGGCACCGCCAAACGCGTGATGCAGTTCATGCGCGACGGTCGTCCGGAGCAACTCGATTGCACGCTGAACTGGCTGACCGCGTGGGCCAAGGCTGATGCGTTGATGTCGAAAGACTTCAACCACACCGGCAAGTCGATGCGCAAATGGGCGCTGGGCAGCATGGCGTCTTCTTACATTCGTCTGAAATTCTCCGACTCGCATCCGCTGGCGCAGCATCAGCAGGAAGCGCAGTTGATCGAGGCCTGGTTCAGCAAAATGGCCGATCAGGTGGTCAGCGACTGGGACAACCTGCCGCTGGAAAAAACCAACAACCACTCGTACTGGGCTGCCTGGTCGGTGATGGCGACTTCGGTCGCGACCAACCGCCGCGACCTGTTTGACTGGGCGGTGAAGGAATACAAGGTCGGCGCCAATCAAGTCGATGCCGACGGTTACCTGCCGAACGAACTCAAGCGCCAGCAACGCGCCCTCGCCTATCACAACTACGCCCTGCCGCCGCTGGCGATGATCGCCAGTTTCGCTCAGGTCAACGGTGTTGATTTGCGCCAGGAAAACAACGGCGCGCTGAAGCGTCTGGGTGATCGGGTGTTGTCAGGGGTGAAAGACCCGGATGAGTTCGAGAAGAAGAACGGCAAAGAGCAGGACATGACCGACTTGAAAGAGGACATGAAATTCGCCTGGCTCGAACCGTTCTGCACGCTCTACACCTGCGCGCCGGATGTGATCGAGAAGAAGCACGGCATGCAGCCGTTCAAGACTTTCCGGCTTGGCGGCGACCTGACCAAGGTCTACGACCCGTCGCATGAGAAGGGCAACAGGGGTTCTTGAAAGGCGAAAAGCAAAAGCCCCTCACCCTAACCCTCTCCCGGAGGGAGAGGGGACCGACCGAGGTGCTTTTGAGAAATCCGCCGACCTGATACATCAAGTCGATCTCGATATTGGTAGCACCAGAGATCAGGCTCCCTCTCCCTCCGGGAGAGGGCGGGAGGTGAGGGAAAGATTTCAAGGCCCTGCACAACCCTGACAGAAACACCGTTTCACCCCTCCACGACCACGGGGGGTTTGGGGGGGCTTTGGCCCTTGACTGTTGGTTCAAACATGGAGAGATCGGGATGGTATTTTCATCCAACGTGTTCCTGTTTCTGTTCTTGCCGATCTTTCTCGGCTTGTACTACTTGAGCGGGCAACGCTATCGCAACCTGCTGCTGCTGATTGCCAGCTACGTGTTCTACGCCTGGTGGCGTGTGGACTTCCTCGCGCTGTTCGCTGCGGTCACGCTGTGGAACTACTGGATCGGCCTAAAAGTCGGTGCCGCCGGTGTGCGGACCAAACCGGCGCAGCGCTGGCTGCTACTCGGTGTGGCAGTCGATTTGTGCATCCTCGGCTACTTCAAGTACGCCAACTTCGGCGTCGACAGCATCAACGCGATGATGACGTCGGTCGGTCTGTCGCCGTTCATCCTCACTCACGTGCTGCTGCCGATCGGTATCTCGTTCTACATTTTCGAATCGATCAGCTACATCATCGACGTGTATCGCGGCGACACCCCGGCCACGCGCAACCTGATCGACTTCGCGGCGTTCGTGGCGATCTTCCCGCACTTGATTGCCGGCCCGGTCCTGCGTTTCCGCGACCTCGCCGACCAGTTCAACAACCGCACGCACACCCTCGACAAGTTCTCCGAGGGCTGCACGCGGTTCATGCAGGGTTTCATCAAGAAGGTCTTCATCGCCGACACCCTCGCGGTGGTCGCCGACCATTGTTTCGCCCTGCAAAACCCGACCACCGGCGATGCCTGGCTTGGCGCGCTGGCGTACACCGCGCAGCTGTATTTCGACTTCTCCGGTTACAGCGACATGGCCATCGGTCTGGGCTTGATGATGGGTTTCCGCTTCATGGAAAACTTCAAACAACCGTACATCAGCCAGTCGATCACCGAGTTCTGGCGTCGCTGGCACATCAGCCTGTCGACCTGGCTGCGCGACTATCTGTACATCACCCTCGGCGGTAACCGTAAAGGCACGCTGATGACCTATCGCAACCTGTTCCTGACCATGCTCCTCGGTGGTCTGTGGCACGGCGCGAACATCACGTACATCGTCTGGGGCGCCTGGCACGGCATGTGGCTGGCGATTGAAAAAGCGCTGGGCCTGAACACTTCGCCGCGCAGCCTCAACCCGATCCGCTGGGCGCTGACCTTCCTGCTGGTGGTCATGGGCTGGGTGATCTTCCGCGCCGAGAACGTGCACGTTGCCGGGCGCATGTACGGCGCGATGTTCAGCTTCGGCGACTGGTCGCTGTCGGAACTCAATCAGGCCAGCCTCACCGGTCTGCAAGTGGCAACTCTGGTTGTGGCGTACGTGACGCTGGCGTTCTTCGGCCTGCGCGATCTGTACACCAATCAACCGCCAGCCAAAACCAAACCCGAAGTCAACGTCGAGGCCAACGGCCCTGCCACCGCGACCCCGGGAATGATCAAGGCCGCGCCTGGCGAAAATCCGGCAAGCATCCACGAGCCTGGCTACACCGTCGGCGTCGAAGCCCAGGTGCAACCGGCCTACTGGAGCGCGGACTGGTCCCGCTACGTGATGCGCGGCTTGATCCTGCTGCTGTTCATCGCCTCGATTCTCAAACTCTCGGCGCAAAGCTTTTCGCCGTTCCTTTACTTCCAGTTCTGAGGGATCTGACATGACCCGCTCATTACGCATCTTCTACATCGCCCTGTTCCTGGTGACCCTGTTGGTCTTGGGTCTGTGGTCGGTTCGCAGCTTCTTCGGCTTCAGCACCAACGCCGACGCGACGGTGCTCAACGGCCGCTGGACCAAGGCTGTGGAAACGCACTACGACGATGAGTTCCCGATTAAGCGTCTGGGCACCAACCTCTGGGCCGCGCTGGATTTCAAACTGTTCAACGAAGGTCGTCCGGGCGTGGTGCTCGGTCGCGATCAGTGGTTGTACAGCGATGAGGAATTCAACCCGATCGTCAACGAAGAGCTGAACCTGCAAGGCAACTACGCGCTGGTCGAAGGCGTGCGCCAGACCCTGAAAGCAAAAGGCGTGAAACTGGTGATGGCGATCGTGCCGGCCAAGGTTCGTCTGTACCCGGAGCATCTGGGTGAAGTGAAACCGGCGAGCATTCACGAAAATCTCTATCAGGATTTCCATGCTCGTGTAGCCGCCGACAAGATCCTCGCCCCTGACTTGCTCAAGCCGTTCCAACAGGCCAAGCAAAGCGGTCAGCAAGTGTTCCTGCGCACCGATACGCACTGGACGCCGGAAGGCGCGGAGATTGCCGCCAACACCTTGGCGAGAACCATCGCCGACAAGTTCCCGCTCAGCGGCGAGCCGCAACGCTTCGTCACCACCCCGGCGGAGAAGGTCACGCACAAGGGCGATCTGCGCTTGTTCCTGCCGCTCGATCCGCTGTTTGAAAACCTGATGCCGGCACAAGAGCCGCTGCAAAAGCGCAACACCGTCGCGGCCGGCGATCAGCCTGCCGGTGACGACGCGCTGTTCGCCAGCAACGAAGTGCCGGTGGCACTGGTCGGCACCAGCTACAGCGCCAACCCCAACTGGAACTTCGTCGGTGCGCTGAAACAAGCGCTGCACAGCGACGTGGTGAGCTACGCCGAAGATGGCCACGGCCCGATCCTGCCGATGCTCAGCTACCTGAAAAGCGATGACTTCAAGAACAGCCCGCCACAGGTGCTGATCTGGGAGTTTCCTGAACGATATCTGCCTGTGAACAACGAAATCGGCGACGCCGACCCGCAGTGGGTCGCAGAGCTTAAACAAGCCGGCGCGCGCCAACAAAACGTAGCAATCAACACTAAATCCGAGACGCCCGATCGGGCGCAAAACTGAAAGAGAGGTACACCATGACTTTCACTACTACTCCTCGTCGTCTCGCTAAAAGCTTCGCTCTGGTTGCTGGGCTCAGCGTGCTTTCCGTCCCTGCGTTTGCCGGTGGCGATGCCGCGCTCTACGGCCCGACCGCACCGAAAGGCTCGACCTTCGTGCGTGTCTACAACGCCAGCAACGCTGAAGTCAGCGCCACTGTCGGCAGCACCAACCTGAGCGATGTTGCGCCACTGGCCAGCAGCGACTTCAGCTTCATGCCGGGCGGTGATTACAGCGCCAAGGTCGGCAGCCAGACCCTGCCGGTGAAACTCGCCGGTGACCATTACTACACGCTGGTCAACAACGCTTCCGGCGCGCCGCAACTGATCGAAGAACCGCCGTTCAAAAACAAGCAGAAATCCTTGGTGCGCGTGCAGAACCTCAGCGACAAGCCGCTGACCCTGAAGACCGCCGACGGCAAGACCGACGTGGTCCCGAACGTGGCCGCCAAGGGCCGTGGCGAACGTGAAATCAACCCGGTGAAAGTCAGCCTGGCGCTGTACGAAGGTGACAAGAAAGTCGGCGACGTAAAACCGGTCGCCCTGGAGCGCGGTGAAGCCGCAGTGCTGTACGTCACCGGCAGCGGCAGCAGCCTGTCGCCAGTCTGGGTGAAACGCCCGGTGTCGACCCGCTAACAAATTTCCCGATGAGACGCTGATCCCTGTAGGAGCTGCGGCACGCTGCGATCTTTTGACTTTGCTTCTAAAAATCAAGATCAACAGATCGCAGCCTTCGGCAGCTCCTACAGAGACCGCCTCTCGGTACGAGACAAAAACAAGAGTGAAACGACACAGCGTTCGTGCCTCTAACCAATCGATTTTATGGAGTAAACAATATGATTCCGGTGATCTTGTCAGGTGGTAGCGGTTCGCGTCTCTGGCCGCTTTCGCGTAAGCAGTTCCCTAAGCAATTCCTAGCCTTGACGGGCGAACACACCCTATTCCAGCAGACCCTCGAGCGCCTGGTGTTCGAAGGCATGGACACACCGATCGTGGTCTGCAACAAGGATCACCGCTTTATCGTCAACGAGCAGCTGAGCAACCGCAATCTGGAAGTGCAGCGCATCCTCATGGAACCGTTCGGCCGCAACACCGCGCCAGCCGTGGCGTTGACCGCCATGATGCTGGTCAATGAAGGTCGTGACGAACTGATGCTGGTGCTGCCGGCTGACCACGTCCTCGAAGATCAGAAAGCCCTGCAACGCGCCCTCGCTCTTGCCACCGTTGCCGCCGAAAACGGCGAAATGGTCCTGTTCGGCGTGCCAGCGACCAAACCGGAAACCGGTTACGGCTACATCAAGTCCACCGGCGATTCGCTGCTGCCCGAAGGCGTCAGCCGCGTCTCGCACTTCGTCGAAAAACCTGACGTCAAACGCGCCACCGAATACGTCGCGTCCGGCGGTTACTACTGGAACAGCGGCATGTTCCTGTTCCGCGCCAGCCGCTTCCTCGAAGAACTGAAAAAGCACGATCCGGACATCTACGACACTTGCCTGCTGACCCTTGAACGCAGCGAGCAGGATGCCGACACCGTGACGCTGGACGAAGCCACCTTCGCCTGCTGCCCGGACAATTCCATTGACTACTCCGTCATGGAAAAGACCCAGCGTGCCTGCGTCGTGCCGCTGACCGCTGGCTGGAGCGACGTCGGTTGCTGGTCGTCGCTGTGGGAAGTCAACGAGAAAGACGCCAACGGCAACGTCACCAAGGGCGACGTGGTGATTCAGGACAGCAAGAACTGCATGATCCACGGCAACGGCAAACTGGTGTCGGTGATCGGTCTGGAAAACATCGTCGTGGTCGAAACCAAAGACGCGATGATGATTGCCCACAAAGACAAGGTTCAGGGCGTCAAGCAGATGGTCAACACGCTCAACGAGCAGGGCCGCAGCGAAACCCAGAACCACTGCGAGGTCTATCGTCCGTGGGGCTCATATGACTCGGTGGACATGGGCGGGCGTTTCCAGGTCAAGCACATCTCGGTGAAACCGGGCGCGTGCCTGTCGCTGCAGATGCACCACCACCGCGCCGAACACTGGATCGTGGTCAGCGGCACTGCCGAAGTGACCTGCGATGAAAACGTGTTCCTGCTCTGCGAAAACCAGTCGACCTACATCCCGATCGCCTCGGTACACCGCCTGCGCAACCCGGGCAAGATCCCGCTGGAAATCATCGAAGTGCAGTCGGGCTCGTACTTGGGTGAAGACGATATCGAGCGCTTCGAAGATATCTACGGTCGTTCCACCCCGATCGAGCGCGGCGTGTCGGTGAAAACCATCGCGCAATAACTGATCGATAAAACAAGAAGCCCCCGTCCAACCCGCTGCGTCCCCTATCCGCAGCGGGTTGGGCGGGGGCTTTTTTAGAAGCGAAAGATCGCAGCCTTCGGCAGCGCCTACAGGGCAAACGCGTTCCAACTGTAGGAGCTGCCGCAGGCTGCGATCTTTTGACTTTGCCCTTCCCATCGCCAACCTCACCTACGCTTAGGTAGGATGACCCTCTCTCTCCTCGAGGTTGTGCGCATGTTCATCGGCATTCTGCTGGTCATCACCTGGTTGATCCTGCTGTTGCGCTATCCGGCCAAGGCCTTGCCGGTTTCGGTGGCGGCGGCGATTGGCCTGGGTTTTGTGGCCATGTGGGTGGTGTGGCTGGACAACCGCGAGGTCAAGCAACTGGCGCGCCTTGAGATGCGCATCAGCTATGCCCCGGAACAATGCCCGGCGGATCGTCCGCTGCAACTGAAAATGAAAAACGGCAACGACGTGCCCCTGACTGAACTGCGCTGGCGTATCGCCGCCTACGCGCCGGGCGATACGGTCAACTTGGCCGACAATCAATACACTGCCCCGCGCTATCGTGGCCCCGGCGAATTGCAGGCCGGTGGCGACTGGGAAGACTGCCTGCCGATGCCGCCGCTACGCCCCGGTTACCGCCCGCAAACCCTGGAGTTTCGCGCCGAGCGCTTGCAGGGTAGTTTCTCCGACTGATCCCCCCTTCCCCACTCTTTTGCACAAGGAATGCGCCATGCCCGTTGCGTTGATTACCGGTTGTTCCAGCGGCATCGGCCGCGCCCTCGCCGATGCGTTCAAAGCCGCCGGTTTCGAAGTCTGGGCCAGTGCGCGCAAGGCTGAAGATGTGGCGTTGCTGGCGTCTTCCGGGTTCACCGCCGTGCAACTCGATGTCAATGACAGCGCGGCGCTGGAGCAACTTGGCGAGCGGATCAACCAGCAACACGGCGGCCTTGATGTGCTGATAAACAACGCGGGGTACGGCGCCATGGGGCCGCTGCTCGATGGCGGTGTCGCGGCCATGCAGCGCCAGTTCGAAACCAATGTATTTTCGATTGTCGGCGTCACTCGCGCGTTGTTTCCGGTACTGCGCCGGGCCAAGGGGCTGGTGGTGAATATCGGCAGTGTGTCGGGTGTGCTGGTCACGCCGTTTGCCGGTGCTTACTGCGCTTCGAAAGCGGCGGTGCATGCGTTGAGCGATGCACTGCGCATGGAACTGGCGCCGTTCGGCATTCGCGTGATGGAAGTGCAGCCGGGGGCGATCCAGTCGAGCTTTGCCAAAAACGCCGGGCAAGCGGCCGAGCAATTGATCAATGAACAATCACCGTGGTTTCCGCTGCGTGAGGGCATTCGCGCGCGGGCCAAGGCGTCGCAAGACAAGCCGACGCCGGCCAGGGAGTTTGCTGCTGAGCTGCTGAAGGCTGTGCAGCAGAGCAAGCCGCCAAGGTTGATCCGCATTGGCAACGGCAGCCGCGCGTTGCCGTTGTTGGCGACGTTGTTGCCCAAGGGCTTGTTGGAGTCGACGTTGATGAAGCGCTTCGGGCTGCGTGGGAAGCTCTGATTCACTTCGGTGAAATTGCCAAATCAGCCGATCAACGTAGAATGCGCCGCACTTGAAGCAGCCAATGCTTCAAGTGAACCGGATAGCGTATGGAATCGCTGGCGCATGCACCGAAGCAAGGGAATTGCTGAACACTGATATCCCCCTCCCCCGACCTTTCTTTGCGGAAACGTCGCTGCTTTGTTTGCCTGCCTGACGTCGCCCTGCGTACGCTTCAATTCAGATCAGGACCAACTTTTGAAAGTTCTCAACGTATTGCCTGTGGCATTGCTCGCATGGCTAGCGGGCTGTTCCACTCAAGAAGTGCCCCTCAACGACACCCTGCCGAAATTGACCGCGCAAGCGCTCTTGCCAGCCGTCACTGCAAACGAATACTGCAATCCGCAGATGGACAGCGACATTCTGTTTGGCACAGGTTTGCTGATGTTCGAAGACGGATCACGCGATGTCGCCCAGACTTGCCTGGTCATGGCAGCGCCGAAACACCCTCGGGCGTTTTGCTACCTGTCCAGAATGGTGATGCAGTCCGGTGACCTGAGCAAAAACAAAGACCTGGTCTTCAACTACACAGGTTATGCGGCAAAGCAAAATGACTGGTGCGCGGAGTACGGCATGTACGATATGTACAGTTCCGGCACTCTCGGGGCGAAGAAAGATGCCGCAATTGCCATGCGTTGGCTGCTGCGCTCCTCGCAACACGGTTATCCCGATGCCCGGAAGCAACTGATCAAGCATTACGAAGAACAGGGCAATCTGGCCGAAGCATACGCGTGGAGCAAATTCCTCACCGACGCAGAGGACGCCCGCATCGGTGCCACACTCAAAACCCGGATGTCTGCGGCGCAAATTGCCGAGGCCGACAAACGCTACAACGAGCTCGTCCCCCAGGTCGCCAGCAAGGCTGCCTTGGATGCCGAAGAACGGGCAGAGGACGTCGCCCGCTACTCCGCCCAGATCTATCAGGATTATCCGGATACCTTCAAGGGCCTGACGTCCGCCGAACGTTATGCCTACATGAGTCAGTCGATCGGCGATGCCATGGACCTGCCATTCATCAGGAACCGTGATCATGTATTGATTTACATCGTGATCAATCGCGCCGCTCAGTTGAAAAAACCTGACGCAAACATCGCCAATGACCAGCGGATTGTCACCCTGATTGAAGACAAACGGTTAACAGTCGATGAGACCATCGAGTCTGGACTGCGGGTGGTCAAAACGTTTTACCGATAACTCCGATCGCGAGCAGGCTCGCTCCTACAGAGGATCTTCGGTGCAACACCGATCCGATGCAGGAGTGAGCCCTGCTCGCGATTCAGTCAACGCGGTCGGTCAGTTATCCACAGCATCCTGCTTCACCACCACCGTGCAAGTAATCCCTGCCGCCAACAGAACGCCTTCCGGCACTTCATCAATGTGAATCCTTACCGGCACTCGCTGCGCCAGCCGCACCCAGTTGAACGTCGGGTTCACATCGGCGATCAGCTCGCGGCTTTCCGGGTTGTCGCGGTCATAAATGCCGCGCGAGATGCTCTCCACGTGGCCCTTCAAGACTTCGCCGCTCATCAACTGCATGTCGGCTTTGTCGCCGACTTTCACGTGGGGCAGTTTGGTCTCTTCGAAGAAGCCGTAAACCCAGAACGAGTTCATGTCGACCACGGCCATTTTCGCCTCGCCGATGCGCGCGTAGTCACCGCGATGCACGTTGAGGTTGGTCACGTAACCGTCGACCGCCGCGCGCACTTCGGTGCGTTTGAGGTTGAGTTCGGCAGCTTCCAGTTGCGCCTGCGCGTGTTGGTAATCGGCGAGCGCGGCATCGGCGATGTTGCTGGCGTCGTCACGGTTTTCCTTGGAGATCACCAGGTTGTCCAGATCGGCGCGGCGATGGGCGTTGACCTTGCGCATCTCCCACGTCGACTTGCGCGAAGCGACCAGCGACTGCGCCTGTTTGACCGCGATGCGGTAGTGCTCGGGGTCGATCTGCATGAGCAAATCACCCTTCTTCACCCGTTGGTTGTCGCGCACCGGTACGTCGACCACTTCACCAGTGACGTCGGCGGCGACGTTGATGATGTCGGCGCGAACCCGACCATCTCGGGTCCACGGCGTGTTCATGTAGTGCTCCCACAACGTGCGGCCGATCCACAACGCCAGGGCCAGCACCAGCAGGGTTGCGAGCAGGCTGAAAAACTTTTTCATCACGATGTTCTCAACGGTAGACAGTCAGCGCCATGGCGCCGAACAGACAGGTAAACAGACTCAGACGCAGCAGCGCCGGGTGCCAGAAGAAGCGGTACAGATCGAACCCGGACAAAAACCGGTCCACCGCCCAGGCCAGCGCCGCAGCGATGAAAAACATCAAAGTCATGGTCGGCATGTACACGCCGTGGAAGGCGATTTCACGAGGCATGGGCAAGTCCTTCGGGCTTGGCGATGGCGTAGGCGGCGAGCGGTGATTGCGGGTCGAGCAACGAGGTGCGGATGAAGTGCAGATAGCTCTTCACCCGACGCAGCGCCGAGGTATCGAAGTGCGGGGCGAACGGCTCATCGGTGGCCGCGACTCGGCTGATTGCGTGATCGACAGCGACCAGTGCGCGTTCGAGATTGCTGGTGTTCGGTTGCAGAAACAGTCGCACAAGCGCGCGGCCCATCACGCGAATGGCTTGTCGCCACGGCTGTGATTCGGCATAGGCCGGGTGCACCGGCAAAATCGCCTGTTCCTTGCGCAACTCGATGATCGCGTGGCCGACTTCGAGCACCACGAACATCCAGCGCAGCAGATTCTTTTGCACCTTTGGCTCACCGGCCGCGAGACCGTAAGCCTGATGCAGCAAATCGCGGGTGCGACTCTCGAAACTGGAGGCCAGGCCTTTGAGTTTGCCGCTGATCGCATAGACCACCTGGCCGCGCAGATCCTGCTCCAGACGCTTCCACAACCAGCGGCTATTCGGCGGCAAAATAATTGCCCCGGCGGCGGCACAGACCAACATGCCCATGACCATGGCGATGTAGTCGTTGATGAAGGTGTAGGGGTTGTAGATGGTCAGGTTATCCGGAACCGAACCGGTGCTGAAGAAGATCAGCAAACCGAGGCCGACACCGGCGTATTGCGGCCGCGACGTGAGGAACGAGCCGAGCACGATCACCGGCGCGAGCATCACGCACAGCAACGGAAAACCGTCGATCCACGGGAAGATGAAAAACATTTCGACGAAGCCGATCAGCGCGCCGAGGAAGGTCCCGCACGCCATCTGGAACGCCATGCGTTTCGGGTTCGGCGTAGCCGCCGAGAGGCCCACGGTGGCGGCAGCGATCAGCGTCATCGTCGCGCCGCTTGGCCAAGCAGTGGCGACCCAGTAACTGCCCAGTACAACCAGAATGAACGAGGCGCGAATGCCGGACGCGGCGGCGGCCCACCAGTTGGTTTGCGGGGTGAACGGTTCGTCCCAGCGCTCGCGTTCGTGGCGGTGATCGGCCAGGGAAGCGTGGGTCTGTGCATAACTGTGCAAATCATCGACGAAGCGATAGAGCAGTTCGTACGCGGTGTGGAAATCCAGTTGTTCGGCGTCGCTTGGGGCGGTTTCCTGGAAGATGGCGCGCAGGCTGCGCACCCGTGCCGGCAGGCCTTCCTTATAGCTCGCCAGCGCAGTCGCCAAGCGCGCGGCATCGGGGCTGGTCAGGGCGCGACCACTGAAGCCGTCGAGTACTTCGGCGAGATCCTGCAGGCCCGGTCTGATCGCTGCCACGACGTGCTCTTCGCCATTGCCACGCAAGCGCTCGAGCAACTGATGCAGGGCATTGAAGCGCGTGGTGATGCCCATGAATTCGCTGTTCAGACGACTGAGCCGGCCGTTGCGCCGACGCATGTGCGGGTCCTCGAAAACGGTCACGCTGCGCAAGCCTTCGAGGCCCACGGC
Source organism: Pseudomonas sp. NPDC085632 (assembly GCF_044541255.1). NCBI lineage: Bacteria > Pseudomonadati > Pseudomonadota > Gammaproteobacteria > Pseudomonadales > Pseudomonadaceae > Pseudomonas > Pseudomonas sp. NPDC085632. The sequence goes on along the minus strand of NZ_JBITSX010000025.1, from coordinate 70,068 downwards.
TTCGGCGATGAAGCGCACATTGCTCGCCTCGAAAGACTCGGCCTTGCTGCGCCCGCGCAAGCCATCGGTAACGAACAATGCGAATACGCCGAAACGCTGATACAGGGCATTGCGCATGGCGGCGCTGGCGGTTTGCGGCAAGATCGCGCCGCTGATCAGGGTCGAGCAGAGAATCCCCAACGAGATCTCCAGCACGCGCCAGACTGCCGCCATGAACGCGCCGTCCGGGTGCGCCAGCGCGGGCAAGCCGACCATCGCCGCGGTGTAACCGGCGAGAACAAAACCGTAGGCGCGGAAGTTGCGACAGCGCGCAGCACCGGCCGAGCAGATGCCGACCCAGATCGCCAGCGAACCCAGAAACAGTTCAGTGTTTTGCGCAAATAATGCGATCAGCGTGACCATCATCGCCGACCCGGTCAGCGTGCCGAGGAAGCGATAGAAGCTCTTGGCAAACACCTGGCCGCTCTGCGGCTGCATGACGATGAACACGGTGATCATCGCGGTGCGCGGTTGCGGCAATTCCAGGCGCATGGCCAGCCACAGGGTGAGGAACGCGGCGAGCAACACCTTGAAAATGTAGACCCAGGTCACGCCATCGCTGCGCGCCCAGTCGAAAAAACCCCGGCGCCATTCCAGGGAGTAGAGCCAGCGCAGGGGTGCGGGCAAGGGAGTCATTTAATTGTGCTCAAAGAGATTCGGTCTGGTCGCAGAACCTGTGGGAGCGAGCCTGCTCGCGAATGCGTTTTAATATTCAACGTTGACGTCGACTGATAAACCGCTTTCGCGAGCAGGCTCGCTCCCACATTGGGTTGTGTGTTCAACGCAGGAGAACCGGGGTTTTCGGGGCTTGGGTTTTCTCGGCGGTCGGCACGTCGTTGCCGGCACCCAGCCCTCCACCCAGCGCAGTCACCAGTTCGGCATGCGCACTCAACCGCGCCGCCTGCACCTGCTGCTGCACCTGCTGCTGTTTGAACAGCAAGGTCTGCGCATTGAGCACGTTGAGGTAATCGGTGAGGCCGCGTTGGTAAGCGATCATTGCGATGTCGTAAGTCTTCTGCGCCGCGGCCACGGATTCGGCGGCGAAGCCCTGCTGCTTGTCCATCGACTCGCGGCGGATCAACTGGTCGGAAATGTTCTTCAGCGCGTTGACCAGCGTCTGGTTGTAGTGCGCCACGGCGATGTCGTAACCGGCGGAGGCCTCACCCAGCTCTGAGCGCAATCGGCCACCGTCGAAGATCGGCAAAGAGATCGCCGGGCCGACGTTGTAGTTGAGTTTCTTGCCGGTCAAAAACTCCAGCGCGCCACCGCCGGTGGCCATGTAACCGAGGCTGCCAACCAGATCGACATTGGGATAAAACCCGGCATGCGCCACATCGATTCCACGCGCCTGCGCCGCGACCTGCCAGCGGCTGGCGACCACGTCAGGACGCTGACCAAGAAGTTCGGCGGGCAACGCCGACGGCAATTTCAGCGCGGCACCGAGGGACAGAGTCGGACGCAGCAACAGCGCCCCCTCCCCCGGCCCTTTACCCGCCAGCGCTGCAAGTTGATTGCGACTGAGGGCAATCTCTTCATCCAGCGCATCGATTTGCCGATGGGTTTCCGGCAGCGGCGTTTCCGCCTGGCTGACTTCAAAGTGCGTGCCGATCCCACCGTTCAAACGTTTCTGCGCCAGATCGAGAATCTGCTGTTGCTGCTTGAGCGTCGCCGCGACGATGTCGCGTTGCGCGTAGTGCAGCGACAGTTCGATGTAGGCGCGGACGATGTTGTTCTGCAATTCCAGCTGCGCCAGTCGCGCCTCAGCGGCGCTCATGTGCGCCAGATCCACCGCGCGCTCGCTGGCATTGCTTTCACGACCCCAGAGGTCGAGGGCGTAGCTGAAACCGAGCGCGGCATTGTTGTCCCAGGTGGTGGTGTTGGCCAACTCGCCCGGGCCGTAGAACTGATCGGTTGGCCAGTTGTGCCGCTTGAGCGTCGACTCGCCATTGATCTGCAATGACTCGGCGGATTCGGCGACGCCAGCCATGGCTTTGGCCTGCCGTACACGCGCAGCGGCCATGGCCATACTCGGGCTGCCCTGCACGGCGAGGTCGATCCAGCGATTGAGTTGCGGGTCGCCGTAGGCTTGCCACCATTGCGCGGTGGGCCAGTTGGCGTCACGGGCGGCGTGGGCGATGGCATCGTCGGTGGCCAGTGTATTGGCCTCCAATGCCTTGCCCCGTGGGGCGATTCCCTCCGTTGAGATGCAGCCGCCAAGACCCAGGGTAAAAGCCAGAACACTGAGCGGCAAAAGCGCTCTGTTGATGCGACGCGGCACAGCTGCGAATTCCTGAGAGAGGGGTAGATCGAGGACCCGTGTAGGAGCTGCCGCAGGCTGCGATCTTTTGATCTTGATTCCCTTAAAACAAAATCAAAAGATCGCAGCCTTCGGCAGCTCCTACACGGATCGGCGCAATTCTATGGAAGGCCCTGTACGGCGATAAGCTGGGATTTCTGTGAATCTTTGTTACGGTTAACGAGATAATCCCTTGGTCGGGGGTCTCGCCCCGGAAACTTCGTGTCACAATTTGCCATCTCCCTTGAGAGCACCCCATGGACACTTTGCAAAACATGCGCGCCTTCAGTTGTGTCGCCGAAGCCGGCAGCTTCACCGCCGCCGCCGTGCAACTCGACACCACCACCGCCAACGTCTCGCGCGCGGTCTCCAACCTGGAAGCCCACCTGCAAACCCGCTTGCTCAACCGCACCACGCGGCGCATTGCCCTGACCGAAGCGGGCAAGCGCTACCTGCTGCGCTGCGAACAGATCCTCGCCTACGTCGAAGAGGCCGAAGCCGAAGCCAGCGACGCCCACGCACGCCCGGCCGGGCAGTTGAAAGTGCACACCATGACCGGTATCGGCCAGCACTTCGTCATCGACGCCATCGCCCGCTACCGCAAGACCCACCCGGACGTGACCTTCGACCTGACCCTGGCCAACCGCGTACCGGACCTGCTCGACGAGGGCTACGACGTGTCCATCGTGCTCGCCAGCGAATTGCCTGACTCGGGTTTTGTTTCGCAACGGCTGGGCATCACCTACAGCATCGTCTGCGCCTCACCCGCCTACGTGAAAGCCAACGGCGCCGCGCAAAAGCCCAGCGACCTGCTCAACCACGCCTGCCTGCGCCTGGTCAGCCCGGTGATCCCCCTGGAGAAGTGGGCGTTCGACGGCCCGGAAGGCCAGGAAATGGTCACCATCAACAGTTCGCCGTTTCTGGTGAACTCCGCCGACGCGATGAAAACCGCGATCACCAGCGGCATGGGCGTGGGCGTGTTGCCGGTGTATGCGGCGATCGAAGGCTTGCGCAACGGCACGCTGGTGCGGGTCATGCCGAACTACCGCTCGCAAGAGCTGAATCTGTATGCGATCTACCCATCGCGGCAATATCTGGATGCGAAGATCAAGACGTGGGTTGAGTATTTGCGCGGCTCGTTGCCGGAAATTCTCGCGGCGCATCAGGCCGAACTGGCCGCCTACGAATTAAGCGGCAGCCTTGCCGGCGTGCGTGTTGCCAACTGATTTTTAAACACAATGCGTCTTCTGTAGGAGCCGCCGCAGGCTGCGATCTTTTGATCTTGCTGTTTAAAAATCAACAGATCGCAGCCTACGGCAGCTCCTACGAAAACGGCGATTTCGCGGATGTTTCCGACAGGTTTTGACGGTTGTTCGTCGGAAGTGCGGTGGCTAGGATTTGGGTGTCGCTGACGAATCAGCGACCGGACTTGGTCGTCCGGGTTTAGAATGGCGCACTTTTCAGCTTGCCTAATGGCGAACTGTGCGAGGGAGGGCTTTGGCCCTGCCGGGTTTCCATTCCCTGGTCGACCAACCCGCGTACAGTTCGCCACCCTACTGCTTGGTCGCAGTACGTGACGAACTCCACATCCCGAATGGAGTTTCACAATGTTCAAACCAACGCCTAATCCACCCGAAACCGACGACACCACCCCCTACGAATTCCCCGGCTCAAAGAAATTCCACGAAGCCGCCGAACGCGCCCTCGACCACTACCTCAAACCCAACGCCCTCACCCTGCGCTTCCACAAACCCAGCACCATGTTTCAGGTCGCCCCGGAACAGGACAGCGAAAGCCTGCTGGTCCACGCCTGCGAATCACTGGCACAAGCCAGCCTGATGACCAGCGACATCGCCGCCTACATCGACCTGCCGCAACGACGGACGATTCTGGCAATTCAGCAGATCATCATGCTCGCCGAACTGGCGGTGAACCGCGTGCTGGATAACCACGAAATCCCGCAATCCCCGGCACACAACTAAAAGCCCCTCACCCTAACCCTCTCCCGGAGGGAGAGGGGACTGACTGTGGTGTTTGGCAGAGTTACGCCGACGTGCGATACCGCGTTGAACTCAGATTCTGAAATGCCCACAAATCGGCCCCCTCTCCCTCGGGAGAGGGCTGGGGTGAGGGGAAAATCCACCACAAATCCAAAGCCGACCACGTCCCGCTCTTCACCACTCAATAGGCCGAGTGTCAGCTCGCCTGCTTTTGATCTTGATCTTGATCTTGATCCACGGGCGACGTCGGAAGGCTGAGTGGAGGGATTGATCCGGGCGTGGGAGCGCAGCGACCGTTTGGCGCAGCCAAACACAGCGAGAGGAGGTGCAGCGAAGCAAACCGTAGGCGCTGCGCCCGGATCGATCCCGCAGCGAAGGAACCCCGAGCCCCAGCGAGCGGGCCGCACGCAGGAGCAAGCGTTTTTTTGCTTACTTTTTTTAGGCGTTTGTAAAAAAAGTGAGTCGCCGTCAGGGCGAAACCCTAAGCCGCCGTTACCGAAGAAACGGATATACACCCCGAACAACCACAACATGGTCGGCCCAGAGGCCGCCAAGACAACCCCAAGCCAGAAATGTTAGCGTGCTTGGTATCAAGCCCGAACAAGAGCCAACAACGATGAAAAAGACCGTCCTGGCCTTCAGCCGCATCACCCCGCCCATGATCGAACGCCTGCAACAGGAATTCGACGTCATCGTCCCCAACCCAAAAGCCGGCGACATCAACGCCCAGTTCAACGAAGCCCTGCCCCACGCCCACGGCCTCATCGGCGTCGGTCGCAAACTCGGCGAGGCCCAACTCGAAACCGCCACCAAACTCGAAGTGGTCTCCAGCGTCTCCGTCGGCTACGACAACTACGACCTCGACTACTTCAACCAACGCGGGATCATGCTCACCAACACCCCCGACGTCCTCACCGAAAGCACCGCCGACCTCGCCTTCGCATTGATCATGAGCAGCGCCCGCCGCGTCGCCGAACTCGACGCCTGGACCAAGGCCGGCCAATGGCAAGCCAGCGTCGGCGCCCCGCTGTTCGGCTGTGACGTCCACGGCAAAACCCTCGGCATCGTCGGCATGGGCAACATCGGCGCCGCCGTCGCCCGCCGTGGCCGCTTCGGTTTCAACATGCCGATCATCTATAGCGGCAACAGCCGCAAGACCGACCTGGAACAGGAACTCGGCGCGCAATTTCGCAGCCTCGATCAACTGCTCGCCGAAGCCGATTTCGTCTGCCTGGTGGTGCCGCTCAGCGACAAGACCCGCCACCTCATCAGCCACCGCGAACTGGCCCTGATGAAACCAGGCGCCATCCTGGTCAACATCTCCCGTGGCCCGGTTGTCGATGAGCCGGCATTGATCGAAGCTCTGCAAAACAAGCGCATTCGTGGCGCCGGCCTCGACGTTTACGAAAAAGAACCACTGGCCGAATCGCCGCTGTTCCAGTTGAGTAACGCCGTAACCCTGCCGCATATCGGCTCGGCGACGAATGAAACCCGCGAAGCCATGGCCAATCGTGCACTGGCCAATCTGCGTAGCGCCTTACTCGGCGAACGCCCGCAGGATCTGGTCAACCCGCAAGTCTGGCGCCGATAAAAGAATACGGGCAAGTGCACCACTGCACTTGCCCGTTAGTTACGCCAATACACAACTTGAAATTGAACAACAAACAAAATCAAACAACAGCATTATAAGCTCTGCCTGGCCATCGAATTATCGACAAGCGCTATGGAGAGCAAAAACCTTGAACACCCTGACCACCGACAAACTTATACGTTACAGCAAAGTTATTTTGATGGCTTACATCAGTTTCTTTGGCGTGCTGGTGATGATCCACAACTTCACCGACTATGATTCAAACTACACTTACGTGGCGCACATCCTGAGCATGGACACCACCACCGCCAGTGAAACCATCAAGTACCGAGCCATTGAATCACCGATGATTCATCACCGGATCTACTGGTTCATCATCACACTGGAAGTCACGTATACCGTGTTGTGCCTGATCGGCACCTATCAGCTGTATCGCAACATCAACGCCTGCGCAGAAGTATTCCATGAGGCGAAGAAGTTTTCGATCATGGGAATACTGGCGGCCATCTTCATTTATTACGTCTGCCTGCAAACCGTAGGTGTCGAATGGTTCGACATGGACACTTCGCAATCATGGAATGCCAAGGACTGGGCGCGACATATCGTTGACTTCATCTTCCCGGTGATGATTTACATCACCTTGAAAGTCGAGCGCTGAAGTTCAGCGCTCGTTTATTTCAAGCCAACTTCCCCTGCACTGGCGTTACCACCACCTTCGGTTTGCGAAACACCAGCACATTGCCCAGCATCACCAATACCAGCCCGACCAGCGCCGGCGCTGTCCACTGATAACCTTCGGCAAACGCCGAGACGTTCAGCGCCACCACCGGAAACAGCACCGTGCAATACGCCGCGCGCTCCGGCCCCATGCGCCCGACCAGCGTCAGATACGCGGTGAAGCCGATGACCGAACCCGGGATTACCAGATACAGCAGCGCACCGACGTAGCGCGGGCTCCAATCCATGTCGAACGCAATGCCCTTGACCAGGCACCACACCGACAGCATCGCCGCGCCATAGGCCATGCCCCAGGCGTTGGTGGTCAGCGGTCTGAGTCCGGCCTTCTGCTGCAGACTCGAGAGCATGTTGCCCGCCGAGAAACACAAGGTGCCGCACAAGGCCAGGCCAAGCCCCAGCAAGGTCTGCGGGCTGGCCTGATGCCCGGCCAACTCCGGCCAGAACAACAGGCCCAGGCCGAACAGGCCCAACGCACCGCCCATCAGCACATTGCGCGCAATACGCTGGCCGAAGAACACCCGTGCATTCAGCGCGTTCCACAACGTTGCGGTCGAAAATACTACCGCGACCAGACCGCTGGGGATCCACTGACTGGCGGTCAGAAAGCACATGAAGTTGACGCAGAACAAACACAACCCTTGAGCCACGCAGATCAAATGCCCACGGCGGTTCATCGGTTGCAGCCGGCGACTGAGCAGCAACAACGCAAACAGCACTAGCGCGGCGAGACCGAAGCGATAGACAATCGACACCGGAATCGCCACCACACCCAGTTGCCATTTCAGGGCGATCCAGGTGGTGCCCCAGATCAGCACGGTCAGCAAATACAACGACAGGTTCATGGCACACACTCCTCGATAGGCCTTGAGTGTCTGCCCGGATCTGGTTTGTGCGCTTGCAGATTCTTGCGCTTTTGTCTGGCGGCAGGCTGGCAGCGCGGCGTCTACGGAGTAGGATGCAAGGCGTTGAAGAGAACCGATCATGGCCGCCATCGATACCCTGCAAGTCTTTCAAGCGCTAAACAGCTCGCCGAACGCACGCCTTCTGCACAGCGCCGAGCTCGGTGACGGCTTGTCTGCCGCTTTGTGGACCAACCACCACGATGCGCAGGATTATGAAGCGCCGAGCCATCACACCCTGTCCTGCTACATCGCCGGAGGTACCGGCACATTCCGTCGCGATCAACCCGGGCAGAAAGGCGGGCCGGACAAGCTCTGTATCCTGCCGGCCGATCACGAGTCGGGCTGGGTGATCAACGGCGATATCCGGCTGGCGCATCTGTATTTCAGCGTTGAACAATTTGCCCTCGGTTGCATCACGCTGCTTGATCGCGAACCCCGCGAGATGCAGTTGCGCGAGCAGACCTTTCTCGAAGATCCGCAACAGGCTCAACGCTTCCGGCAGTTGCTGACGCTGAATTGGCAAGAGCCTGCTGAGCGTCTGCTGACCAGCAGCCTCGCCCATGAATTGATCAGCCACACCTTGCTCAGTCAGGTCGGCGCACGCCAGGGTTTGCGTTTGAAGGGCGGACTGGCACCACACCAGCGTCGGCAACTGGTGGAGTTCATCGACAATCAGTTGGCCGAGCCGATCAGCCTCGGTCAACTGGCCGGGTTGTGTGCGCTGTCGGAATACCATTTTGCGCGGATGTTTCGCACCAGTTTCGGCCTGCCGCCGCATCAATACGTGCTGGCGCGGCGCTTGAGTCGGGCACGGGAATTGTTGCGCGGGACGGCGTTGCCATTGGGTGAAATTGCGCTGGCGTGCGGGTTTGCCAGCGCGAGTCATTTCACCAATCGGTTCAAGCAGGTTTTGGGTGGGACGCCGGGTGAGTATCGGCAGGCGTTTTTGCGTTGAGCCCTTTTCCCCTCACCCCAGCCCTCTCCCAGAGGGAGAGGGGGCCGATTGGGGGATGCTCAAGCATTACACCGACCTGAAAGTGCTTTTCTGAATCCATAATCGATTCAATGTTTCAGGTCGACGTATCGCGCAAGGCACCTCGGTCAGTCCCCTCTCCCTCGGGGAGAGGGTTAGGGTGAGGGGCTTTTGATCTTGCCCTAGAACTCCAAAGTGCTCGACAGCGAAACCTGCCGCGAATCCCCCATCGACACAAAGAACCGACTCGCAGCCGAAGTGTAGTAGGTGCGATCAAACAGGTTCTTCACATTGAGCTGAAACTTGACCTTCTGCCCTTCGACTTTGGTGTCGTAAGTGGCAAACGCATCGGCCACGGTGTAGCTCGGCAAGTCAAAATCATTCACCGCGTTACCCGCACGTTCACCGACATAGCGCGCTCCAGCCCCCACGCGCAACTGGTCACCACCGATCACACTGCCGAAGTCATACACCGCCGACAACGAACCGGAATTCTTCGCCACGTTTTGCAGACGCTTGCCTTTGTAGTCCGGGTCTTCGGTGACTTCGGCATCGGTGTAGGCGTAGCTGCCGATCATGCTCCAGCGCTCACTCAGTTGACCGGTCAGGTCCATTTCCAGACCGCACGAGCGCACCTCACCGGCGGCGCTGTAAATCGTCGTCGGGCCTTCAGAGTTGGCCACCAGCACATTGCGCTTCTTGATGTCGAACAAGGCGATGTTGCCGGTGACACGCCCCGGCATGTCCAGCCGCGCGCCCAGTTCCCACGACTTGGCTTCTTCCGGTGCGATGCTGCCGTCGAGCACGGTGCTGCTGCCACTCAGCGGGGCGATGGTCGAGTTGGGTTTGAACGATTCGGTGTAGCTGCCGTAGAACGACAAGGCATCGGTGTAGCGATACACCAGACCGGTGCGCGGGACGAACTTCTGGCCGTTGCTGTCGGTGTTGGCCTTGAACGGCACGCCTTTGCCGGCGTACTGGTCGTACTCCTGGAAGCGCCCGCCAGCGACCAGAATCCACTGGTCGTTGAGGTGAATCGAGTCCTGCATGAACACCGAATCACTGCGCAGCTCATCGGTCTGCGCGCTGTCGGGGGCGCTGACGGTCGTGCCGGCAACTTCACGACCGTAGACCGGATTGACGTAGCTGAAGGTGGTCAGGCTTTTCTGGCGGATCAAGTCTTCGCGGTAGATCTTGCGGTATTCGTCATCGACGCCGAACACCAGGTCATGCTGCATGCCCAGCACATTGACCTTGCCTTCGAGGCTGGCGGTGGTGAAACGGTCGGTGCTGATCGCGTTTTGCGTGCCGTCCATGCTGCGGGTCAGCGTACCCTTTTTGGTGTCGATGGCGGTCACGCGGACCTGGCTGGCGTCGTAGGTCTCACGGTTCCAGCTGTAGCCGAAGTGGGCTTTCCAGTCGTCGTTGAGCTCGTGATCGGCTTCGAAATGGTAGAGATCAGAACGGCCTTCCATGTTGTTGAACGGCTCGTCCAGGCGTTCTTTGCGCGAGATGTCCAGCGGGTGATTGGTGCGCGGATCGATCAACGTGCCACGGTCGAACGGCGTGAGAAATTCACGGTGCTCGTAGGCGAACAACAGCTTGGTGCTCTCGCCAAACCAGGCCAGCGACGGGGCGATCAGGGTTTCGCGGTGGGTGCCGAAGTTGCGCCAGTAGTCTTCGTCTTCGTGGTCGAGCACCATGCGATAGGCCAGCCCGGAATCGCCCAGCGGGCCGGTGCTGTCGAGGGTGCCGCCGCTGCCGTTCTTGCCGTCACCGTAAGTCGAACCGCGCAAGGTCAGCGCATTGTATTGCGTCAGTTCAGGCTTCTTGCTGACCAGGTTGACCACGCCGCCCGGGTCTTGGATACCGTACAACAGCGAGGCCGGCCCCTTGAGCACTTCGACGCGATCAACCGTGGCGTTCATGCCGCGGCCCTGCACGATCGGCATGCCGTCGCGCATGATCGAGCCGTTGCGGTTGTCACCGAAGCCGCGAGTCATCACCGAATCCTGAGTGCTGCCCAAGGTGTTGCCCTGGGTGATACCGCTGACGTTGGCCAGTGCGTCATCAAGATTGCGCGGCGCCTGATCGCGGATGACCTGCGCCGGGATGACGTTGACGGTCTGCGGGACTTCCTGCAACGACGCCGAAGAGCGCATCACCGAACTGGTTTGCGGTGGCTGATAGCTCATCGACTCGTCGCGCATCGAAGTGATGGTGGTGGCACCGAGGTTCAACGCGCCTTCGGTCGGCTTCGGTTCCAGTGCCAAGGTGTGGCTATCGGTGCGGCGGAAACTGAGGCCGGAACCGCTGAGCAGACGTTGCAGCGCTTGCTCGGCACTCATCTGGCCATTGACTGCCGGCGCCGTGAGGCCGTACGGCGCTTCGTCGGTGTAGACCACGCTCTGCCCGGTGACGCGGCTGAAGTCGCTCAAGGCTTGTGGCAGCGGTTTGGCGGCCAGGGAAAAATTGAACTGCTTTTGCGTCTGGCTGCTGACGGTTTCAGCGGCGAGCGCCACGCTTATCGGCAACAACGCCAGTGCCGAAAAACTCAATGCCGATACGCTTAACCACTGTTTGACCGAACCCGATTTTGCCCTGGACTTCATGACTCAATGACCTGTGTAGAACCGCAACGGATGCGAATGACTCGCAGTTTCAGTCACTACACGGATGGGGCTCGGGTTTACCTCACCATAAATTGAAAATATTTTTGCAGATCAAAAGATTGCAGCCTTCGGCCGCTCCTGCATTGGAATGCGATCCCTGCAGGAGCTGCCGAAGGCTGCGATCTTTTGACGTTGCCTCAACGCAAAATAATCAGATGCCCCAACACCTGATGCTGCTCAAACCCCAACACCCCTTGCAGGGAACTGAGCACCGCTTGCGGATCCTTGCTCGGAAAACTGCCACTGACCTTGCGCGCCGCCAGCTCATCGTTGAGCAGCACAATCCGCCCCGGGTAATAGCGCCGCAGATCCTCCACCACATCAGCCAGCGTCGACTTGTAATACGTCAGCCAGCCCTGACGCCAGGCCAACTGTGCCTCAGCGTCCGCCGCGTGCAGTTTTTCTGCCGTGCCTTCAGCGTAAGCAACCTGCTGGCCGGCGGTGAGAATCTGCTGTTCGCCACCACGATTCGCGGTCACGCCAACGCGCCCGGACAACACCGTCACCTGCGCGCCCTGCGGTTGCAGACGCACTTCGAACTGCGTCCCGAGCACCCGCGCCTCGCCCTTTTCGGCCTCGACCACAAACGGCTCGCCGGTGTGCGTAACCGTGAAAAACCCGGCACCACGACGCAGCTGAACATGCCGCTCGCCACGGTTGAAATCCACGGCAATCGCACTGTCGGCATCCAGCGTTACTTGCGATTGATCAGCCAGGGTCACGGTGCGAATTTCCCCCGGCGCTGAAACGTAATCCGCGCCCAGATCATCGATCCAGCGCTGCGGCTGCCAGCCGGTGCCGAGGCTGACCATCAGCAGCAGACACGCCGCCATTGCCAATGCCCCCGACCAACGCAAAAGCTGCGGACGACGCGGGCGATCCATCGCATCGATATAGCCCTGCAACGCCGAAGCCTCTTCATCGGCCAGCATGCGCGCCGGGCCTTCACTCAGTTCCCAGAGCACCTGCGCCTGCGCATAAGCCTCGGCATGCGCCGGATCAGCGCGCAGCCATTGGCTGAATGTAAGTTGATCGCCAGCGCTCGGCCCATCATGTAACAGGCTCAGCCAGGCAAAAGCGGCCTGCTCTTGAGCGGGCGTCGGGGTGACGTAATCGGATGGCTTCACGGTGCTTTCCCTGGCAGGCGTGGCGCGGGTTCGCGCAGGCTGGCCTTGCAGGCCTCGAGGGCGCGCATCATATGTTTTTCCACGGCACTTTGGGACAGGCCCATGGCCTTGGCGATTTCCGCGTACTTGCGGCCGTGGATGCGATTGAGCAAAAAGATCTGCCGGGTGCGCTCGGGCAACGCACGCAACGCCGCTTCGACATGGCGCAGATCATTGCCCGCTTCGAGCGCTGCTTGTGGTTCGCTGCCGTGGCTGTCCGGCGCGTCCGGTTGCCAGCCTTCGTTGACCCGCGTACGGGTGCCTTCACTGCGCAGATGATCGATGGCGATATTGCCGGCGCAACGCAAAAGATAGGTGCTGAGCTCTTCGACCTGCACCAGCGGCCGGCGCCAGAAACGCAGAAACAAATCCTGCACCAGATCGGCCGCCGTCGCTCGGCATCCGACGCGTCGGTTCACCAGCGCTTCCATTTGCGAACGCTGGGACAGAAACACCTGAAGAAAATGCGCACGCGCGCCACGCGGCTCGTCGTCGCGGGATTCCGGCGGCAGACCAATCAGCACCTCAGCACTGCGCCCATGCGGCGACCGGGCTGGCCAACAGGCTGACCCCGGCCAGCGTCAATGCGAAACGTGGGCGATACGGCAGCAACAAGACCAACGCCAGGGCGCTGAGCATCAGCACGGCGAACCAGTCGACCAGGCCGAAACTCCAGCCGTTGGCAGAAACGGCAGCCCACAGCGACAGACTCAGCATCAACCATCCGGCCAGCGTCAGACCCTGACGGCGGCGCGCGGAAGGTTTGTGGCCGAGCAATTCATCATGGTGACGTGGCATCGCCAGGCACAACGCGGTGAACCCGGCGTAGGTGAGCAACAGTGGCAACAGCATCAATTGGCGCCTTGCTCAAGGTTGATCGGCCGAGCCTTTTCGCGCCGTGGCTGTTTAACGCTGACGGTATTGCCGGCGCGCTGCATTTTCCACGCCGCCCAAGCCAGAAACAGACCCGTTGCGAGACACGTCAGATCAACCCCGGCCAACGCCCAATCGCCCTGCATCAGGGCGGCGCCGAGATTCCAAGGGGTGGTCAGTGCATTGACCAGCGGCACCGCGACAAACAATGCCGCGCTCAGGGTGAGTTGCTCAACCCAGGCCTTTCGTCCCGGGCGTAGCAGCGCGTGCAGCACACTCAAAACCCAAGCGATAAAGAACGCGTTCACTTCCCAATCGGCGCGCCCGACGAGACTCACCGGCAACAGACGATTGGCCAGGAAGAACACCGCCACCGCCGACAGCAGCCCGGCCATACTGGCGATATTCAGCACTTCCACCAGCCGCAGCTCGAACGGCATCACGCCGCTCTTGGCATGTTTGAGTTGACGCTTGCCGAGCCAGATCACCAGCCCGGTGCCGATCATCGCCGTACCCGCCAGCCCACAAATGAAATACAGCCAGCGCAACACCGGACCGGCGAAGTGGCCCATGTGCAAACCATAGAACGCTCCACCCACCGCCATCGCCATCGGCTGTTCCGGTGTGCTGCCGAGCATATGCCCGGTCACACCGTTGAAGGTCACGGCGCGGCCGAAATCATGCACCACGCGATCGCCCGCGCGGGACAACACCACGGTGGCATTGGCATCGCCCGGATTGCTCACCGACAGACGCGCCGTGTGGCCGCCCGACCATTGCTCGCTGGCCGTGCTCAACAGCGGCGCCATGGCCGCCAATGGCGCAGCGATATCGGCGCGTTCCGGGGTCTTCGACGCCGGGAAAACTTCGTCATAGAACTTGCGCACGTCATTGCCGTACGACGCGACGATGCTCGCCGGCATGACCATCGACATGAAAATCACCAGGCTGCTGTAGGTGATCATCAAATGAAACGGCAGCACCAGCACGCCGACTGCGTTATGCCCGTCGAGCCAGGAACGCTGGCCCTTGCGCGGGCGGAAGGTGAAGAAGTCCTTGAAGATTTTTTTGTGGGTGATGATCCCGGTGATCAGCGCGACGAACATCACCATCGCGGCAATGGTCGCCATCCAACGGCCCCACGGATAGGGCATTTGCAACTGGAAGTGGAAACGATAGAAGAACTCGCCGCCCATGCTTTCGCGGGCCTGCACTTCGGCGCCGGTTTGCGCGTCGAGGGTTTTCGATTCGAAACGCCCGCGCTCGCCGGGATTGGCCGGCGCTTGCTGCCAGCGCACGGTCAGGCCGGGGTCACGGGCATCGGGCAAATCGATCAGCCAGCGTGAGGCACCTGCCGCGTGTTGCTGCAGATAATCCTGGGCCAGCGTCAGGCTCGTCTCGGCGCTCACCGATCGTGCGGGAATTTCCGGCTGCATCCAGTGGCTGATTTCATCCTTGAAATACGCCAGCGTCCCGGTCAGAAAAATCGCGAACAGCAGCCAGCCGAACAGCAGCCCGGCCCAGGTGTGCAGCCAGGCCATCGCCTGACGAAAACCCTCTTTCATGCCAGACCCAAGCCGCGCGCCGCGCCGGAGATGGTTGCCAGAATCACACTCGGCACCAGCAAGCCGACCCAGGCGGACCACGCCGTGCGACAGGCAAAACACCACAACACAGCCACCAGATAGACCAGAAAGGAAATGGTCATGCCGGTCACCACCGCTTCGGCTCGGCTCAACGGCAGCCACAGTGTCAGGGTGACACTGGCCAGCGCCGCGACGAGATAGCCGCCAAACACCGCGGCCAACACCCGTGAGGTGACGGCCAGACGATAGGACATGGGAAGTGTGGCGAGTTTGCCTTTCATGTTTCGACCCTGAAACGAAAAACGTCCGACCGATGAGCCGAACCTACAGGCGAGCAATATTAATGATAAATATTCTCATACGCAAAAGCATCTGATTGCCGGCTGAGCACCTAGCCCCCTACAATGCGAACAGTTCTTGTTCTCTAACGCATACTCTCTACCGCGTCATCAGGCGCCCGGGGTAATACCGTTGTCCTCCGCCCATACCGTCGAATCGCTCTATCAGGCCCATCACGGCTGGCTCACCGGCTGGCTGCGGCGCAAGCTCGGCTGCCCGGACAGCGCGGCGGACCTGGCCCAGGACACCTTCATCAAGGTGCTGACCGCCCGCGAGGCGCCGGTGATCATCGAGCCGCGCGCCTTTCTGACGACGCTGGCCAAACGTGTTCTGTTCAATCATTACCGCCGTCAGGATCTGGAACGCGCCTACCTCGACACCCTGGCGCAGATGCCGGACATGGTCGCGCCGTCGGAAGAACACAAAGCGATCATCCTGCAAACCCTGATGGAGCTGGATGAGTTGCTCGACGGTCTGCCGCGTCAGGTCAAGCGCGCCTTTCTGCTGGCGCAGGTCGATGGCCTGAGCTATCCACAGATCGCCGCCGAACTGGGCATTTCCGTGGCCACAGTCAAACGTCATCTGAACAAAGCGGCCATGCGCTGCTATTTCGCCCTATGAACCGCGCGGCGGATTTTTCCTCTCAGGTGGCTGAGCAGGCCGTGCACTGGTTGATGGAGATGCAGCAAGGCGCACTCAGTCCGCGCCAGCAAATGGCGATGCAACAGTGGTTGGATGCGCACAGCGAGCATCGGCGGGCGTGGGAGCATATTCAGCGAGTCAATCAGCGTCTGCGCGGTGTGTCGTCGCCGTTGGCACACGCGGCGTTGAACGGGCCTAAGTCCGGCAACCGTCGTCAGGCACTGAAACTGTTGCTGATTCTCGGCGCCGGTTCGGCGGTCACTTGGGGCATGCGCGAGCACAATCCGTTGCCATCGCTCCTCGCCGATTACCGCAGCCCGATCGGGCAACGGCGCAAGGTGGCGCTTGGTGCCGGCGATCAGTTGCAGCTCAACACCGCCAGTGCGGTGGATGTCGACACTTCGGTGCGACTGATTCGCTTGCTCGAAGGCGAAATCCTCCTGACCGCCGCGCAATCGTTCGAAGTGCGCACAACTCAGGGGACGCTGAAAACTCAGGGCGCGCGCCTCAATGTGCGCCAATTTTCTGATCGCACGCAGGTTGCGCTGTTTGAAGGCCGCGTCGAACTGAACAGCAATGGCCGCGCGCCGATGCTGCTGCCGGTCGCGCGCGAATTGAGTTTCACCTCGATATCCGTCAGCGAAGCCAAACCGCTGGATGCCAACAGCGGTGCCTGGGCCGACGGCATGCTGGTGGCTGCGCACATGCGCCTGGGCGACTTCCTCGATGAACTCGGCCGCTATCGTCGCGGCCAACTCAATTGCGACAAAAAAGTAGCCGACCTGCTGATCTCCGGGACTTATCCACTGGACGACAGCGAGCGGATTCTCGATCTGCTGGAAATCAGTTTGCCGGTGAAAGTGAAGCGCTTTACCCGCTACTGGGTAACCGTCGAAGCGCGGGTTTGAAAAAAATCAGAAATTGATGAGCCGTTTTTCAGATCTGGCGTGACAGAGAAGGAAAGCCCCCTTGATTCAACCTTCTCAGGATCATCCACCATGCACCCCACTCGCCTCACGCCATTGGCTCGCAGCCTGCGTAATTTCGTCCTCGGCGCCAGCCTGAGTTTCAGCGCCCTGCCCGCCGCGTGGGCCGCCGATGCCAAGGCGTATCACATCGCGCCATCGCCGCTGGAAAACGCCCTCAACCAGTTTGGCCGTGAAGCCGGGGTCTTGATCTCTTTTGGTTCACAAGTCACCAGCGGCGTGCAAAGTCGTGGCCTGGAAGGCAGTTACACCCCAGAGCAAGGTTTGAATGCACTGCTTGAAGGCACCGGCCTGCAGGCGCGCGCCGAGGGCAACAATGCGTTCAGCCTGCAACCGGTGACGGACGCCGCGCTGGAACTGGACACCTCGAAAGTCGTCGGCGACTGGCTGGGCGACGCCGCGCAAATCAACGTGTTCGAACATCCCGGTGCTCGCGACGTGATCCGCCGCGAAGAATTCGAACGCCAGGGCGCGACTCAGGCGCGTGATGTGCTCAATCGCATCCCTGGCGTCAACGCCCCGGAAAACAACGGCACCGGCAGCCACGACATGGCGCTCAACTTCGGCATTCGTGGTTTGAATCCACGCCTGGCCGCGCGCTCGACGGTGTTGATGGACGGCATCCCGGTGCCGTTCGCACCTTACGGTCAGCCACAACTGTCGTTCGCCCCGATCAGCATGGGCAACATGGATGCCGTGGATGTGGTGCGCGGCGGTGGCGCCGTGCGTTACGGCCCGCAGAACGTCGGTGGCGTGGTCAACTTCGTGACCCGGGCGATTCCCGACGAGCCAACGGTCAAGGGCGGCTTCCAGACGGAAACCAGCCCATCGTCGAGCCATGACGGCTTCAAGACCAGCGCCAACCTGCTGGCCGGTGGCACCAATGCCAATGGCCTCGGCGGCGCGCTGCTGTACTCCGGCACCCGCGGCGGCGACTGGCGTGAGCACAGCGACACCGAGATCGACGACCTGATCCTCAAGGGCAAATACCAGCTCGACGAAGCCAACAGCTTCAACGCCATGGCGCAGTATTACGAAGGTAAAGCCGATATGCCCGGCGGTCTGAACGTCGCTGATTACGACGCCGATCCGTATCAATCGACACGCCCAAAAGACCAGTTCTGGGGCCGACGCACGATGTTCAATTTCGGCTATCGCTATCAGGAAGATCGCCGCGAATTCACCGCCAACACCTTCTTCACCAAGACCCTGCGCAGCGGCTATCTCGATCAGGGCACATTCCTTTCGCTGTCGCCGCGCGAGTATTGGGTACGGGGTCTGGAAACCCGTTTCGCCCAAGGCTTTGACCTTGGCCCGACCAGCCATGAGGTCGGCGTCGGCTACCGCTACATCAACGAGGCTGGTCACGAACTGCGCTATCGCACGCCGATCAGCAGCAACGAATACCCGACCACCGGCAGCCGCAATGACCGCGACACCCGTGGTGGCACCGAGGCCAATGCTTTCTTCGTTGACGACCGCATCGACATCGGTAAATGGACGATCACTCCGGGCGTGCGTTACGAGATGATCGAATCGCAGCAGACCAACAACCTGACCAACGTCAAATACAAGGGCGACTACAACACCGCGCTGCCGGCGCTGAACGTGCTTTATCACCTGAGCGACAGCTGGAACCTCTACGCCAACACCGAAGGCTCGTTCGGCAGTGTGCAATACAGTCAGATGCCCAACCGCGTGAGCAGCGGCGAAGTGAAACCGGAAAAGGCGCGCACCTGGGAACTCGGCACACGCTATGACAACGGTGCGTTACGCGCGGAGATCGGCGCGTTTCTCATCAACTTCGACAACCAGTACGAAAGCAACCAGACCAACGATTCGGTGATTGCCCGTGGCGAAACCCGTCATCAAGGTATCGAGACCAGCATCAATTACGCGCTGGATGACTTGAGCCCGGCGCTCGCGGGTTTCGACGTGTACGCGACCTACGCCTATGTGGACGCGACCATCCGCGAAGACGGGCCGAACAAGGGCAATCGCGTACCGTTCTCGTCGAAACACAAAGGCACGATTGGCGTCGGCTACACCGAAGGCCCGTGGAAACTGAATCTGGATAGCAGCTTCCAGAGCGACCAGTTCGCCGACAACGCCAATACCTCCAAGGAAAGCGCCGACGGCAGCACCGGCAAGATCCCGGGTTACATGCTGTTCAGCAGCCGCGCCGGGTATGACTTCGGCCCGCAGTTGTCGGATTTGAACGTGGCGGTGGGCGTGAAGAACATCTTCAACACGCAGTACTTCACGCGTTCGTTTGATGACAATAACAAGGGCAAGTATGTGGGTGAGCCGCGTACGGTGTATGTGCAGACATCTGTAGCGTTTTGAGGATTGAAAAGCCCTCACCCTAACCCTCTCCCAGAGGGAGAGGGGACTGATTGGGGGATGCTTGCGAGCTACGCCGACCTGAACGTGCTTTGCCGAATCCATAATCGACTCGACCTGAAACCGCTTTGCCGAATCCATAATCGACTCGGTATTTCAGGTCGATGTACCACGCCAGACACCTCGGTCGGCCCCCTCTCCCTACGGGCGGTCCGACGTTTCGGGAGGGCTGGGGTGAGGGTTCTCAGCTACAGTGAAATATCAAACCCACTTCACAAGGATCGTGAAGCATGCAAACTCGCCCCAACCTCGCCCAATTTGCCCGCCAGTTACGCGTTAATCAAACCGACTGTGAACATCTGCTCTGGCAAAAGCTTCGCTCCCGGCAAATCGCCAATCTGAAATTTCGTCGGCAGTTTCCCTGCCGGCCTTACGTCCTGGATTTTTATTGCGCTGAGCTGAAATTGGCGATTGAGCTGGATGGAGGTCAGCATTATGAAACGCCGGGATTGACGTACGATCAGCGCCGAACAAACCATCTGTACCAGCAAGGCATTCAGGTCGTACGTTTCAGCAACCTGGAAATACTTCAGCAGATGGACAATGTCCTAGAGCAGATCATACGAATTGCGTCAGTTCGAAGATTGCCCTCACCCTAACCCAGAGGGAGAGGGGACTGATTGGGGGATGCTCATGATTTCCGTCGACCTGAAATTGTTTTGCTGAATCCATAATCGACGCCGTCTTTCAGGTCAACGTACCTCTTCAGACACCTCGGTCGGCCCCCTCTCCCTCCGGGAGAGGGCTGGGGTGAGGGGCTTTTCTGCTACAAACAAAAAACGGGCCTGCTTCCGCAGGCCCGTTCTCATTGGGTGGCTTGTGAAATCAGCGGATCAACTGTTGATCGCTGCCTGTTCATTCTCGTCAAACTCTTCCGCCAACAGCTTGTCATTGGCTTTGCCGGTGAACGGCACCACAGCGGCCCGTGGTTTACCTCGCAGTTTGCCGAAAAGGTGCTCCAGGGCGTGCTCGAGTTTTTCGGCAGCACCGTCGATCGCCTGTTCCAGCGAATCGGCCTTGTGGGTCACGGAAATCGGTTGATGGCCTTTTGGCCGCGCTTCCAGTTGGCAGCGCAAGTCATGGGGACCTGGTTTGTCACCGTTCTCGTCGCTCAGGTGGACTTCGACACGGGTCAGGTCTTCTTCATAACGTTCGAGCGTGCTCTCAATGGTTGTACGTACCCACTCCTCCAGTCGTTGACTACTTTGAATATGGTTATCGCTGTTGACTTGGATTTGCATAGTTCATCCCTTATTTCAGCTAGCTCGTGAGAGGCCTTGAGTTGAATTTCCTGACCTCCTGGTTACAACAATCGGCCCGACTGGCGAACATTTCAACCCCTGGAAAAAGATAAATATTCATTCGCAAAAAAAGCCGGACAACCGAGCAAAGCGCTGGTAAGGTCGGGAGTTGGGTCGCCTTGCAACCCAGCAAAATCCGCTCACAATTGCCCGTCGTTCAACGGGTGCAAACCGCGAAATATCCCCGCCTCCTCGACCAGCCAATCATGCACCGCACGCACGCCCGGATGGCTCAAGGCCCCCGGCGCATACAGCAACACGTAGCGTTTGTGATTGGGCACCGACAGGCCGAACGGCACAATCAACGTTCCCCGCTCCAGCTCATCGTTAAGCAAGGTGCGGCGGGCAATCGCCACGCCCATGCCAGCAATCGCCGCTTCAATGGTCAGGTGATTGCGGTTGAAGGTGTGTCCGCGCCGTACGTCGGCGCCCTCAAAGCCGATCGCATTTAAATAGAATTCCCATTCCGCGTATTCATAACTGCCACGCCACGCAGTGATGTCATGCAACAACGGAAAATGCACCAGATCCGCCGGCCCATGCAGCGGCGGCCGCCCGCGTAGCAGGCTCGGCGCGCACACCGGGAAAATCTGCTCGTCGAGCAAGGCTGTGGATAACAGTCCCGGGTAGCTGCCGTCGTTCAAATCGATCGCCAGATCAAAGTCGCCTTCGTGCAACGGCACGCTGCTGTCCTCGGCGACGAGCCGCAACTGAATATCCGGATAGCGCTGTTGCAGGCGTGGCAAACGCGGCGTCAGCCACTTGCTGAGGAACGACGGAATCGAGCGCACACGCAAAATCCCGCTGATCATTCCGGCATCAAGTCGACGCAATTCCGCATCGATGCTGCCATACGCCTCATTGACGGTAATGGCCAACCGCTGCCCTTCTGCACTCAATTCCACACCGCGCGCACGTCGGTGAAACAGGCGAAAGCCGAGGCGTTCTTCCAGTTGGCGAATCTGCTGACTGACCGCCCCCGGGGTGATGTGCAGTTCCTCGGCACACCGAGTGAACGACAAATGCCGGGCGGCACAGGAAAACACCTGCAGCCAGACATAGGTCTGGGCATGCAATTGACGACTCATCGTTTAGTCCTGCTAAAGGCTTACTTAGGAAGTTTCGTTAGTCACGTAGGACCGAGGTAGGCAGTATCGCCGACATTGCGCTTGTCCTACAAAAAATGGCAGCGATTCCCACTCCATTGCTTGTAAGGGTTTAGCATGGCTATCAGTGTTTTCGATCTATTCAAAGTCGGTATCGGCCCGTCCAGTTCTCACACCGTCGGCCCGATGCGGGCAGCGGCGACTTTCGCTCAGGCGCTGATCGATCAACATCTGTTGAACGATGTAAGCCGTATGGAAATCCGTTTATACGGCTCGCTGTCGGCCACCGGCGTCGGTCACGCCACTGACCGCGCCACGGTGATGGGCCTGATGGGCGAATGGCCGGACAGCATCGATCCGGCGACCATCGATCCCCGCATCCAGCAACTGCGCGAGACAGGCCAACTGTCCCTCGCCGGTCAAAGAGTAATTGCCTTCGACTGGCAGCGTGATCTCCTGCTGCTCGACGAGAGCCTGCCCTACCACCCCAACGCCATGTCGCTGACAGCCTTTGGCGAAACCGCCCAGCTGTTCGAGCAAACGTACTACTCGGTCGGAGGCGGTTTCATCATCGAAGCGGCGGAAGCCGAGTCCGGTGTCGCCCCGGCCGGCGACGTGGTGTTGCCGTACGATTTCTCCAGCGCCGCCGAATTGTTGTCGCTGTGCAAACAGCACAACCTGCGCGTTTCCGAACTGATGATGGCCAACGAGCGCGCCTGGCGCACTGACGCGGAAATCCGTCAGGGCCTCCTGCACATCTGGTCGGTGATGCGTGAATGCGTTGAACAAGGCCTGCGCCACGAGGGGATTCTGCCCGGCGGCCTGAACGTGCCGCGCCGCGCGGCGAAATTGCACCGCAGCCTGTTGGAAATCGGCAAACCAAACGTGATCAGTTCAACGCTGTCGGCGATGGAATGGGTCAACCTGTTTGCCCTCGCCGTCAACGAAGAAAACGCTGCCGGCGGGCGTATGGTCACCGCGCCGACCAATGGTGCAGCAGGGATCATTCCGGCGGTGCTGCACTACTACATGAAATTCAATCCGGACGCGTCTGACGATGATGTCGTCAATTTCTTCCTGGGCGCGGCCGCCGTCGGCATTCTGTGTAAGAAAAATGCCTCGATCTCCGGCGCCGAAGTCGGCTGTCAGGGTGAAGTCGGTTCGGCCTGCGCGATGGCCGCTGCGGGTCTGGCGGACGTGCTCGGCGCCACCCCGGAGCAATTGGAAAACGCCGCCGAAATCGGTCTGGAACACAACCTCGGCCTGACCTGTGACCCGGTCGGCGGCCTGGTACAAGTGCCGTGCATCGAGCGCAACGCCATCGCTGCGGTGAAGGCGATCAACGCCACGCAAATGGCCCTGCGCGGCGACGGCAAACACTTCATTTCCCTCGACCGGGTCATCCGCACCATGCGCGATACCGGCGCCGACATGCATGACAAATACAAAGAGACTTCACGGGGCGGCCTGGCCGTGAGCTGGGTGGAATGCTGAGGCGCATTCCCTGACCGCCCCGGCAGACCGCACCCGACGGTCTGCCAACCGTGAGCCCGAGCAAAAATAATAACGAGGCGATACCGATGACCGATGTACGTACACCTGCTGCCGAAAATCCCGCTGTAGACCGCACACGCAATGCAGAAACGGCCCACAAGGGCTGGAACAAATTCGACACCACCTGGATGCTCGGCCTGTACGGCACCGCGATCGGTGCCGGCACCTTGTTCTTGCCGATCAATGCCGGCGTCGGCGGTTTCTGGCCGTTGCTGATTCTGGCTGTGCTGGCCTTCCCGATGACGTTTTTTGCCCACCGGGGCCTGACCCGCTTCGTGCTGTCCGGGCGCTCCGGGGACATCACCGAAGTGGTCGAAGAGCACTTCGGCATCGGTGCCGGCAAGCTGATCACGCTCCTGTATTTCTTTGCAATCTTCCCGATCCTGCTGGTGTACAGCGTGGCGCTGACCAACACCCTGAGCAGCTTTCTCGAGCACCAACTGCACATCGCCCCGCCGCCACGGGCGATCCTCTCGCTGGTGTTGATCCTGGGTCTGATGGCCATCGTCCGTTGCGGCCAGAGCGTGATCGTCAAAGCCATGAGCGTGCTGGTTTATCCCTTTGTTGCGGCGTTGCTGCTGCTCGCGCTCAGCCTGATTCCAAACTGGAACGGCGCGTTCTTCGCGAGCGCCAGCGACGCGATGCCGATGTCTGATTTTTTCAAGACGCTGTGGCTGGCAATCCCGGTGATGGTGTTCTCGTTCAACCATTCGCCGATCATCTCCGCGTTTGCCGTTGATCAAAAACAGCGCTACGGCGAACAGGCGGAACGCAAGAGCAGCGGCATCCTCGCCATGGCTCACGGCATGATGGTCGTGACGGTGATGTTCTTCTGCTTCAGTTGCGTGCTGGCGTTGTCGCCAGCCGATCTCGCAGCGGCGAAAGCGCAGAACATTTCGATCCTGTCGTACCTGGCCAACCACTTCCAGACCCCGGTCATCGCATACGCCGCGCCGCTGATTGCACTGGTGGCGATCACCAAATCCTTCCTCGGCCACTACATCGGCGCCAGTGAAGGCTTTCAAGGCATGATCGTGAAAAGCCTGCGCAGCCGTGGCCGGGTGATGTCGGCGAGCTGGCTGAACCGCGCGACCGCTGTGTTCATGATTCTCAGTTGCTGGGCCGTGGCAACATTCAACCCGAGCATCCTCGGGATGATCGAGGCTTTCGGTGGGCCAGTGATTGCCTGCCTGTTGTTCTTGATGCCGATGTACGCCATCCGCCGCGTGCCAGCCTTGCGCCAGTACTCTGGCCAAGCATCCAACGTGTTTGTGGTGTTGATCGGCCTGATTGCACTGTCAGCGATCATCTACCTGGTTCTGCCCTGAAAACGGGCCATTAAAAAAGGCGAGCCCTGTGGCTCGCCTTTTTTATCCCCGTGTTCATTGTTCGACAATTTTCCCGGCACAGCCCTTGCTACACCCCTGTAGGAGCTGCCGCAGGCTGCGATCTTTTGATCTTCATGACATTCATGAGCTCATGACCGAAATCAAAACATTGAAGAGCAAAAGATCGCAGCCTGCGGCAGCTCCTACATGAGTAACCAGTACAGGACACGGAATGGCCGATGGTCTGGTATGGCGAACCAACCCGATCATGGCCGGTCAACAACTGCACGTTCAATCAGGCGGTGACGCATCATGGACAATCCTTTTCAGATCATTACCGATGCCTTCGCGCCGGACTATCAGATCAACCTGAGCATTCAGGGCCTGGACGGCAGCATCATGCTGACCCTGTCCAACAGCGGGCGAATTGTGGCCAAACGCATGATCAGTGCCGAACAGCGCAACGATCCCGCGCGGCTCAAACGGCTGGTGCAAAGCATCCAGTTCGGCATCGCTATCGAACAGGGCCACAGCGCCATGGCGATTCTCGAAGCGATGACCAGTGGCGCCGGGCTGACCCCGCCACCGCCAAGCGTCAACGGCCAGCCCCGACCAGCGGCCGGGCTTTAAAGCTCGCCTTTCTCGACCTCGGGATGCTCGCTGGAACCGGCGCCGAGTTTGCGTTGCGGTTTCTCGATCTTCACCGAGGGAAATTGTGACGAGGCGTAACGCACCACCAGAATCGAGAACGCCAACAGCAGAATGCCGCCGCACAGGTAGATGATGCCCATGTCTGGCGGGTTGTGGTGCGAGACGTTGGAGATCAGCAGGCGGGTCAGCGCGGTGATCGCCACGTAGATCAGAAAGCGCACCGGCATGTGGTTGGTCTTGAAGTAAATCCCGACCATCGCGCCCAGTTCGAGATAGATGAACAGCAACAGAATGTCATCGATCTTGATGTGGCCTTCTTCGAGCATCCCGAGAAACTCCATCACCGCGGCCCACGCCGTCACCGCACCGATGGCGAACAGCGCCAGATAGTGGAAGGTTTCGACGAACAGGTTGCCCAGGGACTCGGCCAGTTGATGCACGTTTTGCCGCAGTTTCTCGGCCCAGTTGATTTTCACGATGATGTTCCTTAGCTCGAATGCGAGCGGATGATGCGTGTTGGACGTGACGGTTTTCTGCACGTAACGGTTTTCATGCAGAAAAGAGGCCACGCCATCATGGCGAGCCGCCGCCAAACCCGCGCCGTGGCGTTTGGTCGCAGGTGTAAGCTTCGCGCTGAACCTGTGGGAGCGAGCCTGCGCGCGAATGCAGACGATAAGGTCCATCTGACAAACCCGAAATCCGGTCTACATTGAAAAGCCACTACCCATGGCGCAGGGATTCGCTTATCCTTTTCGCTGTATATGGATACAGTAGTCGTCAAGACAACTTAATGTGAAGGCATGTGAGGTGGTGAATGGCCGTCGAAGTGGTATACCGCAGCAGCCGAGATCTGGAGCGTTTGTTCATGGATAAAGCCGAAGCTGACCGTCATGACAAAATGCTCGAACTGGCCGAATATCTGGCCGATGTGCTGCAAAAAGCCGTTCCGTCGCTGACTGAACAGCAAGTGGAAGAAGCCGGGATCTACATGGCGAAGAATCGCGATGTATTCGCCCGGGCGTTCAAGAGCCAGCCGGATGCACTGTCCGAGCTGCTCAATGCACCGGCAGAACCTGCTGAACAAGCTGAAGTGGCGGAACCTGCTGAAGCACCGGCCAAACCTGCCAAAGCGGCAAAAGCTGTAAAGTAAGCGATGACCGAATTGAATAGGCCCTGAGTCGAATGGCTCAGGGCCTTTTTCATGCCTGTGAAACTCAGCGATACAAAACTTTCTCCGCCAACTCATCCGCCACCCGCGCCGGTGAACGTTTTTCGGCCTGTGCATGGGCAAATACTTCGGTGAGTCGAGAGCTGATCTTCGACAGATGCGCGGTAATGGTGGTCAATTCTTCGCCGCGATGCTTGAGCGAAACGTAGATAAGGCCTCCCGCATTG
This sequence comes from Pseudomonas sp. NPDC085632, assembly GCF_044541255.1. NCBI lineage: Bacteria > Pseudomonadati > Pseudomonadota > Gammaproteobacteria > Pseudomonadales > Pseudomonadaceae > Pseudomonas > Pseudomonas sp. NPDC085632. Next base: position 43,527 of record NZ_JBITSX010000025.1, on the reverse strand, counting down.
ATCACATAATCGGGGGCATAAAGAATCCCGCGTCGCTCCAGCTGATCGGCCACGTCCAGATGTGTCAGTTGATTGTTCGCCGAGCCCGCCACCGCCGAGCAACGTAATTGCGTGACGGTATGGCTGTTGAGCACTCCGCCCAGACCGCACGGCGCAAGAATGTCGCACGGTGTACTGAGTAATGCATCGTTGGCAATCGGATGCGCGTTGAGCTGTTCCATCGCCAGTTGCACCTTGCCGTGGTCGATATCGCTAACCAGCAGTTCAGCCCCGGCGGCGTGCAGTTGCTCGGCCAAGGAAAAACCGACATTCCCCAGGCCCTGAATCGCAATGCGCAAGCCTTCGAGGTTATCGCTGCCCAGCCGGGCCATCGCCGTTGCGCGAATGCCGGCAAACACGCCCATGGCGGCATGTGGTGCCGGGTCGCCAGCCGATGTCGTGCTGGTGACATGTTGGGTCTGCTGGGCGATGCAATCCATGTCCGCCACCGAGGTACCGCTGTCGATGGCGGTGATGTAGCGACCATCGAGCTGATTGATGCAACGGCCAAACGCTTCGAACAGTGCGCCGCGGTTTTCCACATGTACCGGACGCACGATCACTGCAACGCCACCGCCTTGCGGCAGCCCCGCCAGCGCGGCTTTGTAGCTCATGCCCTGAGCGAGACGAATGGCGTCCTCGACGGCGGACTCGTCATTGGGATAGGCAAGGTAACGACATCCACCCAAGGCTGGCCCGAGGCGACTGTTATGGATGGCAATGACCGCCTTCAACCCGGAGACCGGGTCAACGCTAAGGTGCAGCGATTCCAGGCGAGTGCTTTGCATGAGCGCAAACATCGTTGGGCTCCCGAATCACTTCTTGTAGAACGCCAGTATAGGCCTGCGCCTGAAAATTGCTGGAGCACACAGGAATAAGCGCCCGCGCAGACAATGGCTTTGCGGCATAACCCGACACTCTCGTAGCTGGGCACTGGACGAATCTCGCGCACGGGGCTAAAACGAGGCATTCCACGGAGATTTCAATGAGTGCGCGTCAACGTTTTTTCGAATGCCTGCACCGTTCACCGCCCGCGCTGTTCGAAGCCGCGCTGTGGATGGCGGCCGAGCACGAAAAAGCGGTCGATCCCGACGCGTTGTTGCAGGACTTCAAAGACCTGCAACAACGGGTCAGCTACGGCTTGCCGATGCTGCCGGTGAGTGAGCTGGCGCAACCGTTGTTACGCCGCATGACCGATCTGGGTTTTGCACAGGACGATTTTCTGCCACTGCGCCCGCAGGCGGCGCTGCTGCACAAAGTGTTGCAAACCCGTCGCGGCCAGCCACTGGCATTGGCGTTGATTGCCCTGGAACTGGCGCGGGGCCTGGAGATTCCCCTGGTCGGGGTCAACTTCCCCGGACACTTCCTGTTGCGGGTGCCCGGGGCCGATCATTTGCTTGATCCGTGCGGAGGCCGGCGTTTGTATCCCAATGACTGCCGCGAATTATTGCAGCGCCAATACGGGCCGAACATGAAACTCAATGCCGAGCATCTACTGACCGCCTCACCCCAGCAGATGCTTCAGCGATTGTCGCGCAACCTGCGGCAGTTGTACCTGACCCATGATGATTTCATTGCCGCGCTGATCGACGCCGAACGCGTGCTCGAACTGGGTGACGCTGGCGTCGCTGATTATCTGGCCCGCGCCAGCCTGTATCAGCGGCTCGACTGCCCGAATGCCGAGCGCTTCGATCTGGAGCGCGCCTTGTTGCTGAGTGACGACCCGATTCAACGCCTGCGCCTGACTGAGCGCCTCGGTCACCTGCCGCCCAACTCCGTCGTCCACTGAAAACGCTCGCGATAGCGGTGTGTCAGGCAACGAATGTACTGACAAAAACACCGCCTTCGCGAGCAAGCTCGCTCCCACAGGTTTGGTGTGGACCTAAATTATCGGCTCGGCACACATCACTGTGGGAGCGAGCTTGCTCGCGAAGCAGGCGACTCGGTCTTTCAGTTAAACCGCGTTATCGTTCTTCCCGAGCAGGCTCGCTCCCACATTAGATAGGCGTGTGTCATTGGGTGAGCGCACCTGAATGATCAACAGTGCAGCCATCACCGCCGGAATCGCACAGAAGAAGAAAATCTGCGCCACCGGAATGTGCATCGCCAGCAGCAGGCTGCCAAACAGCGGCCCGAGAATCGAACCAAAACGCCCCACACCCAACGCCCAACCGGTGCCCGTCGCACGCACATGCGCCGGGTAGAAATTACTGGCAAACGCATTCAGCGTCAGTTGCCCGCCGATGATGCAGAACCCGGCGGCGAAGACACAGGCCACCAGATAACGCGGATTGTCGTGATTGAGCCCAAGCACAATCGTGCACAGTGCCGCCCCTGCCAACACCGCGGACAACAGACGCACCTTGCGTTTCAAACGATCGGCAAACCAGGCCATGCAGATCGCGCCCAACGTGCCGGCGAACAGGAACATCGACGTCACCAGATTGGCTTCGTTGAGTTTCAGACCGCTTTCCAGCAGCAGCGTCGGCAACCAACTGATCATGAAATACAACAGGATCAGGCTGACGAAAAAAGTCGCCCAGATCAGCAAGGTCGGCCGCGCGTAGCCATTGCGGAACAGTTCGACCACGGTCAGTTTGCTGCCCTGCTCACGTTCGTTCTGCTCGACAGTCGCCACCGGCGGTTGCCAGTCCGGCAGCATGCGTGCGGTGACTTTGCGCAGGCGCGCATACGGTGGCGCATCACGCAGCAGACGAGGCAGCGATTCCGGCAGCATCCACCAGAGAAACGGAAACAGCAGCAACGGCGTGACGCCACCGGCGAGGAACACCGCTTGCCAACCGAACTGGTCGATGAAACCGGCGGCGACGAAACCACCCGCCGCACCACCGAACGAGAAGCCACAGGCCGCCAATGTCACCATCAAAGTGCGTAAACGCGGGGGCGAATATTCCGACATCAACGCCATGGCACTGGGCATCGCCCCGCCCATGCCGATGCCGCAGATGAAGCGGGCAATCATCAGCGTGTTCAGCGAGTCGGCGAAGACCATCAGCACCGTCAGCGTGGCGTAAATCAGTACGCAGGCGAGCAGAATCCGTCGCACGCCAAAGCGGTCAGCCAGCGGTGTGACTGCGAGCGAACCGAGGGTGAGGCCGAGCAGGTTGGCGCTGAAAACCGGGCCGAACGCAGACTTTTCAAGCCCCCAGTCCTGTGCCAGCGCGGGCACCACGTAACCGAGCACCTGGGCGTCATAGCCGTCGGTGACCAGCAACAAGGCGAGCAGGATCAAGAGCAACCACTGATAGCGGGACACAGGACGGGCGTCGAGTGCAGCCCGAAAGCTGGCAATCTGGTTGTGCATCGCAAGGTACCTGTTTTGTTTTTATGATTTTTTGCTGTGGCAACCGGATCGTTCCCACGCTCCGCGTGGGAATGCCGCCGGGGACGCTCTGCGTCCACTGTGACGCAGAGCGTCACGGGATGCGTTCCCACGCAGAGCGTAGGAACGATCAGTTACGGGGTGTCTGATTGATTGGCCGGATGCGCCTTGATGAACGCCGGATGTTCAGCTGCCAGCGCGGCAACGCGACGGACTTTCGGGTAGGCATCCAACGAGACATTGAACCGCTCTGCCGCATACAACTGCGGTATCAGGTAAACATCCGCCACGCACGGCCACTCGCCGAAACAGAAACCCTCGTCGCCAATCAACTGCTCCACCGTCGCCAGCCCTTGGCTGATCCAGTGACTGATCCACTCCACCACTTGCGACTCGTCGTGCCCCAGTTGTCGCAGCCGATTGAGCACGCTGACGTTGTGCAGCGGATGCACATCGCAACCGATCACCGCCGCCACACCCCGCACTTGCGCACGGGCAAGCAGATCTTCAGGCAGCAACGGCACCTGTGGATAACGTTCCTCGAGGTACTCGATGATGGCCGGCGATTGAATCAGCAAACCGCCTTCGTCTGTGCGCAAGGCCGGCACCCGGCCCTGTGGATTGATTGCCAGATACGCCGCTTGCCGATGCTCGCCACCCGGCGGAGCGATCAGGTTGACCGGCAGTGCCTCGTAGTCCAAACCTTTGAGCGCCAGCGCAATTCGCACCCGGTACGACGAGGTCGAACGGTAATAGGTATAAAGATCCATAACCCGCTCCTGTCAGCGCGCCGCCAGCACTTTGCCACGGCATTCGCCGAAGCCGATCGAGGCAAAACCTTCGCGAGCGCAACGTGCGCGCAGGATGATTTCGTCGCCGTCCTCGAGGAATTTACGCACCTCGCCAGACGCCAGCTCAATCGGCTTTTTGCCGCCTTCGGTAATTTCCAGCAGGCTGCCGAACTGACCGTTTTCCGGGCCGGACAGCGTGCCGGAACCAAACAGGTCACCGGCCTGCAACTGGCAACCGTTGACGCTGTGGTGCGCGACCATTTGCGCGACAGTCCAGTACATGTAACGGGTGTTGCTCAGGGTCAGGCGATGGGCGGGCAGGTTCTGCTCGCGCATGGCGTCGGTGAGCAGCAACACCTCCAGTTCGATGTCGAAGGCACCGCCCTCCTGATCACGCTTATCGAACAGGTAAGGCAGTGGCTGCGGGTCACCTTCAGGACGCTTCGGTTGCGCGGTGCGGAATGGCTCCAGCGCTTCGGCGGTGACCACCCACGGCGAGACGCTGGTGATGAAACTCTTCGACAGGAACGGCCCCAGCGGCTGGTATTCCCAGGCCTGGATATCCCGCGCCGACCAATCGTTGAGCAGGCAGAAACCGGCAATGTGCTCAGCCGCGTCACCGATGGCGATCGAGTCACCCATCTCGTTGCCCTGACCGATCCAGATGCCCAGTTCCAGCTCATAGTCCAGGCGTGCGCACGGACCAAAAGTCGGCTCGGTCTGACCGGCCGGCAAGGTCTGGCCTTTCGGACGGCGCACGTCGGTGCCGGAGGCTCGCACAGTGGAGGCGCGACCGTGATAGCCGATCGGCACGTGCTTATAGTTCGGCAGCAGCGGGTTATCCGGACGGAACAGTTTGCCGACGTTCTGCGCGTGCTCGATGCCGACGTAGAAGTCGGTGTAATCGCTAATCCGCGCCGGCAAGTGCAGTTGGCAATCGCTGGCCAGTGGCAACAGTTTTGCGCCTTGGGCTTCGATGCTGCCACGGTGCGTGCTGCCTTCACTGAACAGTTCCATCAGACGTGCGCGCAGCGCCACACGCGCCTCGCGACCAAGGTCGAAGAACGCGTTCAACTGGCCGCCGTGCATGGCCTCGACGGCACTGCGTGCGACGCCGTCGAACAGCCCGGCCTCCAGCGCTACTTGCAGATCGAAGATGTGTTCGCCAATCGCCACGCCAGCGCGCGGAACCGAACTGTTGCTGCTGAACACGCCCAATGGCAGGTTCTGCAAAGGAAAATCAGCATGGCCGTTGGCCGAAGCGACCCAACTGCGGGTGATGGAATTCTGCGTCATGGGTTATCTCCGGGTCGGGTCGAACGTGGCGGGCAACGTGGCCCAGCAGGCGTCGTAAGTGGATTGCAGTTGCGGGCAGTCGAGGGCGAAACGGCTTGGGCGCAGCACCTGACTGGTCTCGAACATGAAGGCCATGGTGTTGTCGATCTTCGCCGGTTTCAGTTCGGCGTTGATCGCTTTGGTGCAGGTTTCGCCATCCGGGCCGTGGGCGCTCATGCAACTGTGCAGCGAGGCGCCGCCGGGCACAAAACCTTCGGCCTTGGCGTCGTATTCGCCCTGGATCAGGCCCATGAACTCGTTCATCAGGTTGCGGTGGAACCACGGTGGCCGGAAGGTGTTTTCGGCGACCATCCAGCGCGGCGGGAAGATCACGAAGTCGAGGTTGGCCAGACCGTGCACGCTGGTCGGCGAGGTCAGTACGGTGAAGATCGACGGATCGGGGTGATCGAAGCTGACGGTGCCGATGGTGTTGAAACGGCGCAAGTCGTATTTATACGGTACGTTGTTACCGTGCCAGGCGACCACGTTCAGCGGCGAGTGATTGAGTTCGCTGGCCCACAACTGACCGAGGAACTTCTGCACCAGTGTGGTCGGTTGCTGGAGGTTTTCGTAAGCGGCGACCGGGGTCAGGAAGTCGCGCGGATTGGCCAGACCGTTGCTGCCGATCGGCCCCAGATCCGGCAGGCGCAGTGGCGCGCCATGGTTCTCGGCGATATAGCCGCGTGCCTGCGCGTCGAGTAATTCCACGCGGAATTTCAAGCCACGCGGCAGCACGGCGATTTCCAGCGGAGCGACTTCCAGCACGCCCAGTTCGGTGGCGATGCGCAGGCGGCCGAGTTGCGGTACCAGCAGCAGTTCACCGTCGGCGTTGAAGAACACGCGCTCCATCGAACGGTTGGCGACATAGTTGTAGATACTGATCCCTGCGGGTTTTTCCGCGCCGGAATTGGCCGCCATGCTCACTAGTCCGTCGATGAAATCGGTTGGCTCAGCGGGAATCTCCAAAGGATTCCAGCGCAGGCGATTAGGCGTCACTTCACCCAACGGGCCACCGGCCAATTGCCGTTCCAGTTTGACGAAAGCCGGGTGATTGGCCGACGGCTGAATCCGATACATCCAGGTGCGCCGCGCTTCACTGCGGGTCATGGTGAACGCGGTGCCGGAAAACAATTCGGTGTAGAGACCGTACGGGGCTTTTTGCGGGGAGTTCTGGCCGACGGGCAGCGCGCCGGGCAACGCCTCAGAGCTGAATTCGTTGCCGAAACCGGACTGATATGCCAGCGCCTGGGCGGTTGAATCGAGGTTCATGGAGCCTCCTGAACAGGGAGTCGGCAGTGGCCCATCGCTCTGGCTCAGAGGTTTCGGCACGCCGGGGTTGTTATTATCGTAATTCGATTACGCATAACGTAATTTGCTCGCTATCCAGCGTCAAGTTATAAAGACGCCCATTCGTTTCGGAACCCGGCCGCACCATGGAAAAAACCAGCGACAGCAACGGCAAACAGAAAGTCCGCTCCGCCGAAGTCGGCACCGACATCCTCAAGGCTCTGGCCGAGTTGTCGCCATCGACGTCGTTGTCGCGCCTGGCCGAACATGTGCAGATGCCGGCGAGCAAGGTCCATCGCTACCTGCAAGCGTTGATCGCCTCGGGGTTTGCCGAACAGAACGCCGCCACCAACCACTACGGTCTCGGCCGTGAAGCGTTGCGCGTGGGCCTGGCTGCACTCAACAGTATGGACGTGCTGAAAGTCGCCGCCCTGCCGCTGGCCGAACTGCGCGACGAACTCAACGAAACCTGCTTTCTGGCGGTGTGGGGTAATCAGGGCGCAACGGTCGTGCACATCGAACCGGCAGTGCGCGCGGTGACGGTGGTGACGCAACTGGGTTCAGTGCTGCCGCTGCTCAGTTCATCGACCGGACTGGTCTTCAGCGCCTACCTGCCGCATCGGGAAACCGACGATTTGCGCGAACTGGAAATCGCCGCTGTCGATCATCCGTTGAAGGACGAAAAAGCCTACGCGACGCTGTGTGAACAGATCCGCGAACGCGGTCTGCATCATGTGCATGGTTTGCTGATGCCGGGTGTGGATGCGTTATCCGCACCGGTGTTCAACGCCGTCGGCCAGGTCGCAGCGGTGCTGACCATTGTGGGCCCGACCTCACTGTTCCACGCCGACGAAAACGGCCCGGCGGCGCAGCGGTTGCTGGCGGCGACGCGGGCCGTGAGTTGGCGGATGGGGTATGAACGATAACTCCGGACTATGAGCGCTCGAAACGGCTCAACGAACCGTTGTCTTGCTCAATGCGGAACCAGCATCTTCCATCAGTGACTTGAAGAAACCGAGCAGCTCATCCTGAGGGTCCTGGTGGCCGGTGTAATACATAACGAGTTCCGCGACCGTTCGGGCGTCTCCAAACAAATCGAGAAACGAGCGTTGCGCACGGGTAACTTCTTTAGCAGGTGCGCCCGCCGCCGCAGCCTTGCCCAATGTCACCAGTCCGAACAATGCGTCCTTTACATGCCCCAGCGCGGCAGAATAATCACCCCGTCGATGCGACTGCGAAGCGTCGTAGATGCTTTTCATCAACTGCACAGCGACCACGACAGTGCCCACGGGTGGCACCAGCAGGCTCACGATGTTCGCGGCCTTCAACAGGTTGTCGTAAACGAGACCGGCGATTATTTCATTGAGGCTGATGGTGCGTTCATCGATATCACTCAATACACGGCGCACTCGCTCGTCATGGAAAGTGAACAGATCAGGCAATAACGAACGCTGCTGCGTGCCAATGACCGGTCGGGTATCAACGGTTGCGACCAACCTGTCGAAATAGTCGTTGATCACCTTTTGGTCGACGAGCAGTATCCGCCCGCTGTAGTAGGTCCTGAACGGGCCGTATCGAAAACGAATCGAAGGAATGAAATCAGCGATTGGCCGGAAGCTGACCCGATCCGGCGCGTCAGGCGTATAGAGCACATCGAGAAGCCCTGCAGACAACTTCAGTCGAAAAATATAAACGTCGCCAACCGTGCGGTCCCCGGCAGCGGTCAAACCCAGCGCGCCGATATTGAATTTATATAGCCCGACACCCCCTTCGGAGACGCTAGCCACAATTGACTGATAGCCGCCACTCTCTTTCAGATTATCGATAACCTGTTGGATAGCGGAGAAAGACTCTGTTGATAATCGGCCATTGGTGAAGTCGGTAAAAGCATTGCAGTACATTTCACTGCGGATTCGTCGGGCGTGTACCGCGCGTTTGAAGGCGTAGTCAGGATGAGCCTTGTTTTGATATTGCGCTTTCAACATCGCGGTATATCTGTCGCCGGGACGGAAAGTTTTCGACAGCGAGGACAGGTCTCGGATATCCAGTTTTTCAACGATGGGATGGCCATTCACCAAATAGTATTTTGGGCTGAATTTCGTCGCGTAGGCCGGATGTGCCGCTTCAAAGGCGAGTCCCTCGAGCAGAACGTCGGTAACGCTCTTACGAAACTCTTCGGTTTGAACAATGATCTGGTCTGGATTGACCGAAATTTTGCTCCCGCGATTACGCAAAATGTCCTCTATCTGAGCTTTTACCGAGTCATAAGTGAACTGCTCGAATGTCGGAAAACCATTGTCTCGCGCATCAACCGTGGTTAGTGCCTTGAGCTCGGTTGTCAGGCGCGAATAGCGCTTGCGGCCTTCGACGCCCAGCGCCCGATACCCTACCGGAGCAATAGCCTTGTGCAGCGCAACTTCGGCCCGGTACGCGATATTTACGTAGTCCGCCAACGGTGCCTTGAGATTCAGGCCAAGATCGACTGGCCGGCCATCAAGCGTGTAGCGGTAGCTGAGTTGTGCTGGATCGCTACCGAGCAACTTACCTGCATCGTGCAGGTAGTCGGGATGGATCAGCAATGCAGCGTATTCGCGATCTGCGGACAATGCTGTCTCCAGCCAGCGGTTCGCCGCGTAAACATCGGAAAATTTCAGCAGTTCAAATTCACCGCCAGGCGTTTTGACCAGCATCAGCGACGGTACATATTCTCTGGCTGAAATAATCAGGACGTCTTTTAACGCGGGTACTTGATCACTGATTCTCAATCCCTTAATAGTCACCGAAGGGTCATTGGCCATGGCACGCGAGATGATATTCGCATCGTTGGAATCCAGCTTCCCAGATTGGCGAGCAACAAAAACTGCAAACTCCATCTGGCTGAAGAGGTAGTTACGATAAGCCTCCTGGTAATCAGCCGAGGCCGAGGATGCAAGGCTGCCGGTAAATTCCAGTCGCAGGTTACGGCTCTCCAACCACTGCTCGAGGGCCGCCGTCGTCAGCCGACTTCCGTCGGGAGCGCCGATAATAGTCAGGGTGGCTTTGTAACCATTGTCATGTAGACCGAAGACAATAAATTCCGTCAGCGTGCGGGTTTCTTCCTGTTCGATAGTACGTCCGGCAATTTGCAGTTTGTAGGAGCTATGGACACTTATCGCTTCTGGATCCAGGTGTTCACCGAGCACCCGGTCCGCCCATTCAGCGAAGGTACGCAGCACATAATCTTTAAAAGAAAAACACGCATCGAATGCACTTGAAAACGCAGCCTGATATTGATCCTTGGATTCTTCAAGCTGGTTATACCGTTGTTGAATATCACTACCGGCGGCCTCCAGCCAAAGTGGCCAGTCGGTACGTTTCAACGCAGCCAAAAGCAGAGAGAAACGGGTGTTGATACCGTAGCGCAGCACATGCAGGCGTTGATTCTCCTGCAGCATGGCGGCGAGCGATTTTTCAAGTTGTCCCCGGCCACTGAACAAGGACGCCACGCTTTCAAGTTGGCCTTTGAGATGAGTCTCGACAGAAAAGGCGTGAGGACTTTGCGTGGCTTTCAAGTATCTGATCTGGTCACTATTCAGGGATAACCGCTGCTGAAGTTTGCGGTGCAAATCGGTATTTTTTTCAAAAAACTCAAAGCCGCATTCCGGCGTGTGCAGGAGATAGGAAGTCGACTCGTTGACCAACGACATTTCTGCGTGCGGACGCTCGGCGTTGTCCAGAACGAAACAGGGCTGGCGTGACAGAAGGTAATCCTGCGACGGTTGCAGGTTGACTTCAAACGCGCCGCGCCCGGCGCCTGCATCGAGCAGATGAGCGAATCGCTCACCCAATCGGGCGTCAAAATTATTGGCCATGACTGACAGGGACAACTCTGCACTCGTGACCACGGCGTACGCTTCGATCAAAGCCTGCTTGTTTGACAGCGATGCATTGTCCGGGCGAATGGGTTTCGCTGGCGCCGCCCAGAACTTTGCGATCTCGGTTCGCAACGTTTTTTCCAGTCCGGCAGATACAGCAGCGATCAGATCTTCGACAACAAGGGTATTGAGGGTATTGACTTTGAATTGTGCGCTGAACGTGTCTGGCAGAAAAAAAACACCATCGCCGCCGATAATGTAGGCGGGACTCACATTGTTATTCAGACAATAAACAGCCACATCCCAAAGAGAGCCGGAAGGCCGATTCTCATTGGCAGGAAAAGCAGGATCCGTATTGACATAGACCTTATCGATATCGACCGTTTTGCCCAAACGTTTCAGTTAGCGCTCAAGCATATTGCGAAGAATATGCAGCACGCTTGGCATGGCGTCGCAGATCTTGAAAAGATCTGCTTTTGCCTGGTCTGCCTTTTCCCACTCTTCAGCCCAGGTAACTTGTTCACCCAAGGAACCACGCATCAAACTATTAAATAACTTAGCCACAACATTTCCTTATTTACCATCCAGAGCAGCGAGTGCAGCTCTGCAGATAGTCGCAAGGTAGTTTTTTTATCAACCAACATGAAGCACGAACAATTTACAAAACATGCCACACAACAACTACAACCATTTTCACCCGCCGAAAATCACAAGGCTAAACCAATATCCCCATCAACTTCGCTTTCGCCACAGCCTGAGTTCTGCGTTCCACACCCAACTTTCCGTTAATCCGTCTCGCATGCGTTTTTACTGTATGCAATGAAATAAAAAGTTGTTCTGCAACTTGCTGATTCGAAGCACCTTGAGCAATCAACATCAGCACTTCGCACTCGCGCCGACTGAGGCCTGACGCAAGATCACGGTTGTCACATTGCCCGGCAGGAAGCGGTTTCTCAGACACTGGGCCTCGGCGTAACTCCCACTCTCGCATGGCTTGCTGCAATTGGCAGCGTTCCACCAGCGTTCTGGCTCGCTGAAAAGCTTGCTGCGCCGCCACCGCGTCACCGTTCGATTCGGCCAACTGGGCGAAGGCCAGCAGCAACTCCGTTTCCGCCGCCAACATGCCGCTGGCCTGGGCCTGATTCAACAATCGTTCAATGGTCGGCAGACCGTTTTCATCCGGATTCAATTGCGCATGCGCGCAGGCCAGCAGGTATTCAATGCGGATAATCAGCTCGAACGTCGCAGGCGGCGCCTGGAGTGCAGAGGGTCCGCGGTAATGCCGTAACAACCGGCCCAACGCCTCTTGAACCAATTGTGGTCGGCCCTGCTGCAACCAGAACTGGCTGCTGACCTGAAGCACGACACCGCGGTAGACGGTATCGGGAATCTGCCGCTGCTGCATGACCCTTTCGGCCTCGCGCAGGCGTTCGAAAGCGCAAGCATAATCGCCTCGATTGCCGGCCAGTTGAGCCTGCCCCAAGTAGCCATACAAAGCCCGTTTGTCTTCACTGCGCAAGCAATCTTCAAGGCCTTGGCGGAACAGCTCCGCAGCCTGCTGTTCACGCCCCATGCACAGCGCCAGCCGTCCTCGTCGCAGAGCAATACGGCCCAACAGCGGCGTGGGCACCTGGGTGCGCTGGCGCAGCAAATGCTCAATGTCCACCAGCAGACTTTCGGCACGCACTGGCGCTCCTCGCTGCTCGAGCCATTGCGCATGATCAAGCTCGAGCAACCCTTCGAACAACAGGGAGCCATGCGCACGCGCCAGGCACAGCGCCTCGCGGTTGAGGGCATGGGCCTGATCGAGTTCACCGCACAGTAACGCCTGCTGCGTGAGTCCCGACAGACACATCAAACGGGCCTGCCAGGCATCATCAGCCAGCGCTGACAATGCCGCGCGAAAACAGGCACGCGCCGGCTCCATTTGCCCTTGCAGGTGGCACAGCCAACCTTGTTGCGCCTGCCAACGCGCCAGCAATTGCTGCTCCAGGGCCGCCGTCGGTTGTGGCATGAAGCGGGCGAGATGGGCCATGCATTGCGCGGCCTGTTCGAATCGGCCCGCGAACAGTAATGCCCCCGTGACCAACCCGATCAGTTGCGGTGTCATCAAGGTCAGTTCCCGACTCGGCTGTTCATGCAAGCGCAACAGCAGGACGACCGTCTGATCCTCCAGCAAGTCCTGGAAGCTCAAATGCTGCAACAGGCTCACGGCAGTTTCGTATTCTTCGGCCAACAACGCTTGCTCGAACGCTGCTCGCCAATCCTGCGCCGCAGTGAACCACTGACAGGCGCGCCGGTGCCACGAACGCGCACATGGCCAACGCGACGCCTGCATGATTCGCGACAGCGGGCGGAAGACCTGCAGCCAATCGGCAGACTCCTGCCATGGCTCGATAAAGCAGCCCAGCATTTGCAGATCATGCAACAGCTGTGCGCCTTCGCCGGGGCCGAACAACTGCTCGCATAATGGCGCGTTAAACCGTGGCAGGTGAGCCAGAACACGCCATGCCTCGTCCTGCTCGGGGGTCAGGTTGTTGAAGAGTTCGTGTTGCAGATAATCGAGCAGGGTGTCGACACGCTGCTGCGGCTGCAGGTTTTGCGACCAATCGCACTTTTGCAGGAGCGCCATGCGGACCCCCGCGCACCAGCCGCCGGTACGCTGGATGATACGGGCGGCGACACGGTCTGCCTGGTCTGGCGGCAAATGGCGCAACACCGGTACAACCTCATCATGGGTCAGCGCCAGGCTGACGCGCTCGGATTCGTAGAGTTCGTCATCGAGCAACAGACGCGGCCAGTTGCACTGCGGCCGGCGGCGAGTGCTGATCCACCAGGTGAGCGCCGGGCTGCTGACCGCCAGCAAACGATCCAGTAAAGCATCCAGAGCCGGATCCGGCAGACGACTGTAATCGTCGATAAACAGCGAAGTCGGCCTGGACCAACCTGCCAGTTCCGCCATCAGCTGCGTAACGTCAAGGCCTTCACCCAGCCCGAGTGCCCGAGTCAGCCGCTGGCAAAATTCCTCGCGGCTGAGCGCTGCTCCCGCCAGCGGCAGCCAAAGCGCCTCGCAGTCTGCACGCACCTGCAGAAGACATTCGGTGAGCAGTGCGGTTTTGCCACTGCCAGCGGGTGCGCACAGCAACCTGACCCGCGCGTTCGATGCCAGCAGCGGTGCACTCAAGCGACTGCGAAGCTGATGGTGTGAAGAAAGCCTCGGCAGAAATCCGGGGCGATCCAGGCAGGCAGTCATGGCGGTCATCGGGTGAGCCTTTTTATCGTTGTGCCCTCACCCTAGCCCTGTCCCATGCACTTGTTGACGAGTATTCAGCGCGCTGATTGGCGCCCATAAAAAAGGCGACCGAGCGGTCGCCTTTTGTCCAACCGATGTATCAGAACCGTTACCGCACACCCTCTGCACGCAAGGCCGATGGCGTGTAGTCGGCAGCCTTGGCTTCGAAGCCGAAAATATAACTGTGCTTCTCTTCGTTCTTCATCCCCAGGGCAATGTAACGGCCGGCAATGATGTCGTAGAGCGCTTCGAGGGTGTAAGCCTGTGCCTGATGCTCGTAGTGATATTCAGAGTGGCCTTCGGCGACGCGCCAGAGTTGTCCGCGACCGTCGTAGTGGTCGGCCAGTGCAACCTGCCAACTGTCCTCGTCGATATACATGTGGCGTTTGGCGTAGATATGCCGCTCATTCGGTTTGACGGTGCCGATCACTTCCCAGACCCGGTGCAACTCATAGCGCGTCAGGTCCTGATTGATGTGCCCGGCCTTGACGATGTCGTCGTACTTGAGGCTCGGCGAATCGAGTTTGTAGCTGTTGTACGGGATGTACATTTCCTTCTTGCCGACCAGTTTCCAGTCGTAACGATCCGGCGCGCCGGAGAACATGTCGAAGTTGTCCGAAGTGCGCAGGCCATCGGCGGCGGTACCCGGACCGTCATAGGCCACTTGCGGCGCACGGCGCACGCGGCGCTGACCGGCGTTGTAGATCCACGCCAGACGCGGCTCCTTCACCTGATCGAGGGTTTCGTGCACCAGCAACACGTTACCGGCCAGACGCGCCGGCGCGGTCACCGACTGCTTGAAGAAGGTCAACACGTTGGCGGCTTTTTCCGGATCGATATCCTTGATCAGTTGCGGCACGGCGATCTCTTCTTCGAAGCGGATCGGCGTGTAGCTGCCGTTGGTCTGTGGGGTGACCTGGGTGATGATGCGCTTGACGTTGCCGCCGTGATACCGGGTGATGTGGTTCCACAACACCTCGACGCCGTTCTTCGGAATCGGGAAGGCGTAATAGCGGTTGCCGGTGAAATTGGCCAGACCGTTACCGTCGTTGATGGTCGTTACGTTGAGCGCACTGCGCTTGGCTGACTCGTAGATTTGCGCGGGTGCGGCGACCGTACGGTGGGTCGGGTAGACCGGGATCTTGTAGGTTTGCGGGTAACGTTTGAACATCGCCACCTGGCCGTCGGAGAGCTTGTCCTTGTACTTGTCGACGTTGGCCGCGGTGATGGTAAACAACGGTTTTTCATTGGCGAAGGGGTCGGCGAGGAACCCTTTGCTGTCCACCGCCGCGGCATTTTTCGGGATGCCGCCGGTCCACGCCGGAATCGAACCGTCAGCGTTGCCGGCCTTCTCGGCGCCCAGCGGGGTCAGGCTGGTGCCAAGCTTGTTGGCTTCGTCCGGCGACACCGCCGCCATCACGTTGGCGGCCAGCAGACTCAGGGCCAGCACGCCACATTGCAGAATCATTTTGCGCATTGCAGTCATCCTTCTCGGGCAGATCAGAAGTTCACGCCGAAGCTCAGCGCCACGAAGTCACGGTCTTCGAGGACGTTGTAATCACCACCGAAAAAGTCGGTGTAACTGAGGCTCGCGGTGTAGGTGTTGCGGTAGTCGGCATCGACGCCGACGCTGATCGCTTTCGCGCCTTCGTTGAACAGGCCGTTGGGGCCGTAACCGGCGACGTCATGCGACCACGACAGGTTGGGTTTGAGGTTGATCCCGCCGATCACGTTGGCGTAATCGAGGATCGCCCGAGCGCGGTAACCCCATGACGTAGAGGTAACGAAACCGTCGGTGTCGCCACCAAAACCGTACTGCCCGTAAACCGAGTCGCGGCCATAACGCAGCTTGTCGCGCGACTCCAGACCGCCGACCCGCACCACAGCGGCTTCACCGACCAGGGTCAAACGTTGAGCGCCCCAGACCTGATCGAAAAAGTGCGTGAGGGTGCTCTGGATTTGCGTGACTTCTTTGCGCCGATAGCCTTTGTTGTCCGCACCCGGTGACGTCGAAAGTGGCGACGCCGTGCCACCCGCAATAGGGTTGAGCAGTGCCAGCGTCAGGTCGTTGGTGTTGACCTGCACCGGAGCGTTCGGACGGTAGCTGATCTCGCCAGTCCATGCCGTGCCGGTGGGTAATGTGGTGGAAAAACTCGCGCCGTAGAGACGAATGTCCTCCGGGTACTCAAGGTAGTACCCACCGCGTCCAAGCATCACGCTCTGCGCCAGACCGGAACCGCTGCCGGGGGCCAGGCCATTGGCGATGCCGACCATGCCCGGCAATGCCGCCAGCGTCGACAGTCCGGCGGTAGTGGTGCCGACGGCCGGCGTACGGCTGTGGTAGTTCATGAAGTACAGGCCATATTCGGTGTCATCACCGAGCCAGCGCAACGCCGTCCCCCACTGCCCGGAATCCCGCGCATCACGGTCGCCGCCACGAGGAATCACCACGCCTTCGCGAGTCACCTGAATGCCTTGTCCAAAGGCCTGGGTCAGCGGAACAAACGGTGCGATCGCCGGGTTGCCGACGGTGTAGCCGTTGTTGCACCCGTCCGCCGCCACGTCGACACCGAAGAAGGTGCCGCAGTTGTCGAGAACGGTCTGGTCCCATTCCAGTTGATAGAAGCCTTCAACGGTCAGTTGATCGGTCAGGCCCTGCGAGCCAAACAACATGTTGACCGGAATCAGGCCCTCCTTGATCTCCGCACCGGGGCGCCGAAACGCCGAGACGTCGATCGGGTTGATGCTATTGATCGAGTTGCCGATGAAGGTGCTTTCGCCCCAGCTCACTACCTGCTTGCCCGCGCGCACGGTGCCCGGCAGGTCGGCGATGGAATAGTTGTGATAGACGAATGCATCAAGAATTTGTGCGCCGGAAGACTTCGCGCCTTCCTTGCGGCCGCTGTCGCTGATCGGTTTGAACTCGCGGTCTTCATCCTTCAGCTCGAAGTCATACCAGTACTTGCCGCGCACGAAGACACCGGTGTCGCCGTACTTGAGTTCGAGGTCGTGAATGCCTTTGAAGATTTTCGAGAAGGTCTCGCCCTTCTTGAAATTCAAACGTCCGTCATCACCAGTCGAAGATTGCCCGGTACCACCATTGACCGTGCCGACCAGCGACTTGTCGGCATCGCGCATGCCCCAACTCGCACCGATCGACAGCGACGAGTCGAACGTGCCCTCGATTTCGCCAATGTTGAACGCAACCGCTTGCGCCTGGGCGCAGCAACCCAGAGCCACCGCGGCTGCCAGCGCCTGCGGTGTGAAGATGGCGCGCATTGTTGTTTTTGTCATGCGTCTTCCCCGGTGAGTGACAGAAGGCCCCACCCTACTGCCGGGCAACCGCGTCGATAAGCGCACCAAGGAGGTATTCGTGTTGTCGCTCGAAAGGATGAATGGCCTTGCACGGCGGGGCTTTGCGCCGGTCATGGATCGGCTGGATGGAGGATCATCAGTGCAGCGCATGGAGCGCTTCGGATCACGGGACTGTTGCATGCCCCGCAACAGTGCATGTCCGGAATCGGTATTTTTCCTACGCACTCTAGACCTTATTCTGAACGCGCTTTCACGGGACACGCCGTGAAGCACGAAGCACTGGCCTTTGAGCAACTCAGGCCATTGCTGACAGATTTCAGATAAATCGAAGACTTCGGTTTATCGCCCCGGTGTTCACTGACGTTGATTTGTAGCTCCTTGATCCAACGTCTTACCTTGGCCGCTGCGTTTGCAGCGGCCTTTTTTATGGCTGTTGAAAACAGTATTCCCTACGACCTGCAAACACTCTCAGAGAACAACGTCGGACCTTTCCTGCTGCGCAGAAGAATTCTCCCCGCTTTGTTATTAGTCCGCGAAAAATCTCTCAAAACAACACCCTGTTACTTACGGGGTTCTCAGATTTTGTAACAGCAACTCTGATGTAACTTGAAACACCTCAACCCCTCGCTGGTGACACGGACGTCACTATCGGCCGCGCTGACTTGCCAGCGAGTTATCACGCACATTCAAAAGGACATGAATATGCAAAGACCTCCATTCTTAGAACTGGATGAAACACGTATCGAGGCACCCGCCCCCGATAATTACGAGCCATTCAAAGAAAGCAATGTGGGTTACACCTACAGTGGAACGTTCGGACCTGCCGGCGCCAATGCGCAAACCCGCCAATTGATGTTCGAGACGCAAACCACCGTTGAACAAGAGTTCAACGCAAAATCCGTCTCAATACCTCAGTCCATCGAAGTGGAACTGGCGGCAACCAGACTGGAAGGCCCGACAAATCCTCTTCCGCCCGCTGCTGCACTGGCCCGCGAAGTGGGCGTCAGGAATACGCTGATTCACCGCAAGACCGCAGAGTTTCAGAGGCAGACCGCGATCGCAAACCGCTTTTTTGGCAGCGATCCGCTGGGGAAAACCTTCCAGGATTACCTGAATCAGGCCTCCGCTATCCGCCGAACCAGCGGCGCGGGGGCCAGGAGTAGAGCGTTGTGGAGCGAGTCCTTTCGAGCGGCTCACGAAGCGCGCTTGCTTGGCCAGACACTGGCGCTTCTCAACCAGCAACAGGTCGGCGTACTCAATTGGCTGGCCGCAGTGCAAGCTCAGGATCAAGCGCAGGCGGTAGCGGCTGAGGCCCAGCGTTTGGCTGCAGAACACGCGCGGGTCGCAGCCGAACAGCAACGACACAGAGAAGCTGCAGAAGCAACACGTCGAGAGCAGGAACTGATTCGCATACGTGAACAGACACGACTGGCTGGATTGGCGGAGAAACAACGTCAGGAAGCCGAAATCGCAAGAATCAAGGCTGAAGATGAAGCACGGGAACAAGCACGCATCGCCGCATTGTTGAGCGCGGAGGCCGAAGCAAAGGCAAAGGCCAAAGCCGAAGCCGCGAAACGTGCGTTTGCCGCCGAGCAGGCACGTCTGCAAGCAGAAATGGAGCAGCGTATCGAGGCGTTACAACGGCAGGAGCGCCTGACACCAGAGGTCCAGCATGTTTACCCGGCTTCAGGCGCGACGGCCTCAACCAGTCCGGTGTTGTCCTTAGCCTCACAAGCCACTCGTCTTTCTCCAGAAGCATCATCCGCAATTCTCAACGGACTGCGGACAGGAATACAGACCCTGAAAGCGGCAGGGTCGGCGCTGATCAGCGGTCCGGTACTGGTAGGTTTCGCGGCGCTGCTGATGCCTTCACGCCTGGGCAACGGCGAGCGCTTTTCCCTAAGTGTTCCCCTGGCCGAGTTGTCGCCGGAGTCTGCACAGATACTGCGCGAAATAGCAGATCGGCAAGGCACGCTGGAGCTGCCCGTAGGCTTGGGTGTAAGGCCGCTGGGTGCGGGCGCGGAAGTCTTCGTCGCCACCAGCGATGACTTCCATATCCGCTCGAGTGTGCTGGTTCTGAATGCGGCCTATGACTTGCTGAATGATGTTTATGAAGTAGCGCTACCAGATTCGCCGACGGACTTTCTGACCTGGACACCCGCTATCTCGCCGGGTAACAGTTCGACTGCATCGCCCATTGCCGAGACTGATTCGCCAGCCTATTCAGGCGCTCCTATTGTTCCGATTGAAGGACGACTGGATCTACATCCCGTGCTGATTGAGGGCTGGGAACGATTTATCATCGTGTTTCCCGATAATTCGGGGATTGCACCGCTGTATGTGGTGTTCAGCAGTCCTTATGCGGGGGCAACCACCAAGGGTAAATACAGTGGCCGCGATTTCAATCCAGAGCAGGCAGGTGGCCCAATACTTGATCTGGATTGGCGAACAGCGGTTATCACTCAAGCCGGAATTGATGCTGTGAAACTGCATATAGCTAGACTTGACCAATCAGATGCCAACGAAATCATGATTCAACGTCTGGAAAAAATTCTCAGCGGGCACTGGATGCTCACCGATACGGATTTACGCTATTACACCCATGAGGTTCGCGAGCTCGAAAGGTTTCGCGCACTGGGACTTGGGGACGATTTCAAGCCAGACAAAGATTCGCCTCTTTGGAACAATGCGCATACAGCTGCGCTAGAAGATTTCAAGCTTCGCGACGATGAGTCTTTGCTCTATTCCAAAGACGCCATTGCCGCTGCAGACAAGCAAGATGAAGTGTTTTTCAAGAATCTGTTGAAAGGAGGTCAGCAATGAGCATCGTCGAGCAAATAGTAAAAAATGAATCTGTAGAAGATGTACTAACCGTGTTCGCACTCGGCTCCGCTATACCATCCCTAGACAGAATGTTCGGGCGCTACAGGTCCGAAGTTATTGCAAGCGGCGAATTGCTTGAAACCTATGCACGACTCTTCGAGCAAGGCATTTTAGCCAATGGCAGCGGACCAGTTGCCGTCAAAGGGCCTAACTGGCGAGCGCCCAGATTCATGACTGACAACACGTATTCTTAAGTAGCAATGCAGGCCACCAAGCCCAAGCTTGGTGGCCTCATCACTAAAGCGAATACTTCTGCAAATTCGCCATCATCTCTTTCAGCGCCTCAATGTTGTCCTTCGGATGCGCCGCCCCTTCGAAATCACAAATCTGCTGCCAGTGCGCCGCGACATCTTCCGGCGAGAAACCTACGCGCGGATCAAAACCAGCACCGAGGCTGCGTTCCCAACGCACCTTGCCCATCCAGCCGCCACCCACTTCAAACAGTCCGGACGTTTCCTGGCATTGCTCACTGGCCAGATACACCACCAGCGGGCTGACCAGTTCCGGTTTCAGTTGCTCGAATACTTGCGGCGGAATCAGACCTTCAGTCATACGCGTGCCGCCGGTTGGGGCGATGGCGTTGACGAGGATGTTGTTTTTACGGCCTTCGATGGCCAGGGTGCGGGTCAGGCCGTAGAGGCCCAGTTTGGCCATGCCGTAGTTGGACTGGCCGAAGTTGCCGTAGATGCCCGAGGTCGAGGCGGTGAAAATCACCCGGCCATAGTTTTGCTCGCGCATATGTGGCCACGCGGCGCGGGTGACTTTGTAGGCGCCTTCGACGTGGACGCGGTAGACCAGATCCCAGTCGGCGTCGTCCATTTTGTGGAAGGTCTTGTCGCGCAGGATGCCGGCGTTGTTGACGACAACGTCGACGCGGCCGAAGACATCGAGGGCGTTTTGCACCAGTTTGTCGCCGTCGGTGACCGAGTCATGGTTGGCTTCGGCAATGCCGCCGGCCTCGCGGATCTCGGCGACGACGCGGTCGGCAGCCGACGCATTGGCACCCTCGCCCTGCGTCGAGCCGCCGAGGTCGTTGACCAACACCTTGGCACCCTGTCTGGCAAACAACAATGCGTGGGCGCGTCCGAGGCCACCACCGGCTCCGGTGACGATGACGACTTTATCTTCGAAACGCACAGACTCATTCATCGCAGCAACTCCAGCAGGCCAGTATTGATCCTGAGTGTCAGGCACTGGGCTTTGGGTCACAACGAATACGGCTGAGGCTGAATGGTGCGCGATAAGGTTGGGGGATGATGAGGGCGTCAAAAGATCAAAAGATCGCGGCAGCTCCTACACAAATCTAATGTAGGAGCTGCCGCAGGCTGCGATCTTTTGATCTTTCAGGAGCAGGCGACTTTGCGCGGTGGCAGCACAAAACGCTCGCGAAACGCCAGATAGTGCTTGAGCACCTGCACCGGCGCTTCGGTCTGTGGATAGTGGCCGATGCCCGGCAACAACACCGTGTCCGCGTCAGCGATCAATTCGCGGTAACGCTCGACCATGTGCGCCCCGGAAATCGGATCGACCTCGCCATCGATCACCCGCAACGGAATTTCACCGCGCTGCATCGCCGTCACCCAGCGATCGCGTTGCACCCGGCGTTCGGGAATGTAGCTGATCAATTTGTGCATGATCCGTGGCCCGCGATTGCTGTCGACCAGGCTCCAGAAATCGTCCAGCTCACTTTCAGTGGGACGGGTCTGCGGGCCAAAGATCTGCCGGAAACTTTTCACCAAAGCATCGCGGGTGAACGCGCGGCCGATCATCCAGCCCAACGGACTGAGCAGCAATTTCTGCATCAATACCGGGCGATGGGTTTCCGGGAAGAGACCACCGTTGAGAAACACGCAACTGGCGACCTCGATCTTGTCTTCGTAGTGGCGAGCGAGCAGTTCCTGGGCAACGCTGTCACCGTAATCATGCGCCAGCACATGCACCGGTTGTTCAACGTGCAAGTGTGCGAGCAATGCCTGTTGCAGGTCAGCCTGTTCCAGCAGGCTGTAGGTGTGATTGAGCGGTTTCGCCGAATCGCCAAAACCGAGCATGTCACAGGCAATCACCCGATAACGCTGGGCCAGTGGCTGCCACAGGTAGTGCCAATCCCAACTGGCGGTCGGGAAACCGTGGATCAGCAACAGCGGCTCACCTTGCCCCGCCGTCCAGTAACGAATCGGCTGGCCACGAAAGACAAACGTCTGGCTGCGTTTACGCCAGACACACAGAGGAATCTCGGCAAGAGGCATTAGAGTTTATATCCGGGGTCTTGTTTATCGAGTTTGCGCAGCAACGCCGGCCAGGCCAGCGCACCACCCATGCCTTGAGCACTTTTGGTGACGCCGGCGATCATCGCTTTGGCGCCCGCCAGTATGTGCGGTTCGATGGCGATGAGCTCAGCACCACCGGTTTGCGCCATGACCTGAATGTCGCAGGCGCGCTGGAAGGTGAACATCATCAGAAAGGTGTCGGCGATGGTGCCGCCACAGGTCAGCAGACCGTGGTTGTGCAGCATCAGGAAATTGTTCTCGCCCAGATCAGCCTGAAGGCGCGCCTTCTCTTCGTGGTTCAGCGCCACACCTTCGTAAGCGTGATAGGCCAGGCTGGACAGCACGAACAGCGACTGCTGACTGATCGGCAACACCCCCTGCTTTTGCGCCGACACCGCGACACCGGAAGCGGTGTGCGTATGCAGCACGCAAACCACATCGTGCCGCACTTCGTGCACGGCGCTGTGGATCGTATAACCGGCGGGGTTGATCTCGTAGGGGCTGTCCATGAGTTTGTTGCCGGCCTGATCGACTTTCACCAGGCTCGACGCGGTGATCTCGTGAAACATCAGACCGAACGGGTTGATCAGGAAATCTTCGGTGCCCGGCACCTTGGCGGAAATATGCGTGAAGATCAGATCGTCCCAGCCATGGGCGGCGACCAGACGATAACAAGCGGCGAGATCGACGCGGGCCTGCCACTCTGCGGCGCTGACCTGGTCTTTGACATTAAGGGACGATTGGACGGGGGCTACGCTCACTGTATGCACCTCTGCGTTCTTATTGTTCTGCACGTGTCAGCAGTCTAGTCAGGCGCAGAGGATCGCGTAGTTGCATTGGCAGCCAGCTTGATGACTGACCGAGTCAGCAACGCAAACACCTTGGATCCATGTCAAAGCAACGACGCCAACAAAGGCGCGGCGAACAGATTGAGCAACCCGGTCAGCACCATCACCAGGCCGGCGACAGAGCCTTCTTCGCCGCCCACCTCATGGGCCCGGCTGACCCCGGCACCGTGCGCGCCAACCCCGAACAAGGCACCGCGCGCCAAAGCACTGCGCAACGGCAACCACTTCAACAACACGCCGCCGAGCATCGCGCCAAACACACCGGTGAACATTACAAAGACTGCCGTCAACTCCGGCACGCCACCCAGGTTCTGTGCCAGCGGCATGGCGAAGGGTGTGGTGATCGAGCGCGGCACCAGTGACATCGTCACCGAGCTGTCGAGCGCCAGCGCCTTGGCCAGTCCGAATGAGGTGCCGATCGATGCAGCACTACCGGCAACCATACCCAGCAGCAGTGCCGACCAGTGCCGTATCAACAAACGGCGTTGCTGCCAGATCGGCACGGCGAAGGCGACGGTCACCGGGCCCAGCACTAGCATCAGCCAATGGGTGTTGCTGGAATATTCGGCATAAGCGGTGTGCAGAGGCACGGCGAGCGCCAGCAGCAACGCCGGCACCAGAATCAGCGGCGACAACACGTAGCGCCCGGTGCGTCGATACAACCAGCGGCTGAACAGGTATGCCAACAGGGTGAAGGCCAGCCAGAACATCGGCATCCATTCAAGCTTCATGAGACCGCCTCATGCGCACCGCAAGTTCGACGGTGAACGCGGTGACCAGCATCACCATCAACGTGCTGGCGGCGATCACCAACAAGATCCGCCAGCCGTCATTGCGCAACAGCGCGCCATAGTCGAGCAGACTCATCAGCGCCGGAATAAAGAACAACAGCATCTCGGCCATCAGCAATCCTGCGCCCAATTGCAGCGCCGCCGGTTTGACCCAGCCAAAGGCAAATGCCAGCAACAAAAGCGCCATGCCAATCACGCCCCCGGGAATCGGCCAGGCTAGCCATGCGGCGAGTTGGCAGCCGAGCAAGTAGAGACCGAGTAACACGGCGAGTTCGACGAAGAGACGGGAAAGATGTTTGAAGCGGGCGGCGTTCATGAGGTTGGCTCCTTACAGAAGCCCATTTTACGAAGTGACCTGCCATCCCCGAAGCGAATTGTTAGACTCAAACCCATTCCAAAATGGAATCAGGCAATGGAATTCAAACAGCTGCGCAGTTTCGTCGAAGTCATGCATCAGGGCGGTTTCACCCAAGCCGCAAAAACCCTGCACATCAGCCAATCTGCGGTGAGCAAACAAATCGCGCAACTGGAGCAGAGCCTCGGCACGCCGTTGCTCGAACGGCTCGGTTCGCAGTTGCGCCTGACCGCCGCTGGCAGCGTGGTGCTGCAACGGGCCGAGGGCATGCTGCGCCTGCGCAATGAATTGCTCGCGGAACTGGACGACCTCAGTCATTTGGCGCGTGGTGAACTGCGCCTCGGCCTGCCACTGCTGGGCAGTGACGCGCTGTTCGCCGGACTGTTTGCCGAATACCGGCGGCGCTATCCGAATATCAGCATCCAGCTGCTCGAAGGCGGCAGCCGCAATATCGAGCAAGCTGTGCTGAGCGGTGAACTGGAATTGGGCGGCAGTCTGTTGCCCAAGGATCCACAATTCGACTGTCAGCCGTTTTGCGATGAGCCACTCGACGCCCTGCTACCAGTGGATCATCCACTGGCCGATCGGGGCGAGATTGGTCTGGAGGAATTGGCCGAGACGCCCTTTCTGCTCTATCAGCGCAGCTTCGTGCTCAATGACCGCTTGCTGCAGGCTTGCCAGCAACTGGGCTTCACGCCGAAGGAAGGCGGACGCAGCGGTCAGGCCGATTTTCTCGCGGCGCTAGTGGCCGCCGGGCAAGGCGTGGTGCTGTTGCCCAGCGTGGTCGCACGGGGTCTGGTGCGGCCAGGCGTGGTCCGCCTGACCTTGCGCGCGCCGGATTATCTGCGTTGGGATATCGCGTTTATCTGGCGGCGCGGCGCGTATCTGTCGAAAGCGGCGCAGGCATGGCTGGCGCTGTTGGGTGAGCGCGCAATCAGCCCTTGAGCGCGGCAATCAACTGCGCCAGCCAAGGCTCGGCGTCGGTTTCCGGAGTGACGCTTTCGCTGGCGTCGATGCGCAGCATCTCTTGCACTTCACGCACGCCCAGTTCGCCGAACAGCTCACGCATTTGCTCGCCACCGCCGCAAAAAGTGTCGCCATAACTGGCATCGCCCAAGGCAATCACGGCGCCCGGCAAGCCCCGCCACGCGGCTGGCAATTGGTCGCGAATCGTTGAGTACAGCGGTTGCAGGTTGTCGGGCAATTCGCCCATGCCGGTGGTCGACGTCACCGCGAGAAACGCCTCGGGACCGAAGGCTTGAATGTCCGCCAGGCTGGAGCGCGAGTTGTAGAAGGTTTCAAAACCAGCGGCCTTCAACAGGTTCTGGGCGTGACGGGCGACTTCTTCGGCGGTGCCGTAGACCGAACCGGAGAGGATGGCGACTTTCATCAATCTGATCCTGAAACTGGAAAAAAAGAGCGGCGATAGTAACAGCCTCCAGCGCAAAGCTGCGACTGGATCTCAATTGGCGGTAATGGCCAGTAGACAGCGCCTACGGTTCTTCTAGAATGCGAGCCACTGACAACTCTGAACGGATTCAAAGATGATCAACGCCAATCTGCTGCAAATGGTGATCAATGCGTCGAACGACGGGATCGTGGTCGCCGAGAAGGAAGGTGAGCAGGACAATATCCTGATTTATGTGAACCCGGCGTTTGAACGTCTGACCGGTTACACCAGCGAAGAGATCCTCTACCAGGACTGCCGCTTTCTGCAGGCCGGAGACCGTGACCAGGAGAGTCTTGAGCTGATTCGCAATGTGTTGCGCAACAACGGGTCGTGCCGGGAAATCCTGCGTAACTATCGCAAGGACGGCACGCCGTTCTGGAATGAACTGTCGCTTTCAACGGTGAAAAACGCCGATGACGGGCAGACTTATTTCGTCGGCGTGCAGAAGGACGTCACCGTTCAGGTCAAGGCTCAGCAGCGCGTGGCGCAGCTTGAAGCCCAAGTCTCAGCCCTTGAAGCAGAACTGGCTGCACTGAAAGCGACAAACGGTCAAAACAAAATCGCGAACTAATTGTCATTAACTACAATCACCAATGACTTTGTAACTATATCTTTCGAGTTAGCCATGCAGCGCGACGCCCTCCTTACTCAGGATGAGCTGGATTTCATCCAGACCATGCAGCACAACCCGCAACTGAACGTGCGGGATGCGACGTCGAGTCTGCTGGTTAACGGCGGTTCGCAGATTCGCGATTTGCTCACGCGCCTGGCCGCTCACGAGCAAGTGACCATTCAGGCCAACTTCGAAAATCAGCAGATGACCTTCCCGTTGCATCTGGTGGAAGACGAGTTTCACGCGTTGCATCTGCGTCTCGGCGTGCCGAGCATTTATGAGGACGGCCCGATGGTGCGGCCATGGCGGTTGGCCCTCGAAGAGCCGGTAGCCCTGGAAAACGCCAAGGGTCAGCCGGGCACGTTGTGGGTCCACGAGGTTTCGCACAAAGGTGTACTGCTGGAAGTGCGCAACAAGACCAAACCGCCCAAGCATTTCGCGCTGTGGTTCAGCCCTTCGGGTTACGAGCGGATTTCATTGCGGGGCAATTTCGAACGGGAAACCGAGAGCGGTTTCTACGCCTACGAATTGAGCCAGACCGACACCGATGAAACCGAGCGTCTACGCCAGTTCATCCTGCAGCAGCATCGCCTGACGCATCCTGCCCTTCACACCTGAGTTTCAGGTATCCAGATTCCCGGCCAGAAACTGCAGCATGCGCTGACGCATGTTCGCCCCTTCATTGCCCAGACACGCAACAGAAGATCCGGCCAGACTGTCCTGCGCCAGATCTGAAGCATCGCCCGCCAGCATCAACTGGCAATCGAGGCTTAACGCCAACCGGCTCAATCGCCGAGGCAAATCGGCGCCAGGCGCGTGATTGGAAAACAGGACGAGTGCATCAGGTTTGATCTTTTCGCACACCAGCGTCAGTTCATCGAACGGCTGCCCCGTGGTCAACACCCTGACACCGGCATTGCTTTCGCTGAGAAACAACGCCGCCACCAGCAACTCCAGCTCTCGACATTGCCCGGCCAGCGCGCTGACGATCACCCGGCGCGGTTGGGTGCCACGCAGCATGACGATCCGTTGCAACACCCGCGCCCGCAGGAATCCATCGAAGAACAGCCACTCGCTGGTTTGCCCGAACGCCTCCTGGCGCTGCAACAATTGCAGCCACAGCGGCATGAGGATGTCCTGAAACACCACGGGCAATGCGTAGGAAGAGAAAATCTGTCCATAAACCCGATCCAGTTGCTGGTCATCGAATGCACTGACCGCCTGCTGGATCTGCTCCTGCCACTGCAGGTAATCCGCTTGTACAAGATCATCCGGGATGATGTGTGCCAGCACTTTCATCGGTTCGGTCCTGGCCAGAATCTTGCCGACTTTGCTCACGGCAACACCACGATCAATCCAGTCGACAATGCTGCGCACGCGCTCGATATCGGTCATCGAATAGAGTCGATGCCCACTTTCGGTGCGTGTCGGCTGAATCAAACCATAGCGCCGCTCCCACGCGCGCAAGGTCACCGGATTGACACCAGTCAGGCGTGCGACTTCACGGATCGGGAAAAGATCAGCGCGTTCAAGCGCAACAGAGGCCTGCGTAGCGGGGTTAGCGTCCGTGATGACAGGCATAAGGCGTTCAACGTCCATGTCGGTTTGATTGGATCCCATTCTAACGCTTATGCCCCGACTGGATTCAAGTACTGAAATGCGACGAAAGTCGCTGGTTTAATCGTGAAAAACCGGAATAATCCTTGCTTGGTAAAAAACGCAGGCCCTCTACCCCGGCCCTGCGTCAGGCGAAACTCCTACCCGGAGCGACGCAATCGAAATACGGAGATACATAATGTCTACTTCCCCCGTCACGCTGATGGTTGCCCGTCGCGTCGCTGATGGCCGCTATCAGGATCTGATCGCCTGGCTGCGCGAAGGCGAGCAACTGGCCACTGACTTTCCCGGTTATCTCGGATCTGGCGTACTCGCCCCGCCGCCCGGCGATAACGAGTTTCAGATCATTTTCCGCTTTGTCGACGAACACACTCTGCATGCGTGGGAACATTCGGCATCACGCACCGCGTGGTTGAGTCGTGGCAGCGATCTGTTCGCCCACCCGAAAGAGCACCGGGTCAGCGGTATCGAAGGCTGGTTCGGCGCTGCCGGCCAGCGTCCACCGCGCTGGAAGCAGGCCGTCGCGATCTGGTTGGCGTTCTTCCCGGTGTCACTGCTGTTCAACTTTGTCCTCGGCCCGTTGCTGGCTGAAATGACTCTGTTGCCGCGCGTGTTGATCAGCACGGCGTGCCTGACGCCGTTGATGGTTTACTTCTTTATTCCATTGTCGACCCGATTGCTGGCGAACTGGCTGAACAGTACGCCGGCACGCCTGCCCGTTTCGGCGACACCTCAGAAACATTAAAGATCGCAGCCTCGTTGCACTCGACAGCTCCTACAGGACTGAACACAGACCAGGGTAGGAGCTGCCGCAGGCTGCGATCTTTTCAGGCTCGTCGCTGTTATAGTTTTTGCTCCCACCGCGATGCGAGCCGTTCATGCCTGATTCCTCAGCCCCGATCCTCATCACCGGTGCCGGCCAGCGTGTCGGTCTGCATTGCGCGCAGCGGTTGCTCGAAGAAGGCTATCGCGTCATCTTCACCTACCGTAGCGAACGCCCCGGCGTGCAGACACTGCGCGATCTGGGCGCCATCGGCCTGTTTGCCGATTTCTCCAGCGAAGCCGGGATTCTCGCGTTCATTAGTGAACTGAAAACCCACACCGACAGCCTGCGCGCCATCGTGCACAACGCCTCCGAATGGCTGGCCGAAACCCCGGACAGCGAGGCTGAAGCCTTCACGCGCATGTTCAATCTGCACATGCTCGCGCCGTACCTGATCAACCTGCACTGCGTTGAATTGCTTAAGCGCTCGACGCCCGCTGACATCATCCACATCAGCGACGATGTCACCCGCAAAGGCAGCAGCAAGCACATCGGCTATTGCGCGACCAAGGCCGGACTCGACAGCCTGACCCTGTCCTTCGCCGCCCGCTATGCGCCGGCCATCAAGGTCAACGGCATCGCGCCAGCCCTGCTATTGTTCAATCCCGACGACGACGCGGCGTACCGCGCCAAGGCCCTGGCCAAATCCGCGCTGGGCATCGAACCCGGCAGCGAAGTGATCTACCAGAGCCTGCGCTATCTGCTCGACAACCCTTATGTCACCGGTACGACCCTGACCGTCAACGGCGGAAGGCACGTCAAATAACACCTGCCTGCGAGGTTGCCCATGAGCCGCTCACTGCCCGAGAACTACCGCGAAATCCTCATCGGCCTCGGTGAGGATCCCGACCGCGAAGGACTGCTCGATACACCAGCGCGCGCGGCCAAGGCCATGCAATACCTGTGTCACGGTTACGAACAGAGCGTCGATGACATTGTTAACGGCGCGCTGTTTGCCTCGGACAGTGACGAAATGATCATCGTCGCCGACATCGAGTTGTACTCGTTGTGCGAACATCACCTGTTGCCCTTCATCGGCAAGGCCCATGTGGCTTATATTCCGACAGGCAAGGTACTGGGCCTGTCGAAAATCGCGCGACTGGTGGACATGTTCGCCCGGCGCCTGCAGATTCAGGAAAACCTCACCCGGCAAATTGCCGATGCGGTGCAACAGGTCACCGATGCTGCCGGCGTCGCCGTCGTCATCGAGGCCAGACACATGTGCATGATGATGCGCGGTGTCGAAAAACAGAATTCGACCATGAACACCTCGGTCATGCTCGGCGCCTTCCGCGAGTCGAGCAACACCCGCCAGGAGTTCCTGCAATTGATTGGACGGAGCAAGTAAATGCCACAACTTCAGCCGGGAATGGCGCGCATCCGGGTCAAGGATCTGCGCTTGCGCACCTTTATCGGGATCAACGAGGACGAAATCCTCAACAAGCAGGATGTGCTGATCAACCTGACCATTTTGTACGCGGCGCAGGAAGCGGTGCGTGACAACGACATCGATCACGCGCTGAATTACCGCACGATCACAAAGGCAATCATCGCCCACGTCGAGGGCAACCGTTTTGCGCTGCTCGAACGCCTGACTCAGGAATTGCTCGATCTGGTGATGAGCAACGGTTCGGTGCTGTATGCCGAGGTCGAAGTCGACAAGCCCCATGCGCTGCGATTTGCCGAATCGGTATCGATAACGCTCGCGGCGAGCCGCTGAGCTTCAGGCTTCAGGCTTCAAGCGGTAAGCTAACGGCCGACCCCGATCCAATCTTGCAGCTTGAAGCTTGCCGCTCAAAGCTGTCTCGCAGAGACCCCCATGACTGATCAACAACGCCTCGAACTCGAAGCCGCCGCCTTCCGCCGGCTGGTCGCCCACCTGGACAGCCGCAAGGACGTGCAGAACATCGACCTGATGAACCTCGCCGGCTTCTGCCGCAACTGCCTGTCGAAGTGGTACAAGGCCGAAGCGGACGAGCGCCAGATCGAGGTCAGCCTCGACGACGCCCGCGAAGTGGTTTACGGCATGCCGTACGCCGAGTGGAAAGCCCAATACCAGCAAGAAGCCAACGCCGACCAGCAAGCGGCGTTCGCCAAAGGAAAAACCCATGAGTGACCTCAACACCCTGCGCGTCAGCCTCAACAGCGGCGAACACACGTTCGCCGACACCCTGGCGTTCATCGCCGCCGGTTACGACTACCAGCCTCAGGCGTTCAACAACGGTGGCGTGGAAAACGCTGCCGGGCAGAACGAAGGTTCGTGCAAGACTTTGGGTCTGGCGCTGCTGGAAGGCCTGAGCGATGAAGAAACGCTGTTGGCGTTTGGCGAGCATTATCGCTCGGTGGTGGCGACGCCTGAGGGCAGCGATCACGGCAATATTCGTGCGTTGATCGAACATGGTCTCGCTGGCGTGAAATTCACCGCGCAACCCTTGGCCCGCCGCTGATCAAGATCAAAAGATCGCGGCCTTCGGCAGCTCCAACACCCTGATCGTTCCCACGCTCCGCGTGGGAATGCAGCTGGGGACGCTCCGCGTCCCAACGGACGCAGAGCGTCCAGATGAGGCATTCCCACGCAGAGCGTGGGAACGATCATCACGTAGCTGAAACTGCGGGCACAAAAAAACCGGCCAATCTGGCCGGTTTTTTTATGTCTGCGATTTAGAACGAAGCGTTCTGCAGACCATCGAGGTAACGCTCGGTGTCCAGTGCCGCCATGCAGCCGGCGCCGGCTGAGGTGATCGCCTGACGGTAAACGTGGTCAGCCACGTCACCGGCAGCGAAGATGCCTTCGACGCTGGTCGCAGTCGCATTGCCTTCACGGCCGCCGTGCACCACCAGATAACCGTCTTTGAGGGTCAACTGGCCTTCGAACAGCGAAGTGTTCGGGGTGTGGCCGATGGCGATGAACACGCCGTCAACGGTGATTTCGTCGAAGCTGCCGTCGTTGTTCTTCAGACGCGCACCGGTCACGCCCATGTTGTCGCCCAGGACTTCGTCGAGGTTGGCGTTCAACTTGAGGATGATCTTGCCTTCGGCGACGCGAGCGTTGAGCTTGTCGATCAGGATCTTCTCGGCGCGGAAGGTTTCGCGACGGTGGATCAGGGTTACGGTGCTGGCGATATTGGCCAGGTACAGTGCTTCTTCAACAGCGGTGTTGCCGCCGCCGACTACAGCAACAGGCTTGTTGCGGTAGAAGAAACCGTCGCAGGTCGCGCAGGCCGAAACGCCTTTGCCCATGAACGCTTCTTCCGAAGGCAGGCCCAGGTAACGCGCGCTGGCGCCAGTGGCGATGATCAGCGCATCGCAGGTGTAAGTCGCGCTGTCGCCGGTCAGGGTGTAAGGCTTGGCGGCGAAGTCGACGGCGTTGATGTGATCGAAAACGATCTCGGTTTCAAAACGCTCGGCGTGCTCGCGCATCCGCTCCATCAGTGCTGGACCGGTCAGACCGTGGACGTCGCCCGGCCAGTTGTCGACTTCGGTGGTGGTGGTCAGTTGACCGCCAGCCTGCATGCCGGTGATCAGCAGTGGCTTGAGGTTGGCACGGGCCGCGTATACCGCAGCGCTGTAACCGGCAGGGCCGGAACCGAGAATAATCACTCGCGAATGACGGACTTCAGACATGACCTGCTCCTGTTGACCGGGCCGAAAAAATGGCACGGATCGCCGGACTGCCGGCGGGAATAAAAAAGGACTGTGGATAACCTTGGGGAAGGCTTGAGCTCGACAGTCCTGTAAAAAGTTGGGTGCAGCGTATCGAGGGGGGCAAGATTAAGGAAATACGGTTT
The DNA here is from genome assembly GCF_044541255.1 of Pseudomonas sp. NPDC085632. Lineage (NCBI taxonomy): Bacteria > Pseudomonadati > Pseudomonadota > Gammaproteobacteria > Pseudomonadales > Pseudomonadaceae > Pseudomonas > Pseudomonas sp. NPDC085632. The sequence goes on along the minus strand of NZ_JBITSX010000025.1, from coordinate 10,836 downwards.
AACAATCCAGCTCATAGGTGGTCTCTATGCCGACACACTGACGAGATGGACGTCTTTGTTACAGTGAATGTCGATCGCTCTGCCGCGCTTTCGCAGCCGTTGCAAAGCCGGTAAGGTCGGCGCGTTTTCCCTTGCTCGGAGCACCCTATGCCCGCCCCTGTTCTGTCCGGCCCGCAATACCTGCGCGAAGGCCTCAAACTGGTCCTCAGCCCCGGCCTGCGCCTGTTCGTGTTGTTGCCGCTGGCGATCAACCTGGTGCTGTTCGTCGGATTGATTTATCTGGCCGGCCACCAGTTCAGTCTGTGGGTCGATACGCTGATGCCGTCGCTGCCCGACTGGCTGAGCTTCCTCAGCTACATCCTCTGGCCATTGTTCGTGGTGCTGGTGGCGTTGATGGTGTTTTTCACCTTCACCATGCTGGCCAACGTGATCGCCGCGCCGTTCAACGGCTTCCTTGCCGAGAAAGTCGAAGTGGTGGTGCGCGGCACTGATGATTTCCCGGCGTTCAGCTGGGGCGAACTGATCGCCATGGTCCCGCGCACACTCGCCCGGGAAATGCGCAAACTCGGTTACTTCCTGCCCCGCGCCATCGGCTTGTTCATCCTCTCGTTCATCCCGGTGGTGAACATTATCGCCGCACCGCTGTGGCTGCTGTTCGGCGTGTGGATGATGGCGATCCAGTACATCGACTACCCGGCGGACAACCACAAACTGGGCTGGAACGAGATGCTCGCCTGGCTGCGGCAGAAGCGCTGGCAAAGCATGAGCTTCGGCGGCATCGTTTATCTGGTGCTGCTGATTCCAGTGGTCAATATCCTGATGATGCCCGCTGCTGTCGCTGGAGCGACGCTGTTCTGGGTGCGTGAGCGTGGCGCCGAGAATCTGGTGAATCAGCGCTAACGCGACGTCACAAATCCATCATCCGAACGTCACAAGCACGACATGGCCTCAGCCGACACTGAGGTCATGACGACAGCTCTACACATCACCCTGATCAGCGAAACCTTCCCACCTGAAATCAACGGGGTGGCCAATACCCTTGGCCGCTTGTGCGATGGATTGCGCGCGCGTGGTCACCAGGTCGAACTGGTGCGCCCGCGTCAGGCCGGTGATCCGCTGCGCAGTGAAGATGAAGCGCTGCTGCTGTGTCGGGGCTGGCCGCTGCCGGGGTATCCGGGGCTGCAATGGGGGCAGTCGTCGATGCATAAACTGCTGCGGCGCTGGAAGCGTCAGCGTCCCGATGTGCTGTATATCGCCACGGAAGGCCCGCTCGGGCTGTCGGCGCTGCGGGCGGCGCGGCGTTTGGGGATATCAGTGGTCAGCGGGTTTCACACCAACTTTCAGCAATACACCAGTCAGTACGGCCTCGGTCTGCTGACGCGGATGCTCACGCATTATCTGCGCTGGTTTCACAATCGCTCGGCCATGACCTTGGTGCCGAGCGTCAGCCAGCGCCTGGAGCTGGAGCGCCGGCATTTCGAGCGGTTGGCGCTGTTGTCTCGAGGCGTGGACAGCCAGTTGTTTCATCCGAGCAAGCGGCTGAATGCCTTGCGTGAACAATGGGGCCTGTCCGAGCAGGACATTGCCGTGATCCACGTAGGAAGACTCGCGCCGGAGAAAAACCTTGGCCTGCTCAAACGCTGCTTCGAAAAACTGCGGGGCACTTATCCACAGCACAATCTGAAACTGATCGTTGTCGGCGACGGGCCACAACGGCTGGCGCTGGAGAAGGATTTGCCAGAGGCCATTTTCTGCGGCTCACAGCGCGGCGAGGCGTTGGCGGCGCACTACGCGTCGGGCGACGTATTTTTGTTTCCGAGCCTTACCGAAACCTTCGGCAATGTTGTGCTCGAAGCATTGGCGTCAGGACTTGGCGTGGTGGCTTACGATCAGGCTGCGGCAGCGCAACATATTCGCCATGGCTACAACGGCGTGCTGGCGATGCCCGGTGATGAACAGGCGTTCTGCGAGGCGGCGGCGTGGTTGCTGGAAGAGGATGAGACGTTGCGTTGCGTGCGCCTGAATGCGCGACAGCATGCGAGCCGCCAGGGCTGGCCGGCGGTTATCGAGCAGTTTGAAAAGCATTTGCGTGGGGCTTGTGTGGGGGAGCAGGTTGTCCCGAATGCGCAGACACTTCCCTGAATTATTGTTGCGTTTGAAACCGCCATCGCTGGCAAGCCAGCTCCCACAGGGATTTCCAGTGACCACAGGTCGTGTGAACACCCATAAAACCTGTGGGAGCTGGCTTGCCAGCGATAGCGTCAGTAAGGGCGCCGGTTAAACCAGCGTCATCAACGCCTCACGGCTGAACGGCAGGATATCCTGTTCACGCCCTTCACGGACTTTCTGCGCCCAGTCCGGGTCGACCAGCAGTGCACGCCCCACCGCCACCAGATCGAATTCCTCTTTGTTCAGACGCTCCAGCAGGTTCTCCAGACTGGCCGGTTGCGCGACCTTGTCGGTGTTGACCATGAACTGCAGGAACTCACCATCCAGCCCCACGCTGCCGACGGTAATGGTCGGCTTGCCGGTCAATTGGCGTGTCCAGCCGGCCAGGTTCAAGTCAGAGCCGTCGAACTCCGGCTCCCAGAAGCGACGCGTCGAGCAGTGGAAAATATCCACGCCGGCATCGGACAGCGGCTTGAGGAATTCGCCCAGTGCTTCCGGGGTTTGCACCAGACGCGCGGTGTAATCCTGCTGCTTCCATTGCGAAAAACGGAAGATGATCGGGAAACCTTCGCCAACCGCAGCACGCACGGTTTGAATCAGTTCGATGGCGAAACGCGAACGGTTGGCCAGGCTGCCGCCGTATTCGTCGGTGCGCTGGTTGCTGCCTTCCCAGAAGAACTGATCGACCAGGTAACCGTGGGCGCCGTGGATTTCCACGCCGTCCATGCCGATGCTCTGTGCATCTTTGGCCGCTTGAGCGAACGCGGCGATCACGTCCTGAATGTCTTGTTTGCTCATGCCGTGCACCACGACCTGACCGTCCTTGAGTTTTTCCGACGGGCCATAAGCCGGCACGCTGGCGTCCGGCTCGGTGCCGATGCGGCGCACGCTACCCACATGCCAAAGTTGCGGAACAATCTTGCCGCCCTCGGCGTGAACGGCGTCGACGACTTTCTTCCAGCCGGCCAACGGCGCTTCACCAAAGAATTGCGGCACATTCGGGTAACCGTTGGAGGCGATGTGGCCGACGGTGGTGCCTTCAGTGATGATCAAGCCAACACCGGCCGCCGCGCGACGACGGTAGTACTCGATGACTTTCGAATTAGGCACGCCACCCGGGGAGAAAGAGCGAGTCATCGGCGCCATGACCACACGGGTCGGCAGTTCGAGGGCTCCGAGGCGGAACGGTTTGAACAAGGCTTGAACGGGCATCGAAGGGCTCCACAGAGAAGGCTTTATGACGGCGATAATATGGAGGAGCGAAGCCTTTGAACAGCACTATTGATTTGGGTGATTAAGGATTAAAAGACGTAAAGCAAAAGATCGCAGCCTTCGGCAGCTTCTACATGGGTTTTGAGGTCACCTGTAGGAGCTGCCGAAGGCTGCGATCTTTTGATTTTGCTTTTCAGCCCAGCGCTTTTTCAATCGCATGAACAATGGTCGGATCATCCGGCGCCATACGCGGCGAGAACCGCGCCAGCACCCGGCCATCCTTGCCAAGCAGGAATTTCTCGAAATTCCAGGTGATGTCACCGGGGAACTCCGCGCCCTCGCCCGCCAGCAAGCGGTAGAGTTGATGCCGTTCGTGACCGTTGACTTCAAGCTTGCTCGACAACGGAAACGTCACGCCATAGTTAAGGCTGCAGAACTCCTGAATTTCCTTTTCAGAACCGGGTTCCTGACCGGCAAACTGGTTGCACGGCAGGCCCAGCACGCTGAACCCTTTGCCTTTGAATTGCTGATAGAGGTTTTCCAGCGCCGCATACTGAGGCGTCAAGCCGCACTTGGAGGCGACGTTGACCACCAGCACGACTTGGCCCTTGAACGGCGCCAGCGGTAGCTCCTGACCATCCAGGGCTGTCAACTTAAGGTCGTGAAAAGCACTCATGACGAACTCCAGGATTCCGATGTTCTACTCGAAACAGCCACTTGGCGAGGCCACCAAGGACAGCCGCGGACTAAAAAGGCGCCCGCAGGCGCCTCTCCAGTACTCGAAGCTTAGCGCAGAAAATCAGTGGTGATGGCCACCTTCGCCATGGACGTGGCCATGAGCGATTTCTTCCTGGCTGGCATCACGGATATCAACGATCTTCACTTTGAAGTTCAGGCGCTGACCGGCCAGTGGGTGGTTGCCATCAACCGTCACGTCGTCGCCGTCGAGGTCACGGATGGTGACGATTTGCATCTGGCCGTCCGGCGCCGAAGCGTGGAACTGCATGCCGACTTCCAGCTCGTCAACGCCTTCGAACATGCTGCGGCTCAGGGTGCTGACCAGCTCGGCGGCGTATTCGCCGTAAGCGTCTTCCGGTTCAACGGAAACTTCCAGCTCGTCACCAACAGCTTTGCCTTCCAGCGCTTTTTCCAGGCCTGGAATGATGTTGCCTGCGCCTTGCAGGTAGACCAGCGGAGCGCCGCCGGCGGAGCTGTCGATGACCTCACCAGCGTCGTTGGTCAGGGTATAGTCGATGGAGACAGCCTTATTGGCGGCGATCAGCATGGGGCGAGACCTTTTGCATAAGAATATAGAAAGACCAAGTTTAGCGAAGCAAACGCGCGAAAGCGAACACAACCCGGACAAACGGGTTTCGACGATCGCAGGCTTTCATCAAGACGAAGAAGGCCATTGGGTGGCCGAGCTTTCTTGTGGCCACACCCAACACCTGCGCCATCAGCCGCCGTGGCAATCGCGCGCCTGGGTGCTCGACCCGGCGCAACGTATTGAAAAAATAGGCCAACCCTTTGCCTGCGGTTGGTGCGCACAAGGCTCGGTTAACGATAACCTTGGCGACTGAATTTCGGCAGATTGTCAGAGATAGATGATCGCCATTGCCATGCAACTTTAGAGAATTCGCATGCAAACTTTTTTTATCGCACCCACCGATTTTGGCGTGGGTCTGACCTCCATCAGCCTTGGGCTGGTGCGTACGCTGGAGCGAGCGGGCCTGAAAGTCGGCTTCTTCAAACCGATTGCGCAGCCGCACCCCGGCGACACCGGCCCTGAGCGTTCGACCGAACTGATGGCGCGCACCCACGGTCTGAAACCGCCGCAGCCACTGGGTCTGGCGCATGTCGAGCGAATGCTCGGCGACGGTCAGCTTGATGAGCTGCTCGAAGAAATCATCGCCCTGTATCAGCAAGCGGCCATCGGCAAAGACGTGCTGGTCGTTGAAGGCATGGTGCCGACCCGCAGCGCCAGCTATGCCGCGCGAGTCAACCTGCACTTGGCGAAAAGCCTTGATGCCGAGGTGATTCTGGTCTCGGCGCCGGAAAACGAAGTCCTCGCCGAACTCTCCGGCCGTGTCGAATTGCAGGCGCAATTGTTCGGTGGCCCGAAAGACCCGAAAGTCCTCGGCGTGATCCTCAACAAGGTCAAGACCGACGAGAGCATGGACGCCTTCGCTGCGCGTCTGAAAGAGCATTCGCCGTTGCTGCGCAGCGGCGATTTCCGCTTGCTCGGCTGCATCCCGTTCCAACCCGAACTCAACGCACCACGCACCCGCGACGTCGCCGACCTGATGGGCGCGCAAGTGCTCAATGCGGGTGATTACGAAACCCGCCGGATGACCAAAATCATCATCTGCGCACGGACCATGCGCAACACCGTCGAGCTGCTCAAGCCCGGCGTACTGGTGGTGACGCCCGGCGATCGCGACGACATCATCCTCGCCGTCAGCCTCGCGGCGATCAACGGCGTACCGCTGGCCGGCCTGCTGCTGACCAGCGACACCCTGCCCGACCCGCGCATCATGGATTTGTGCCGTGGCGCCTTGCAGGCCGGTTTGCCGGTGTTGTCGGTGAGCACCGGTTCCTACGACACCGCCAACCTGCTCAACGGTTTGAACAAGGAAATCCCGATCGATGACCGCGAGCGTGCGGAGATCATCACCGACTTCGTTGCCAGCCATCTCGACGCGAAATGGCTGCACCAACGCTGCGGCACGCCACGGGAAATGCGTCTGTCGCCGGCGGTGTTCCGCTATCAATTGATTCAGCGTGCGCAAGCGGCGAACAAACGCATCGTCCTGCCCGAAGGCAGCGAACCGTTCACCGTGCAAGCGGCGGCAATTTGTCAGGAGCGCGGGATTGCCCGTTGCGTGTTGCTGGCGAAACCGGAAGACGTCGAAGCCGTCGCTCGCGCTCAAGGCATCGTGTTGCCGCCGGGACTGGAGATTCTCGATCCGGACCTGATCCGCGAGCGCTACGTGGAGCCGATGGTCGCCCTGCGCAAGACCAAAAGCCTCAATGCACCGATGGCCGAGCAGCAGCTGGAAGACACCGTGGTGATCGGCACCATGATGCTGGCGCTGGATGAAGTCGACGGATTGGTCTCGGGTGTGATCAACACCACCGCCAACACCATCCGCCCGGCCCTTCAGTTGATCAAGACCGCACCGGGCTGCACGCTGGTGTCGTCGGTGTTCTTCATGCTGTTCCCGGAAGAAGTGCTGGTGTACGGCGACTGCGTGATGAACCCGCACCCGAGCGCCACCGAACTGGCCGAGATCGCCCTGCAGAGCGCTGATTCGGCGGCGGCATTCGGTATCACTCCGCGCGTGGCCATGATCAGCTACTCCAGCGGCGAATCGGCCACCGGCGAAGAAGTCGAAAAAGTCCGCGAAGCCACCCTGCTCGCCCACGAACAACAGCACTCGCTGCTGATCGACGGCCCACTGCAATACGACGCCGCAGCCAACGCCGAAGTCGCCCGGCAACTGGCGCCGAACAGCCAGGTGGCCGGTCGCGCCACCGTGTTTGTGTTCCCCGATCTCAACACTGGCAACACCACCCACAAAGCCGTACAACGCAGCGCCGATTGCGTCAGCCTCGGGCCGATGTTGCAAGGCCTGCGCAAACCGGTGAATGACTTGCCGCGCGGCGCGCAGGTCGATGACATCGTCTACACCATCGCCCTCACCGCGATTCAAGCCGCCAACCGACCTATGGATGTGTAAATGCTGGATTTTCTACCTGCACCGCTGCGCGGCGTGATTGCTTCGCTGCTGTTGGCACTTAATACGATTCTGCTGTGCTCGTTTCTGTTCTGCGTGGCGCTGATCAAAGTGTTGCCGTTCGATTTCGCCCGGCGGGCTTCGCGCTGGCTGATGAGCCACACCCACGAGGCTTGGATCAGCAATAACAAGGGCTGGATGAACCTGGTCCGGCGCACCCGCTGGCACGTCAGTGGTCTGCAAGGCCTCGACTATCAGCACTCGTATCTGATCACCAGCAATCACCAGAGCTGGGTCGATATTCTGGTGCTGCAATACGTGCTCAATCGCCGGATTCAGCCGCTGAAATTCTTCCTCAAGCAGGAGCTGATCTGGGTACCGGTGATTGGACTGGCGTGGTGGGCGCTGGGCTTTCCGTTCATGAAGCGCTACTCCAAGGCGTACCTGGCCAAGCACCCGGAGAAGAAAGGCAAAGACCTGGAGACTACTCGTAAGACTTGCGCGAAGTTTCGTAATAACCCGGTGGGGATTTTCAACTTTGTCGAGGGCACGCGGTTTACCGACGGCAAGCATGCGCAGCAGCAGTCGCCGTTCAAGTACCTGCTCAAGCCCAAGGCCGGCGGCATCGCGTTTGTACTGGATGCGATGGGCGAGCAGTTGGAGTCGATCGTCAACGTGACGATTCACTATCCGACCGGGCGTCCGGGGTTCTGGGATCTGCTTTGCGGCAATGTGCGCGACGTGGTGGTGCACTTTGAAGAGCTGAAGATTCCGCAGCAATTCATCGGCAAGAATTACGATCAGGACGGTGAGTATCGTTTGCAGTTTCAGGGCTGGATCAATCAGCTGTGGCTGGATAAGGATGCGTTACTGGAACAGATGCACCGCGAATATCCTTCCGTATGATCGTTCCTACGCTCCGCGTGGGAATGCCTCACTGGACGCTCTGCGTCCGCTTTAGATGGGACGCGGAGCGTCCCGGGCTGCGTTCCCACGCAGAGCGTGGGAACGATCACGAATCGCCTATGCCCGAATAAAAAAGCCCGCCGATGATCACTCATCGGCGGGCTTTTTCTTGCAGCTTGAAACTCGAAGCTTGCCGCTGCTTTATCGCTTAAATCGCGCCACGCTGACGCAGCAGATCCAGCACTTGCTTGACGCTTTCTTCCACACTCAATGTCTGCGTGTCGATCACCAGATCGGCATTCAGCGGCACGTCGTACGGGAAGGATTCGCCCGGGATGTTGTCGCCGGCGGCGGCATACAGACCTTGCGGATCACGCTCGGCGCACACGGCCGGCGAGGCCTGCACGTAGACCGTCAGCAGACGATCCTTGCCGATCAGGTCCTTGGCCTGCTCACGCCCTTCAGCGCTTGGCGCGACGAACGAGGCCAAGGTCAGCAGACCCGCTTCGTTGAACTGACGCGCGACGTGCGCGGCACGACGCCAGTTCTCGGTACGCCCGGCGCGATCCTGTGGCAGACCTTTGTTCAGATCCTGACGCAGGTTCTGCCCATCCAGCACAAACACCGCACGGCCCATGTCGAACAGCTTGCGCTCGACCGCGTAGGCCAGGGTGCTCTTGCCCGCGCCCGACAGGCCGCTGAACAACACGGTGGCCGGTTGCTGACCGAAACGCTGAGCGCGTTCTTCAGTCGCTACGTGCGCCAGTTTGCCGTGGTGCGTGGCAGTGCCATGGGTCACTGGCTGCGCGACGATCATGCCGGCGCCGACGGTACCGTTGGTCAAGCGGTCGATGATGATGAACGCGCCGGTGGTGCGGTTGCTTTCGTAACCGTCGAGGGCGATCGGCGCGTCGAGCGCGATCTTCACCTTGCCGATTTCGTTGAGCTGCAACGCGCTCGCCGGGCCTTCTTCCAGGGTGTTCACGTCGACCTTGTTGACGATGCTGGCAATCGAGCCCGGCACGTAACTGGTGGCGCGTTTGATGTCGTATTTCTTGCCCGGCAGCATCGGCTCTTCAGCCATCCACACCAGCATCGCTTCGAAGCTGTCGGTGACCGGCGGCACGTTGTCGGCATGCACCAACAGGTCGCCACGGGAGATGTCGATTTCGTCTTCCATGGTCAGCGTCACTGCCTGACCTGGACCTGCATGTTCCAGCTCACCTTCGAAGGTGACGATGGATTTCACGCGACTGCTCTTGCCCGACGGCAGCACCACGACTTCATCGCCTTTGTGCACGATGCCGCTGGCCAGCGTGCCGGCGAAACCACGGAAGTTCAGGTTCGGACGGTTGACGTACTGCACCGGGAAACGCAGATCGGTGAAGTTGCGGTCGCCCGCCACTTCCACGGTCTCGAGGATTTCCATCAGCGACTGGCCTTTGTACCAAGGCGAGCGCTCGGACTTGTTCACCACGTTGTCGCCCTTGAGGGCAGACATCGGCACGAAGTGCATGCTGGTCGGCTTCATCTTCAAGCCTTCGGCGAACTTCAGGTAGTCAGCCTTGATCGACTCGAACACGCCTTCATCGAAGCCCTTCAAGTCCATCTTGTTGATGGCGACGACGATGTGTTTGATCCCCAGCAACGAGGCGATGAAGCTGTGGCGACGGGTCTGGGTCTGCACGCCGTAACGCGCGTCAACCAGAATGATCGCCAGGTCACAGGTGGAGGCACCGGTGGCCATGTTGCGGGTGTACTGCTCATGACCGGGGGTGTCGGCGATGATGAATTTGCGTTTGGCGGTGGAGAAATAGCGGTAAGCAACATCGATGGTGATGCCCTGCTCACGCTCGGCCTGCAGGCCGTCGACCAGCAATGCCAGGTCGATGTCGTCACCGGTGGTGCCGACTTTCTTCGAGTCGCGGGTAATCGCTTCGAGGTGATCTTCGTAGATCATCTTCGAGTCGTGCAGCAGGCGCCCGATCAGGGTGCTCTTGCCGTCATCGACGTTACCGCAAGTCAAAAAGCGCAGCAGTTCTTTACGTTCGTGCTGGCCCAGGTAGGCGAGGATGTCCTCGCTGATCAAATCAGAAACATGCGACATGACAGCCCCTTAGAAATAGCCTTGACGTTTTTTATCTTCCATCGAGCCGGCGCCATCGTGGTCGATGACTCGGCCCTGGCGCTCGGAAGTTCGCGTCAGGAGCATTTCTTGAATGATGTCCGTGAGGCTTTCGGCCTCGGACTCCACGGCGCCCGTCAACGGGTAGCAGCCAAGGGTACGGAAACGCACTTTCTTTTTGACGATGCGCGCTTTGTCTTCGTCGGACAGGTGCTCGAGGATGCGCTCGTCGTCGATCATGATCAGCGTGCCATTCTTCTCGATCACTTCGCGTTCGGCGGCGAAGTACAGCGGCACAATCGGGATGCCTTCGAGGTAGATGTACTGCCAGATGTCCAGCTCGGTCCAGTTCGACAGAGGGAATACGCGGATGGATTCGCCCTTGTTGACCTTGCCGTTGTAGACGTTCCACAGCTCTGGACGCTGATTTTTCGGGTCCCAGCGGTGCTTGCTGTCGCGGAACGAGTACACGCGCTCTTTGGCGCGGGATTTCTCTTCATCGCGACGGGCGCCGCCGAATGCGGCGTCGAAACCATGCTTGTCGAGTGCCTGTTTCAGGCCTTCGGTTTTCATGATGTCGGTGTGCTTGGCGCTGCCGTGGGTGAACAAATTGATCTCGCCTGCCGCGAGTGGGGTTTCTTCTACATCAAGGGCCATCCGATTTCAACGCAGCGCATCAACACCGTG
>NZ_JBITSX010000024.1:71698-82380 GCF_044541255.1 Pseudomonas sp. NPDC085632 | reverse complement strand
GTTATCCCTTACGTTTTCAAGGCCAGTTTCGACAAGGCCAACCGTTCTTCTGTGACCTCTTATCGTGGTCCTGGCCTGGACGAGGGCATGCGCATCTTCCAGGACATCAAACAAGCCTTCGGCGTGCCGATCATCACCGACGTCCACGAGCCTGATCAGGCTGCGGTCGTCGCTGAGGTCTGCGACATCATTCAGCTGCCGGCCTACCTGTCGCGTCAGACCGATCTGGTCGTCGCGATGGCCAAGACCAATGCAGTGATCAACATCAAGAAAGCCCAGTTCCTCGCGCCTCAGGAAATGAAACACATCCTGAACAAGTGCGTGGAAGCGGGTAACGATCAATTGATCCTCTGCGAGCGTGGTTCGAGCTTCGGCTATAACAACCTCGTGGTCGACATGCTCGGCTTCGGCATCATGAAGCAGTTCGAGTACCCGGTATTCTTCGATGTGACCCACGCGCTGCAAATGCCGGGTGGTCGTGCCGACTCCGCCGGCGGTCGCCGTGCACAGGTCCTGGATCTGGCCAAGGCCGGCATGAGCCAGTCGCTGGCGGGTCTGTTCCTCGAAGCGCATCCGGACCCGGACAACGCCAAATGCGATGGCCCTTGCGCCTTGCGTCTGGACAAACTGGAGCCATTTCTGGCCCAGCTCAAAGCTTTGGACGAACTGGTGAAGAGTTTTCCGACGGTAGAAACCGCGTAAACCTCAATTCTCCGGTAAAGTACCGCACGATTTGTCGCTCATGCCCTCGGGCATGAGCGTTATCGTCTGCAAGTCTGCCCGCTGCACACCCCTTGCCGACGGTAAAAAGATTTCCTCTAGCTGCGTCGTTTTCGTCAACTTTGGAGTGTTTACAACAATGGCAAAAATCGTCGACATCAAAGGTCGTGAAGTTCTCGACTCCCGAGTCAATCCCACCGTGGAAGCGGACGTGCTTCTCGACAACGGCATCATCGGCAGCGCTTGCGCGCCGTCCGGTGCATCCACTGGCTCGCGTGAAGCGCTCGAGCTGCGTGATGGCGACAAGAGCCGTTATCTGGGCAAAGGCGTACTGAAAGCAGTCGCCAACATCAACGGCCCGATCCGCGATCTGCTGCTGGGCACCGACCCAAGCGACCAGAAAGCGCTGGATCACGCGATGATCAAGCTCGACGGTACCGAAAACAAAGCAACCCTGGGCGCCAACGCCATCCTCGCCGTGTCCCTGGCTGCGGCCAAGGCTGCTGCTCAGGATCAGGACCTGCCGCTGTACGCACACATCGCCAACCTCAACGGCACGCCGGGTGTTTACTCGATGCCGGTACCGATGATGAACATCATCAACGGTGGCGAGCACGCCGATAACAACGTCGACATCCAGGAATTCATGGTGCAGCCGGTTGGCGCCAAGTCTTTCTCGGAAGGTCTGCGCATGGGCACCGAGATTTTCCATCACTTGAAAGCCGTGCTGAAGGCCCGTGGCCTGAGCACCGCCGTTGGCGACGAAGGCGGTTTCGCACCGAACCTGGCCTCCAACGAAGACGCTTTGAAAGTGATCTCGGAAGCTGTTGCCAACGCCGGTTACAAGTTGGGCACCGACGTGACCCTGGCGCTGGACTGCGCGGCGAGCGAATTCTACGAAGACGGCAAGTACAACCTGTCCGGCGAAGGCCAGGTGTTCACTGCTGAAGGTTTCGCTGACTACCTCAAAGGCCTGACCGAACGTTACCCGATCATCTCGATCGAAGACGGTCTGGACGAGTCCGACTGGGCTGGCTGGAAGATCCTCACCGACAAGATCGGCGAGAAGGTTCAATTGGTGGGCGACGACCTGTTCGTGACCAACACCAAGATCCTGAAAGAGGGCATCGATAAAAACATCGCCAACTCGATCCTGATCAAGTTCAACCAGATCGGCACCCTGACCGAAACCCTGGAAGCCATCCAGATGGCCAAGGCTGCCGGTTACACCGCAGTGATCTCGCACCGTTCCGGCGAAACCGAAGATTCCACCATTGCCGACCTGGCGGTGGGTACTTCGGCTGGCCAGATCAAGACCGGTTCGCTGTGCCGTTCCGACCGCGTTTCCAAGTACAACCAACTGCTGCGTATCGAAGAGCAGTTGAATGGCAAGGCCAAGTACAACGGTCGCAGCGAGTTCCGCGGCTAAGTACAAATCGATGGAAGGACACCGGATTGTGTCGAAAAAGTCGTGACAGCGATGGATTTGCCACTAATCTGATGCCTTAACAGCACAAGCCTGGGTCTTCCAGGCTTCGTGCTATCAGATGCTTCAAAGTTTTGGCGTGGCTGTCTTTTTTCACTGGATACCTGATATTCGATGCGCAGTCCTTACTGGTTGTTTCTCGTTTTGCTCTTGCTACTGGCCGGTCTGCAGTACCGCCTGTGGGTGGGCAATGGCAGTCTGGCGCAAGTCGCCGAGCTGAATCAGCAGATTGCTGATCAACACGCCGAGAACGAAGGTTTGCTTGAGCGCAACCGAGTGATGGACGCTGAAGTCAGCGAGTTGAAAAAGGGCATGGAAACCGTTGAAGAGCGGGCTCGTCACGAGCTGGGCATGGTCAAGGACGGCGAAACCCTTTACCAGTTGGCCCAATGATCAATTCCCTGCCGGCCTTCTGGGCCGTGATTCCTGCCGCGGGCGTCGGTGCTCGAATGGCCGCGGACCGTCCCAAGCAGTATCTGCAACTGGGCGGGCGCACAATTCTCGAACACAGCCTCGGCTGTTTCCTCGATCACCCAAGCCTCAAGGGGCTGGTGGTCAGTCTTGCTGTTGATGATCCTTACTGGCCGAACCTGGCCTGCGCCAGCGATCCGCGCATTCAGCGGGTTGAGGGCGGGGCTGAGCGTTCCGGTTCAGTGCTCAATGCCTTGCTGCATTTGCATGCGCAGGGTGCCGATGATGAAGATTGGGTGCTGGTGCACGATGCGGCACGGCCCAATCTGAGTCGCGACGATCTCGACAAGCTACTTGATGAACTGGCGGATGATCCGGTGGGCGGTTTGCTCGCCGTCCCTGCGCGCGACACGTTGAAGCGGGTCGACAGGCACGGTCGTGTATTGGAAACCGTGGATCGCAGCGTGATCTGGCAGGCGTATACGCCGCAGATGTTCCGCCTCGGTGCGTTGCATCGGGCGTTGGCGGACAGTCTGGTGGCGGACGCGGTGATTACCGATGAGGCTTCGGCGATGGAGTGGGCGGGGCTTAAGCCGCGACTGATTGAAGGGCGGGCGGATAATCTCAAGGTCACCCGGCCGGAAGATCTGGAGTGGTTGCGCCAGCGTTGGGCTAACCGTCGCTAAAAGATCGCAGCCTTCGGCAGCTCCTACATTGGAATGCATTCCCCTGTAGGAGCTGCCGAAGGCTGCGATCTTTTGATCTCAAACCCGATACTCCGGCCGCTCAGCCAACCCTTCCTTAAGAAAATCCACCAACTTGCGCACCTTCGGCGACAAGTGCCGTTGCTGCGGATACAGCGCCCACACTGCCGTATTCGGCGGCTGATGCGCCTCCAGCAACGAAATCAACGCGCCACTGTGCAGATGCTCCAGCACGTAATAATCCGGCAGCTGACACAGCCCAACCCCCTGCAACGCCGCATCCAGCACCGCTTGCCCACTGTTGCAGCGCCAGTTCCCCTGCACGCGCTGGGAAAACTCCCGCCCGTTTTGCTCAAGCTGCCAGATGTCCGAGCTGCCGATCAGGCAATTGTGCCGACTCAATTCCGACAGACTGTGTGGGCGGCCGTACCGCTCAACGTAGGACGGTGAGGCACAGAGAAACATCCGACGCGGTGCCAAGCGCGTGGCGACCAAGCGTGAATCCTGCAATCGACCGAGACGAATCGCCAGATCCAGACCTTCATGCACCAGATCGAGCTGGCGATTGCTCAATTCGATATCGATGCGCAGCTGTGGATAAAGCCCCATGAACCGCGTCACGAGCGGCACGATAAAGCGTTCACCGTAGGCGACGGCACAGGTCATGCGCAGCATGCCTTTTGGCTCGCTGGTCAGGTCGCCAACCGCACGCAAGGCTTCTTCGCGACCATCCTGCAGGCGTTGACAATGTTGCAGAAAGGTCTGCCCGGCCTCGGTCAGTGTCACGCGCCGGGTACTGCGATAGAGCAGGCGCGTCTGCAAACGCTCTTCGAGTCGGACTATTTGACGACTGACGTGCGAGGAAGAAACCCCAAGGCGTTCCGCGGCGGCGGTGAACTGGCTGCATTCGGCGACAGCGACGAACTCGTCGATGCCTTCCCAGCGATTTTCGGACATCGGGATTATCCCTGTATGGCAATAATGTTTTGCTTTTGTCCGGATTATTCATCGTAAAGCCATGTATTACACTCCTTGTCTGGTTTTTTTATTCAATGGATTCACTGGAGAGTCAGCATGATCAAGTCGCGCGCCGCCGTTGCCTTCGAGGCCAAGAAGCCGCTGGAAATCGTAGAAGTCGACGTCGCCTTGCCCAAGGCCGGTGAAGTCCTGCTGCGTGTCGTTGCTTCCGGTGTTTGCCACACGGACGCCTACACCCTGTCCGGCGCTGACCCGGAAGGCATTTTTCCGTCGATCCTCGGCCACGAAGGTGGCGCCATCGTTGAAGCGATCGGCGAAGGCGTGACTTCGGTTGCCGTTGGCGATCACGTGATTCCGCTGTACACCCCGGAATGTGGCCAGTGCAAATTCTGCAAGTCGGGCAAGACCAACCTGTGTCAGGCGATTCGCGCCACTCAGGGTAAAGGTTTGATGCCGGACGGCACTTCGCGCTTTTCCTACAAGGGCGAAACGATTTTCCACTACATGGGCACTTCGACGTTCTCGGAATACACCGTGCTGCCGGAAATCTCCGTGGCCAAAATCTCCAAGGATGCGCCACTGGAAAAGGTCTGCCTGCTGGGCTGCGGCGTCACCACCGGTATCGGCGCGGTGCTCAACACCGCCAAGGTCAAACCGGGTGACACCGTGGCCATCTTCGGTCTGGGCGGCATCGGTCTGTCTGCGGTGATCGGCGCAGTTAAAGCCAAGGCTGCACGCATCATCGCCATCGACATCAACCCGGCCAAGTTCGAGATCGCCAAGCAGCTCGGTGCCACCGACTGCGTGAACCCGAAAGATTTCGATCGTCCGATCCAGGAAGTGATCGTCGACATGACCGATGGCGGCGTCGATTTCTCCTTCGAATGCATCGGCAACGTGCAACTGATGCGCGCCGCCCTTGAATGCTGCCACAAAGGTTGGGGGGAGTCGGTGATCATCGGTGTGGCCGGTGCCGGCCAGGAAATCGCCACCCGTCCGTTCCAGTTGGTGACCGGTCGCGTCTGGCGCGGTTCGGCGTTCGGCGGCGTGCGCGGTCGTACCGAGTTGCCAAGCTACGTCGACATGGCCCAAAGCGGCGAAATCCCGCTGGACACTTTCATCACCCACACCATGGGCCTCGAAGACATCAACAAAGCGTTCGACCTGATGCACGAAGGCAAGAGCATCCGTACCGTCATTCATTTCTGATCAATCGTTGGGACATGGCAAAAAGTCGTGAAGGCTTGTTTCCGTGACCGCGTAGGAGTCTTTGCATGAGTCTGGAAAACATCTCCTGTCAGAAGAGTTTTGGCGGTTGGCACAAGCGCTATCGCCATCGTTCTGACGTGCTGGGTTGCGACATGGTGTTTGCCGTGTACCTGCCGCCGCAGGCTGAGCAGGGCGGCAAGCTGCCGGTGTTGTATTGGTTGTCGGGCCTGACCTGCACCGATGAGAACTTCATGCAGAAGGCCGGCGCGATGCGCATGGCTGCCGAATTGGGTTTGATCATTGTTGCGCCGGACACCAGCCCACGTGGCCCCGATGTCCCGGGTGACCCGGACAACGCTTGGGATTTCGGTCTCGGCGCCGGGTTCTATCTGAATGCCACGCAGGAGCCCTGGTCGCGCCACTATCGGATGCATGACTATGTCGTGCAGGAATTGCCTTCGCTGGTTGAAGCGCATTTCCCTGCGTCGGACAAACGCAGCATCAGCGGCCACTCCATGGGCGGCCACGGTGCGTTGGTCTGCGCGTTGCGAAACCCAGGTCGCTATCAATCGGTGTCGGCGTTCTCGCCGATCAACAACCCGATGGATTGCCCATGGGGGCAAAAGGCGTTCTCCCGTTACCTGGGCGAAGATCGTTCGAAGTGGAAAGAGTGGGATGCCTGCGCGCTGATCGCCGAAGCGGACGAAAAACTGCCGCTGCTGGTCGATCAGGGTGATCGCGACGACTTCCTCGCCACTCAGCTCAAACCCGAAGCCTTGCAACAAGCGGCAAAACAAGCGAGCCATCCGCTGACATTGCGCCTGCAACCGGGCTACGACCACAGCTATTTCTTCATCTCAAGCTTTATAGATGACCACTTGCAGCATCACGCACGCGCCCTGCGCGGTTAATGCAGGTAGAATCACGCCCTGACAAAAATCGGGGCGTTTTTTTATGCGTATTGGCCACGGCTATGATGTGCACCGTTTCGCTGAAGGCGATTTCATTACTCTGGGCGGCGTGCGTATCGCACACAGCTTTGGGCTGCTCGCTCATTCCGACGGTGACGTCCTGCTGCACGCCTTGAGCGATGCCTTGCTCGGCGCTGCGGCGCTGGGTGATATCGGTAAACACTTCCCGGACACCGACCCGCAATTCAAGGGCGCCGACAGCCGTGCGCTGCTGCGTCATGTGGTCGCGCTGATCCATGCCAAGGGCTGGAAAGTCGGCAACGTCGATAACACGATTGTCGCCCAGGCGCCAAAAATGGCCCCGCATATCGAAACGATGCGCGCGTTGATCGCGGCGGATCTACAAGTTGAGTTGGATCAAGTGAACGTGAAAGCTACCACCACCGAAAAGCTTGGCTTTGTCGGTCGCGAAGAAGGCATCGCCGTGCACTCCGTTGCCTTGTTGCTGCGCGCATGAATGAACTGCAATTGCTCGGCCCGCGTGCCTATGGTGAACCCCTCGGCACTGCGGTACTGAAAGCCATCGCTGAAGATTTTCAGGTTGATGAAGTCCTCGACATCCCGTTCAGCGGCGACGGCGAACATTTGTGGATCTGGGTCGAAAAGCGTGGCCTGAACACGGAAGAAGCGGCGCGGCGAATCGCCAAGGCTGCCGGTGTGCCATTGCGCACCGTCAGCTATGCCGGGCTCAAGGATCGTCAGGCGTTGACCCGTCAGTGGTTCAGCGTGCAACTGCCGGGCAAGGCTGATCCGGATTTGTCGGCGGCGGAAAACGACACGCTGAAGATCCTCAAGACCACCCGCCACAAGCGCAAGCTGCAGCGCGGTGCGCATTCGGCCAACGGTTTCACTTTGCGCCTGACCCAGTTCGCGGGCGACAAAGACGCGATTGAACAACGTCTGCAACTGATCGCCCAGCAAGGCATCCCTAATTATTTTGGCGCCCAGCGTTTCGGCCATGACGGCGGCAACGTCGTTGATGCGCGTGCGTGGGCGGCGCGCAAAGCCTTGCCGGAGCAGCGCAACGTGCGTTCGCGTCTGCTGTCGACGGCGCGCAGTTTTCTCTTCAATAAGGTGCTGGCGGCGCGTGTCGCCGATGGCACCTGGCAGCAAGCGCAAGTCGGCGATCTGCTGGCATTCACCGACAGCCGCAGTTTTTTCCCCGCCGGTGAAGCTGAATGCAGCGATCCGCGTCTGGCCATTCTCGATCTGCATCCGACCGGTCCGCAGTGGGGCGAAGGTGACTCGCCGACCGCAGGCGCTGTCCATGATCTGGAGCAGGGGATTGCCGCCGGTGAAGCCGAGCTGCGCGATTGGTTGGTTCATGCCGGCATGAGCCACGAACGTCGCATCCTGCGGCTGCCCATTGGCGGGTTGACGTGGCATTATCCCCAGCCTGACATTCTGCAACTGGAATTCGTCCTCCCGGCCGGATGCTTCGCCACCGTATTGGTGCGCGAACTCGTTGATCTGGTGCCGGTGGGGCAGACGGACAGCCCATGCGTATTCTGATTTCTAACGACGATGGGGTAACCGCACCCGGTCTCGCCGCGCTTTATGCCGCGCTGGCGGATTACACCGAATGCGTGGTTATCGCCCCGGAGCAGGACAAAAGCGGCGCCAGCAGTTCGCTGACGCTCGACCGTCCGCTGCACCCGCAATACCTGGCCAATGGCTTTATCAGCCTTAATGGCACACCGACCGACTGCGTGCACCTGGGCCTCAACGGCCTGCTGGAGCGCGAGGCGGACATGGTGGTTTCCGGCATTAACCTTGGCGCCAACCTTGGCGATGACGTGCTGTATTCCGGGACAGTGGCGGCCGCCCTTGAGGGACGTTTCCTTGAGCGCCCGTCGTTTGCTTTTTCGCTGGTCTCACGGCAGGTGGATAATCTGCCGACGGCAGCGTACTTTGCGCGCAAACTGGTTGAAGCCCATGCCGGGCTCGATCTGCCGCCGCGCACGGTGCTCAACGTGAACATTCCCAATCTGCCCATCGATCACATTCGTGGCATCCAGCTGACCCGACTCGGCCACCGTGCCCGGGCGGCAGCACCGATGAAAGTGGTCGATCCGCGTGGCAAGGCCGGCTACTGGATTGCAGCAGCCGGCGATGCCGAAGATGGCGGTCCGGGCACCGACTTTCATGCGGTGATGCAGGGCTATGTGTCCATCACGCCGTTGCAGCTCGATCGCACCTTCAACGATGCCTTTAGAAGCCTCGATGGCTGGCTGGAGGGACTGCGCTGATGGCCCGTGAACACGAAGACCGACTGCGCAGCGGTATCGGCATGACCTCGCAGCGTACCCGTGAGCGTCTGATCCAGCGCCTGTACGAAGAAGGCGTGTCCAACGCCAAGGTGCTGGAAGTGATTCGGCGTACGCCGCGTCATCTGTTCGTCGATGAAGCGCTGGCCCATCGCGCCTATGAAGACACGGCGCTACCGATTGGCAATAACCAGACGATTTCCCAGCCTTATATGGTGGCACGCATGAGCGAGCTGCTGCTGGAGGCGGGCCCACTGGATAAGGTGCTCGAGATCGGCACCGGGTCCGGTTACCAGACCGCGGTGTTGTCGCAACTGGTTGAACGAGTGTTTTCGGTTGAGCGCATCAAAGTGCTGCAGGATCGCGCCAAGGAACGTCTGGTTGAACTGAACCTGCGCAACGTGGTGTTCCGCTGGGGCGATGGCTGGGAAGGCTGGCCGGCGCTGGCGCCGTATAACGGCATTATCGTCACCGCCGTGGCCACGGATGTACCGCAAGCCTTGCTCGATCAACTGGCGCCTGGCGGGCGCATGGTGATTCCGGTGGGCTCGGGAGAAGTGCAGCAATTGTTGCTGATCGTGCGTGAGGAAAACGGCTTTTCCCGACATGCTCTGGGGGCTGTTCGTTTCGTGCCGTTGCTCAATGGGCCGCTGGCCTGAGCATTTGTTCGCGTGTGCTGAATTCCTTTCGTTCGCCTGTGTCTTACTCCGGCAGCGATGGTTTAAACGCAGCAGATTGTCAGCTGGCAAACGTGTGCGCGAAGCGATTTCGCTTCATTAAAGGTAAAGCCGAGCCGGCCCGTTATACTTGCGACACCTCATGCCGACGTCCGGCATTTCACATTTTTCAGCCACCACAAAGGGAGCGGCGGGTGAGTCTCACAGTCATTGCGCAGCGTATGGGTAACACGAGCTTTCAGCGCCTGGTGACTGGCCTTGTCTTGAGCACCTTGCTGGTCGGTTGCTCCAGCACCAAATCAAGCAATGTGCGGGTGGTCGATCGCAACAATGCGGTGGCCCAGCGTCCTACCGTGACGACCGGACAGTATGTAGTCCGTCCGGGCGATACGATGTTTTCGATCGCGTTTCGCTACGGCTGGGACTACAAAGCCCTCGCGGCCCGGAACAATATTCCTACGCCGTACACGATCCATCCGGGTCAGACGATTCGCTTCGATGGTCGCTCCGGTTCAACACCGACGGCAGTGGTGAGCAACAGCAGTTCTTCACCTTCATCGTCGAGTAAAACCACGGTAATCCGGCGTCAGGCAAATGGCACAACGACCACCACAACCACCGGTTCTGCTGGGGGTTCTGCGGGCGTTGCACCGTCCGTCGCCAACAAGCAAGCACCCGCTCCATTGCCTCCTGCAGGCCCGGCCCCGACCGGCTGGGGATGGCCATCTAATGGCATTCTGATTGGAAAATTCTCTTCAAACGGTAGTTTGAATAAAGGAATTGATATCGCCGGAGATTTGGGACAGCCTGTTTTAGCTGCGTCTGATGGGACGGTGGTATACGCCGGGAGTGGCTTAAGGGGCTACGGCGAATTAGTCATCATCAAACACAGCGAAACCTACGTCAGTGCCTACGGCCATAACCGCAGGCTGTTGGTTCGGGAGGGACAGCAGGTCAAGGTCGGACAGACAATTGCCGAAATGGGGTCAACGGGTACAGACCGGGTGAAACTGCATTTTGAGATTCGCCGCCAAGGTAAACCTGTGGATCCGCTGCAGTTCCTGCCAAGACGTTGATTTGTAAGCCAGCCTGTTCCGTCACGTAGAGGGGACAGGCTCCAGCGCTGCCAAGGATAAAGGCGTCGCTTGAGCTTGGGGTCGAACTCACCAAAGGACTATAACAATGGCTCTCAGTAAAGAAGTGCCGGAGTTTGACATCGACGATGAGGTTCTCGGGGTGGAGGGCGGCGTGGATGCGGT